>JAMDCX010000088.1 GCA_023489375.1 Planctomycetota bacterium
GGCCAGGAGGCCGTGAGCTTTGGCGCTCGTCGTCAATGTATATTCCAATACACTTTCCTCCTCGCTTCGCGCCCACAACCTCCTGGCCCTCCGTCAACCCTAATTTGTAGGCGTGACAGAGCACTAGTGCGGAATCCCTTTCCGGATACATCTTTATAGTGGTAATAAATGTGTTACGAGATAATCACTTCAGACCACGCAAATTTGCGGTATCTTTTTTCGCCCGCAGGTCCACCGGAGTGATCGTGGAATTATGAATCTCCGGTTTTGAATCTTTTTCTTGTGCTTCTATTGGACCTGTAACCGTATATCGTCCTTCCAACCAGTGGTTCAAATCCACCAGCTGACAGCGCCTGGTACAAAAAGGAAACACTTCACTGTTGATATTTGTTGGATTACCGCAGATTGGGCAGCGGCGGGCGGAACAATTGTCTTCTAAACTGGCCATGGGGTAAATTTTCTCGTTTCAGCATACGATAATAGCTGGGGTAATATTTCCAGATCGATGCGGAATTTTACCATAATGAAGTTATTTACAATCCGCAATCAGATCGGATATTTTATCTCCCGCTGCGACGGAAAACCAGGTAAATAATGCCTACTGACGCGTATAAGCGGACCAATAGCCCTGTCCCCTAAATCAGGTTCGCGATTTTCTGGCGGCGGATTTTACAGTTGTTGGTTTGACCGCCTCTTTTGCCTCAACACCGTCAGCGCCGGTCTTTGCCATGGGGGTGGCGGCTTGCGCTTTAGTTTTTTCAGCGGCATGAGCCGCACCATTACCACCTGCGACCTGGGATTCGCCGGCGGTAGCCGGTGCAGCGGCAACTTTTTGGCCGGCCTCTGAATCCTTCTTCGCCGCAGCCTGATATTTTTCGGATCGATAATCTGTTTGATAAAATCCGCTGCCACGAAAAATCACTCCAGCTCCGGCGGATATCAGGCGTTTAATGGCCGACTTTCCACACTTGGGGCATATTTTAATCGGCCTGGCGGTAATAGATTGAAATTCCTCAAATTCATGACCGCAAGATTCGCAGCGATATTCATACGTGGGCATGATCTTATCTCCAAGCACATCCTGAAAAACCTGGGTTATCCCAACGCAGCTACTCGCACAAAGAAACTTTAACCTTAGCGGGCCGTAAGACCTTCTCTCCGAGCAAATAGCCACGTTGAAAAGTCTGCACAACCGTCATCGCCGGTTTTTCGGTATTAACTTCCCGGGCAATAGCTTCATGCTTATTAGGATCAAATGGCTGACCCAGCGGATCAAATGAAGTAATCCCGCGCTGTTGCAGAACTTTCTTCAATTCATCGTAGGTGATCCGCATTCCCTGCAGCAGCGTGCCGGTATCAGTTCTTGCGGGATCCACAGCCAGTGCGGTTTCAAAATGATCCAGAACCTCCAGCAGATCTCTGGCAAAGGCGCCCTCGGCATTCCGCCGTGTTTCCAGTATTTCACCACTGCTGCGACGCCGCAGATTCTCGAAATCCGCCTGCCAGCGAAGGAGGCGCTCGCGTAAGTCGTTCGCTTCCGCAATAGCGGCTGCCAATGCTTCATCCTGACGGGATTCTTCCGTTGTTGGCGACTCCCGCCCCGCCGATTCCGCACTCGCTGAAACGGACGAAGGGGCCTGTGCTGGTGCCGTTTGCGGTTCCGGCGTTTCGGCGGCCGATGGTTCAACCGGTTCATTCTGTGAATGTTTGTGTTTATGCGTCATAATTACACCTTTATATTGTAGCGGCTCTGAAAAGCAGCTGTGACCATGAAAGACTATTTTTTATCCGCGGTAACGCCGTCCGCTTCCTGGGTTCCAACCAGATAATCCTTTAATTTATCAAAAAAACTTTTTTGTGCCGGTAAAACCGCATGCTCTTCTGTTGCGGCAAATTCCCGCAGTAACTGTTCCTGTTTTTTATTAAGCTTACGCGGCACCTCCACGGTAATAGCGGCTATCAAATCACCGGTCCGGCCGCCGCGCAGGTCCGGCAACCCCAGTCCCTTGACGTGCAGTACCTGTCCGGGTTGCGTACCCGGCGCCACATGGAGAGTTGACTTTCCGAACAACGTGGGAATTTCCACATCCGCCCCCAATGCCGCCTGCGCCAGACTGATCGGCACCTCTACGAGTAAATCATCATCGCGCCGCTGGAAAAAAGGATGTTCCTTCACCTTCACATAGACATGCAGATCACCGTGATTGCCTCCGCCTTCACCGGGTTCCCCCTCACCGCGAACACGCACCGCCTGTCCGTCATGGATGCCGGCGGGAATTTTTACGACAATTTTGCGATTCAATGCCGCACGACCGCTGCCTCCGCAATCCGGGCAGGGTTTATCTACAGTCGATCCCTGTCCCATACAGGACGGGCAAGTGCCCACCATTTGAAACATACCGCCGAAACCACGTTGCACGACTTGTCCGCGACCACCGCAAGTGGAACATATTTTGCGTTTGGTACCAGGTTTAGCGCCGGTTCCACCGCAAGTTTTACAGACATCCTGCCGGGTAAATTCCACTTCCCGTTCACAACCACGGGCCACATCCCGCAATGTTATTTCCGTAACCGTCTCAAGGTCATACCCACGGTTGGCTCGCCGTGTTCCGGGTCCCCGTCCTCCCCCCCCACCCATACCACTGAAGATATCATTAAACACCGAGAAAATATCTTCATACTGCATGTGCTGATAATCATGCATCGTGGTGCCGCGCAACCCCTCATGACCATATTGATCATAGCGCGAACGTTTCTCGGAATCGGACAGAACTTCGTAAGCCTCGGAACACTCCTTGAAGCGAATTTCCGCTTCCTTATTTCCGGGGTTTTTATCGGGGTGAAATTTCAGTGCGGCCCTGCGGTATGCGCGTTTAACATCCTCCGGAGAGGCGCTGCGATCCAGCTCCAGAATTTCATAATAATCACGTTTGACGGCCATCGCGAAAACTCTATAACAAGCGGTACAAATTAAAGCCCAGAGACGTTCATGATCCCCAGTGCTCTGTCACGCCTATAAATTAGCTTTGATTGGCTGGAAACGGGCCAGATGCAAGGAGAGAGCGGCGAAAACCGGGGGTCTATAAGACCCATTGAGCCGCTACGACGCCGCAGATGGCCCGCTTCCGGCCAACCCTGCTGGCGGGGGCCCAGGGGCCGTGGGCTTTGTCGCTCGTCGTCAGTGTATTCATCAATACACCTTCATCCTCGCTTCGCGCCCAGGTCCCCTTGGCCTGCCGTCAAAGCTAATTTATAGGCGCTACAGAGCACTGGGCTCCAAGGCATTGTACAACAATCGGCAATCAGACGAGATGATGCCACATTCTTACGTCGGGTTTACCGTACCGCCCCGGCAATCTTTTCCTGTTCGTCCTTAACTTCGGTAACCAGCACATCAGTGGTCAGCAGCAACCCGGCAACGGACGCGGCATTCTGCAAGGCCGTGCGTGCCACCTTAGCCGGATCAACGATTCCCATTTTGAACATATCGCCATACTCTCCAGTAGCTGCGTTATAGCCGTAGGCGCCTTCTTTTTCAAGGATGGCATCCACCACCACGGTGCCGTCTTCACCGGCATTGTCACATATTTGAATCGTCGGAGCTCGTAGCGCGGAGAGAATAATATCAAAACCGACCTTTTCATCACCGCGAGCTTTGGACTTGGCCGCTTCCACTGCGGAAATAGCCCGAAGAAAAGCTACGCCACCACCGGCTACAATGCCCTCTTCTGCCGCCGCGCGAGTGGCATGAAGCGCATCTTCCACGCGGAACTTCGCTTCCTTCATACTGGTTTCAGTAGCGCCGCCAACACGCAGCACCGCCACGCCACCAGTAAGTTTAGCCAGCCGTTCCTGTAATTTTTCACGGTCATAATCGCTGGTGGTTTTTTCAATTTGCAGACGAATTTGCGCCACCCGCGATTCGATGTCCGATTTCTTCCCGGCACCTTCAATAATCGTGGTATTGTCCTTGTCCACCACCACGCGCTTGGCTCGCCCCAGATCGGATAGTTCCAGCGAATCCAGCTTGGTTCCCAAGTCTTCGCTGATAAATTTACCACCGGTGACGACCGCCAGATCGCCCATAATCGCCTTCCGGCGATCACCAAATCCTGGCGCCTTGACCGCACAAACTTGTAGGATATTCCGCAATCGATTAACCACAAGTGTGGCTAAAGCTTCAGATTCCACGTCTTCCGCTACAAGCAGCAACGGCTTGGCGGCTGTGACAATTTTATTTAACAGCGGCAATATTTCACTGATGGTACTGATTTTTTTCTCAAATAACACAATGTATGCGTCTTCCAGCACACATTCCAGTGTGCCCGGATTGGTCATGAAATAGGGTGAAAGGTAGCCTTTATCAAAGGCCATGCCTTCCACGACATCCATGGTGGTTTCAATGCTTTTACCCTCTTCAATGGTCACCACACCATCTTTTCCGACGCGTTGCAGAGCGTTGGCAATCAGATCGCCAATGGCCGCATCGGAATTTGCGGATATCGTAGCTACCTTGCGCAAATCATCCTGGCCGGCGACTTTTCGTGCCGAAGCTTTGATCGCATCCGAAGCCACCTCTACCGCCTTATCCACTCCCCGCTTCACCACCACTGGATTCATACCCGTGGTGACATAGCGCAGGCCCGCGGAATAAATGGCTTCCGCCAGCACGGTTGCCGTGGTCGTACCATCGCCGGCAATATCATTGGTTTTGCCGGCGACCTCATTAACCAGTTTAGCTCCCATATTTTCAAAAGGTTCCGGCAACTCAACTTCTTTGGCTACCGTAACCCCATCGCGCGTAATCTGCGGAGATCCCCAGCTTTTGTTAATCACCACGTTACGTCCGGAAGGCCCCAACGTGACTTTAACCGCTCTGGAGAGTTTCGACAGCCCTTCCTGAATTTTTTGACGGGCGGACTGATCAAACATTAATTGCTTAGCACCCATGATATATACACCTCAAATAACTATGTTTTCGTTGTCCATCAGAACCTACGATTAAGGATGACCCGCGACATCCCCAATGGTTGCGCCAACCAGGCACTTTATTTTTCCACCACGCCGAGCAAATCGCTCTCGCGCAGAATAACAAAAGCCTCATCGTTGATCTTAATTTCCGTGCCGGCATATTTACCGTAGTAAACCTCATCGCCGGTCTTAACCGTAATCGGCGCACGATTACCATTATCCAGCATTCGTCCGGGTCCAATACTGATAACTTTTCCGCGTGTAGGTTTTTCTTTGGCGGTTTCGGGCAGCACAATGCCCGTGGCCGTTTTCGTTTCCGCTTCCGCCGGTTTTACCACCAGACGATCATCTAACGGATTGATTTTCATTTTTATTTTCTCCTAATACGGTTGTTTATTTCCTGCGGAATCTACCCGCTTCCACGCAACAATAAATAAAATCCGGAGAACGTATTCCCGAAAATTACATCATGTCCATTCCGCCCATTCCACCCATGCCACCCATGCCACCCATGCCTCCCATGCCTCCCATACCGCCCATTCCACCACCCATACCACCGGGGCCGGCGGCCTCTTTAGCCTTCGGCTTCTCAACGATGATGGCATCGGTTGTCAGCAGCAAACCGGCTACA
>JAMDCX010000122.1 GCA_023489375.1 Planctomycetota bacterium
TGGGTTTATCCCACCGGTAAGCTGTATAAAGCCGCGACCGTGGATCGCGCCAAGGCTTAGTGGTAATGTATGATTGGCAACAAGCAACGAGCAAATAATTATTGCGACTCCTGTACTTTTAAGTATAGCGCAGCGAAACGTCTCATTAAGGCTGCCAGGTTGTTTCATTACTCATTACTCATTACTCATTGCGGCGCGACCCGGGGCGGGCGATGTTAGTGGCAGGGCTGTGAACAGTTACGATTTTTAACATTGGTATGCAGTCCCTTACACAGTACTTGCCAAGCCTACCAATTACCTCTAACGTATTGGCTTAAGGCTTGTCGGATTGTAATCCGTGGAGCCTGGTGAAAGTTTTTGTTGATGGAGTATTTTATGAACTTGAAGATTGAACATGTCCACGCCCGTGAAATTCTTGATTCCCGTGGTAATCCCACGCTGGAAGTTGATGTCATTTTATCGGATGGGACTCTGGGCCGGGCTGCGGTGCCCAGCGGTGCATCGACCGGTGAAAATGAGGCCGTGGAACTGCGTGATGGCGACGCCAAACGTTATGGTGGAAAAGGTACTACCAGGGCTGTAAGCAATGTAAATACCAAAATCGCCTCAGAACTCATTGATTTAGATCCACGCGATCAGGAGAACATTGATCGTCTGATGATTGAACTTGATGGCACGGCCACTAAAGCCAATCTCGGAGCCAATGCCATTCTCGGTGTATCACTGGCCGTAGCCAAAGCCGGCGCTGCGGCCAGCGGTCTTCCGCTGTATCGCTATATCGGCGGTACTTTCGCCAACGTGTTGCCGGTTCCTATGATGAACATCCTCAATGGCGGAAAACATGCGGACAATAATGTTGATTTCCAGGAATTCATGATTCAGCCGTGGGGTGCTAAAAATTTCGCCCATGCCTTGCGCATGGGCTCGGAAATCTATCACACGCTGAAAAAAGTCCTGCATAAAAAAGGTCTCAGTACCGCCGTGGGTGATGAAGGCGGCTTTGCTCCCAGCCTTAAATCCAATGCCGAAGCACTGGAAGTCATTGCCGAGGCCGTCAAAGCTTCCGGTTATAAATTGGGAAAAGATGTCTTTATCGCCCTGGATCCGGCGGCCAGTGAACTGTGGGATAATAGCAAGAAAAAATATAAACTCTTCAAGAGCGATCCCACCAATCTTATATCCGCCGATGATATGATCGCGCTCTGGTCGCGTTGGGCGGATCAATATCCCATTCGCTCGCTGGAAGACGGCCTGGCCGAAGGCGATTGGGAGGGCTGGAAAATGCTGACCGATAAACTCGGCCAAAAAATCCAGCTGGTCGGTGATGATATTTTTGTAACCAATCCGAAATTCCTGAAAAAGGGTATTGAACTTGGTGTAGGCAACAGCATACTGGTGAAAGTCAATCAGATTGGCACGCTGACCGAAACCCTGGAAGCGGTGAACCTGGCTATCCGCAACGGCTACAGCGCGGTATTAAGCCATCGCAGTGGTGAAACCGAAGATTCCACCATCGCTGATATTGCCGTAGCCACCAATTGCGGACAGATTAAAACCGGTGCCCCGGCCCGGACGGATCGCGTGGCCAAATACAACCAGCTTCTGCGTATCGAAGAAGAGCTTGGCGATTATGCCGTGTATGGCGCCCGGTATTGGAATAAGCGCTGAATTTCCGGCCGAATGTAGTGACGCACCGGATGAACCGATTATTAAAAGCGCATCTACATGAAGTGCGGCTATATTTTTTGGGCAATTCTTTATTCCCGTTTTTTCCAGCGTGGCCTTGGCCCGCGTGTTAACATAGAAATCTCACCCCTGCCCAAAAAAATGTCCGCATCCGAGGTGATCGTAAATCTCGTCCAATCCTTGCATTTCCAGTGCCATTGAGGATAATAATTAATTCGTCAATGGAGCCGGGAAGCACATTGACATGCGCTCGTAGCTCAATTGGATAGAGCGTCGGTCTACGGAACCGAAGGTTGCAGGTTCGACTCCCGCCGGGCGCACTTGATTCTTATGCACATAGCTGCATATATCCGCAAAGGCCTGCAAATCAAGCCTTTTCTCACTTACCCCGGTTGGTACTTGCGGGCCGTTGCCGGTACTTTCCGCCGGTTGCTGTGCCGGATTCTGTGCCGCGCTGCCGTCTTCCGCTTTTCTCTCGTGGCATGGTTGTTTAAGTGCTCGTTGAACGTCCGCGTCCGTTATCTGCAGGTAATGCTCCCGGGCTACCGACCGGCTGTTGCCCATCCAATAACACACCACGTGTTCCGGATGTTCCCGGCACAGTTCCGTTTGCCGACTGGCTCTCAGATTATGCCATAACTTCGGCCACGGCTGGACACCCGCCCTATGGATGATCTTCTCAAATGTCGTCCTGAGATTAGCATTCTTCTGCCGGTACTTGGTTATCACAAACTCGGCTCCCGGATTCGCAAGCTTATAAGCATCTTCCAAGTAAGGCCGTAATTCCGGGAATATGGGGATAATGCGGCTCTCGTGCCCCTCGATATGCTCCGTTTTGGGGCTTCTTACCCGCATGGTGCCTTTGGCCCAGTCTATCTCGCTCCAACGCAGCTCCGGCGGTTCGGTATTGATGCGAAGCCCACCGTAACGTGCCAGGGCCACCAGAAGCCGCCATTCCGCATTTGGACAGGCGTCAATCACCTTATCGATGGTAGCCTGTTCAATGAAGGCCTGCCGGGATTTATCCGCCCGTACGTTGCACGGCATTCCCTCGAAGGGATTATTGCCCCGGTAGACGCCTTGCTGGATGGCCGCCTTAAAGAACTGTTTGGCAATGCCGGTCTTTCGCCGAACACTACTGTTGGCGGCCAAGCCGTTATCCACCATGAACCGATTAAATCGCATGGCTTCGGAGGCTGTGATCTCATTGATAGGCCGGTCTTCACCAAAACACTTCACCAGCCATCGTCGCGTTTGTTCATAGTTATGTCTGGTATTGGGTTTCCGATTAAGCTGGTTGGCAATATACCGTTGTACAAAGCTGTTGATACTTTCTCGGCCATGCTGGCGCGGTGCTATTAAATCCGTTTTAGCCAAGCGCGCATGTAATGAATCCGGTAGCCCTGCTACCCAGCGGCTTACTTCATCATCCTGCTGGCCGGTAATATGTGCGGTCATCAAGGCTTCGATCTTGGTCTTAATCGCCACGGCCTGTTTCTCCGTGCATTTACCCAGGCGGATCGTTTTACGAGAGCCGTTATCCCCGATAAACAATATCCGTCGGTGCCCGTTCTTATCATGTCCAATGCTGGCCATATTCAATGTACCTCCTGAACAGTGACAGTATTCTCAGTCAGATAAGCGCCCAACTGCATACGCCAATACTTTACCCGATGCCCATCCCGAATGTAGGCTATTTTTCCCTGTTTTCGCAGGGAGTAAAGCCGCCTTTGCGACATACGCAAATACTGCGACGCCTCCTGTTCTGTAAGCAACTCCGCCACTTCTTTGTTATCCCCACTATTACTCATAAAAGCTCCATTAAAATACTGGCCAGACACACCTTATGCCGGCACCACTGGCTATATGTTACACAATATGTGATTGCATATCAAGTATAATCATATTCCGGTATCCACCAAATCTCTCTTCGCTCTATCTGCCCGTGAAATCTTATATCGGTTCCGCCACCAATCCGTAAATTGCTGCATGACACGAAACAAATGGTGCCGCTGGGAATACACATTCGTTGCCGGACATACCTCCTGTAAGGATTCAACACCCAGTAGCCTGGCGTACTTCTTACAAGTGGCTGGTGAATGCACCAATTGCAGAACACGATAACCAAACATCTGGCCGACCAACAAGGCTCCAATGGCGGATTCAATCTCCGTTAGTTGCCCATGGCCGTCACCATTCAAACCGCCTTTATAAGACATGGCGTGATCTATGTACGCCTTACATTTGGCATAATCACGCGGTTCCATCTTAAGACTTAAATCAGCAGGATTACTCATGGATAAAATCCTCAACACAAACAATTAATAGACATTATATCAATAACAGATTACATTTCAACACCATGCGTATAAGCAATAGGCCGGAACTCGTTTACTGGTTACTCGATAACATCTTCCCCAACTCAATATAACGGATGTTCCAAGCGATCAGCCATGAGAATACAAATAACCTTGATTTTATTGACTTGAGACAGTTATAGATAAGTAGCCAAGGGCATCAACACCCCGCCGGAGCTCCCGCTCCGCGGGAGCATCCGGCTCGGGGGCGTTGACGCAGTATTATTCGTAATCGTGTAGATTATGTGTTGTTGGAGACGTATTTTTGACGGAGACGTAATATGAAAAGGTAACGACGTAGAAGGCTTTGGGCGGTTTCTTCCACCCGCCCAAACCCACCCGGCCTTGCAGCTCTCCTCCCTCTGGGGGCCGAAACGCCGATAGCCTGATCTACCAGGCAGGCTTGATCCGCTTGAGAGCCTGATCCGTCAGAGAACAGGAACGCCGTGGCAGGGGAGCCTGATCCACGTCCGCTTGTTTCTACGTGCCAGGATACGAATGATATTCGATGGCCGTTGGAATCGCCGCGGCATCCCAATCGTCCGGATCATCCGGATTTTCTGTGGCCATTTCATACTGTTCACGCTGCCACAGTAAATCATCATCCATGCCCGAATTGACGACCTCGGAAATGAACTCTTCCAAAGTCTGTTCGATATCAGTATCTGGCACAATTTTCCACTGACGCCGTGGCCATAATTCGCCGGTAGTCATATCCCGTAGCCCACGCAAGGCTTTATATTTTGTGCCCCGGAAACTTACCACCGGTTCGTAATAACAGCGGATCCCGTGGGCATCGGCCCATTGGCTGGTTTCAAACATCTTATTGGCTCGGGCCAGGAGAACCCCTTCCAGTAGTTCCGGCGGAGGTTTGGTAGAACCTGATCCAGCGGGATCAAACCCACGCAACAGGTTATACACTGTGGCTCGTAAGCTTTGGGACACCGCAAAGGCTCGTATGCCCCACATCCAGCGATAAATTGCATTCCGCCTATAGCCCGGTGAAAGCCCTTTGGTATTCTTGGTCACGTATTTCCGGATATAAGACTGGGCCCCTTGGCGATTACGACTTCTCTCCCATTTAATACCATGCACATAGTACCAGTGGTCCTCTTCACCTTTCAGCGGAGATTCAAATATGGCCCGTATATGATCAGTATCTTCCGGACGGAACCATACCAGCACATGATCATGCGGTGTGCCGTCTTTATGCGGTTCACGAGCACGATACCACGTCACCATGCCGATTACCCCGGCATTTTGCGCCCGTTTAATTCGCTGCCGGATATTCTTCCAATCGGCACGCAGATACTCGCACCCATCCAAGGGGGTACTACCATCCCAACGGGGATTGACACTGCCGCGACAGGAAGGATGAAACCGGCCCGGACAGGTAATTGTGACTAACGCCGCAGCAGTACAACCGGCGGCCTGGGCCTGATCGTCCATGGCATGAATCTTGGCGATATTGTAACCATTGGCCCGAATCCGCTT
>JAMDCX010000013.1 GCA_023489375.1 Planctomycetota bacterium
AAAAAAAAGTCAGGACTGGACAATTGAACAGAAACGTCAGGCGGTGGAATATGACCATGAGCAGTTATCGGTACGGCGACAGTGTGATCTCCTGGGGCTATCGGCCAGTAGTCTGTATTATCATCGGGTTCCAGTGGATTCGGAGGATGTGTTCATCATGGGTCTGATCGATCGACAATATATGGAGACACCATTCTACGGCGTATTACGTATGAGGGCCTGGCTGCATCGGCAAGGCTTAGCGGTGGGTATCAAGCGTGTCCGACGGCTGATGCGGCAGATGGGTCTGGAGGCGATATATCCCAAGCCACGTACCACGATTTCATCTGCTGAACACAGGCGTTTTCCGTATTTACTCCAGGGCCTGACGGTGGATCATCCAGATCAGGTCTGGTGCCTTGACATCACGTATGTGGGATTGCGTACCGGTTGGGCGTACCTGGTAGCGATCCTGGATTGGTTCAGCCGGTATGTGTTATCGTGGGAATTATCGAACCCCTTGGAAACGGACTTTTGCGTATCGGCACTGGAACGTGCGTTGGAGCGTCGTCGTCCGGAGATATTCAACAGTGATCAGGGCAGTGAGTTCACGTCCGATGTATTTGTGGGCGCTTTGGAGCAAGCGAAGATTCAGATCCGTATGGACGGTCGCGGGCGGGCATACGAGAATATATTTGTGGAGCGTCTGTGGCGTACAGTTAAATATGAGAACATATATATATATGTATATGAAACCTTGTCGGGAGCTACGATGGGTTTAAGGAAGTATTTCGAGTATTACAATCAGGAATGGTTACATCAGTCGCTGGAGTATAATACTCCGGCGGAAGTATATCAGGCCCGACCGACGGTCGGTCGGAGCCGTGGCGCGGCGGGCAACAAGGCCACCCCTCCGCTCACCCTTCGGGCTCACTGCGGGTCGGCCTTGTTGTCGTGGAAAAGATTGGTCGAACCTTTGATTCTCATCGCGCAGCGGATGCGGCGGATCGGACCTATTACAGATCACTATCTCCAGCGCAACGCCTGGATATTCTTCTGGAGCTGATCGACACCCAACGGAGCAACGATGAAACTTCCCAAAGACTTGAGCGCATTTATCGCATTGTTAAACGCCGCCCACGTTAAATATGTTATCGTCGGCGGATACGCGGTGGCCTATCATGGCAGACCACGGTTCACAGGTGATATTGATATATTTATCGATCGTTCTATTGATAATGGCGAAAAAATCGTCAGCGTACTGGAGGCCTTCGGGTTCGCCGAACTGAAAGTATCCGCTGCGGATTTGTGCCAGAATGATCTGATATTGCAGCTTGGTTATCCACCCAACCGCATTGATCTGATGACCTCCATTGACGGCGTAAGTTTTGAACAAACCTGGGCCACACGGGTGGAAACGACGGTGGCTGAATTGCCGATACACTTTATCAGCCGCGAACTTCTGATACAAAACAAACGTTGCGCCGGCCGGCCCAAGGATTTGGCCGATGCCGAGGAACTTTCATCATAACCGTTCAAGGATAAAAGTGGCGAAATAAGCAAGAAAACGCCACTTTTCACCTTTAGGGTCCTGTTTTTCGTGGTTTTTACGCCTCATGAAGTTCAGGTTCCACATTATATCTTTTATTTTTCGCGGTTATCGACCCGTGAGCGGTTACCTTTCATCACCGGGATAAACGTACCATAGTGGAATCGGTCATCAGGTGCGGCTATAAACTGGATAAGGATATCCAGATTATAGCCGCTGGAAATATGGATGGCCATAAAAGAGACGCGGAAATTGGATCCTGAAAGGAAAATATGGTACCCAAGGAGTAAAACGATGGAAAAGCTCAAGGCTCATAATATGCCACAACAAACAAATGCCGTAACCGTTCACGGTCATGTCGACGGGCCAGAATTACCGCAGTTTTGACATAGCCCAAAGGATGGGAATCCCTTGTGGTGCAGGCTTCCAGCCTACCTGGTCGCCACTTCGTGAACGGTTACAAGTAAAGTAACCGTTCGCCACGCGAATAGACTTTTCGCAGGGGTCCGGCCATATATAGTTGCATCAAGCGGTCCTGGACCGCATGACCCACCATTGTCCAGGATGCACCGCTCGCCGAGTGCTGCAGGAAATTATGGCCTTCAAATCAAAGCCCGTTTCCAGTGCATCCATTTACTGCCGGATAAATGGGTCTTTGGGAGCGACGGCGGGCGAGACTCCTGCGATCCCAGCAAACTTCTCGAATAGGTAAACAAGTAACAGAAGTGTGACTTTAGCCAAAAGATATAGCCGCACACCTTGTCGTCAGCGTAAGCCGACTACGGAAAGGCCCTGCAGTGTTTGGATATCTATCGGGTACTGGTCAGCATCCGCAACTGCCGGTATTCTTATTTTATGAGCAAAGACCCCATCATTCGTGTGTTAGTCGTAGATGACGAAATTGATCATGCTGATGCCCTCAGTGAGGTAGTGGCGCGGATCGGTTATGCCGTTAAACAGGCACATAACCTGGTGGATGCCAAACGCTATTTCACCGAAACCTGGTGGATGCCAAACGCTATTTCACCGAAGGTGACTATGATCTGGTCGTGACCGATTTGCGGATGGACAATCCACAGGATGGTTTTGAACTGCTGGAATGGGTACGCAAAACACGCCCGGAAACGCAGGTTATCGTGGTAACAGCGCACGGCGATGTTTCCACCGCGGTGAAGGCCATGCGCACCGGAGCTTATGATTTCATCGAAAAACCGCTGGACCTGGATTTGATTCGGGCGCAGATCCGACGCGCCGCGGATAAGGTTCTCCTGGCGCGGCAAAATGAAAATTTCAAATTGGCACTGGATCAACGTTACGGCATGGAGGGGATCATCGGCAATTCTCCACCCATGCAACGGGCGCTGCAACTGGTACGACAGATCGGCCCCACGGATATTAATGTTCTGGTTTTAGGCGAATCCGGCACCGGTAAGGAACTTATCGCCCGCGCCCTGCATCAGAATTCGCGGCGGCATGCCGGGCGCTTTGTGGCGTTGAACTGCGCTGGTCTTAATGACAGTACGTTGGAAGATGAGCTTTTCGGTCATGTTCGTGGGGCCTATACCGACGCCCGGTCCGACCGTCTGGGGCGCTTTGAGTATGCCGACGGCGGTACACTGTTTATGGATGAAATTGGCGATATGCCGCTGACCATGCAGGCAAAGCTTTTACGCGTTTTACAGGATCGGCAGGTGATCCGTCTGGGCACCAATGAATCAATTCAGGTGGATGTTCGATTCATAGCCGCCACAATCCAGGTGGATGTTCGATTCATAGCCGCCACGAACAAAGATTTGGAGGAAGCCGTCCGCAAACATGAATTCCGGGATGATTTATATTTTCGCATCAAAGGAGCCACGATTATTTTACCGCCATTGCGGCAGCGGCGCGAGGATATTCCAGTGCTGATCGAACATCTTATGAAGGAAAGTTGCCGGCGCCTCAATAAACAATGCGACGGCATCGACCATGAGGCGCGTGATATTCTTATATCGTACCATTGGCCCGGTAATGTGCGGCAACTGGAAAATGTCATCGAAAACATGATCGCGCTGGCTAGCGGTCCACGTCTGACGGTGGACGATATTCCACCGGATATTCTTGGCCATTATTCCGTGGAAACGGTTTCCACTACGGCACTGGCGCCAATCAATATGACCGGCGGCGTAACGACCGGTACCGCAATTACCAGTCTGGCTGGCGTTAATTTGGCGGAACTGGAAAAGGAAGCCATTCAAAAAACCCTGGAATTGGTCAACGGTAACCGCGAACAGGCCGCCAAACTCCTGGGTATAGGAGAACGCACGCTATACCGTAAAATCAAGGAATACGGCGTTCAGGAGTAGATGCGGCGGTGTAACCGTAAAGCCTGTGCCGGCAAATATAATCAAGCACAGCCGCGGGAATTTGATCCGTTGCGGACAGGCCATGTTCGAGACGCTCACGAACGGCGGTGGAGGAAATCGGGCATTGTGGAATATCCAACTCGCTGGCGCAGATGCGGTTCCATAAGCGCTGCGGAAGGTGTGGTGATTCTGCAGGAATAGGATAGCCCGGCCGTGGCAACACCGCCACAGGTGTGTTTTCCAAAATGGTTATAATTCCCCGCCACGTATGTAACGCCGCCAGTTGATCCGCGCCAATCAGCAGCGTCAGCACATCGTTCGGGTGATTACGCCGCATCATGGCCAGGGTATCAAGGGTATAGCTTGGCGGCGGCCGTTGGAGTTCCACCTCGGAAACTTCCATGAATGGATTATCGCCAATGCCCAGGCGTAACATTGCCAGCCGTTGCTGCGGAGTGGCGGAGGAAGTGTTGGTGGCTAATTTATGCGGCGAGGTATTAGCGGGAATAAACACCACGCGATCTGCGCACATTTTGGCCTGCGCCGCGCGGGCGGTTTGCAGATGACCATTATGCACCGGGTCAAAGGTACCTCCGAAAATCAGAATTTTTGCCATAACTATTGCCGTTCTTGCAGATAGATTTTACACTGGCGGCAAAGATTCCGGCATAAGCCGGAGTCACAATTACTGGAGCCGCCGATGCCTATTTATACCCGCCATGGAGATCAAGGCCAAACCAGTTTGTTTGATGGTCGGAGTGTTTATAAAGATGATCTCCGACTGCTTACCTATGGCACGGTTGACGAATTAAACAGCTGGTTGGGCTTGGCGGCGTCGCAATGCCACCATAAGCGGTTGCTGAATATACTACATCAACTCCAGTGTCAGTTATTAGATCTTGGTTCAGATTTGGCCACGCCGCTGGATTCTCCCAACAGCGCCCGGGTAAATCGCATTCATACCGACCTGGCCGACGTTATGGAGCAAGAAATCGATGCGATGACCGCGGAGCTGCCCCCTCTGAAACAATTTATTCTCCCCGGGGGTTCGCCTTTGGCTGCCCATCTGCATGTGGCCCGTACGGTCTGTCGGCGGGCGGAGCGACATCTGGTGACGCTTATGCGGCATGAAACAGTAGGTGAGGCGCCTCTGATTTATCTCAATCGATTGAGCGATCTGTTATTTCTAATGGCCAGATTGGCCAACCAGCTTGACGGCTATCCGGAAACACCTTGGGAACCTAAAAAATGAAAATAGATGTTACGACAGTATTAAGTTCTACCACAAGGTAATTTACATGCTGTGCTTTACGCCGCAAAACAAACAGTTTTGGTTGCCCCCTGAAAACGCCACTTGCAGGACGTCCATGAGCGCAAAGAGTATGTATCATTAGTAGTCGTGAGTACATCAATTGCGAGAAATTGGAAATTGGATTTACTTGCTATTCATTTACATTATGGAGCTTAGATATGATCAAAGGTGTTAAATTGTTTTCGACTGCTTCTGTTCTGGTGTGCTTTCTAATTGGCATTTTCAGCCAGATGTGTAACGCCGCCGTACCGGCGTTTCGTCCGCCGGCAGTGCCGCTGGTGACGTTTGATCCGTATATGAGTATATGGTCTGAAAATAATCATCTGGCCGATCACCGCACGCGGTATTGGGATGGCCGGATTCAAAGCCTGGTAAGCCTGGTACGGGTAGATGGTAAAACCTATCGGCTCATGGGCAATGCTCCCAATACTTCTCCAGCTATGCACCAGGTACGCGTGACCGTGCGACCGACGACCACTATTTATCAGTTCTCTAATAGTAAAATTGATCTCACGCTGACATTTATGACGCCGCGTTTGCCTGCGCATCTCAAGACTATGACCCTGCCGGTAACGTACATCACCTGGAGTGTAAAGTCCGCTGATGGGCAAGCTCATCAAGTGCAGCTTTATTACTCCACCAGTTCAGCCATAGCTGTTAACCATGATAATCAGAAAGTCACATGGAGCCGCCAAACCTTCGGGCCTTTAACGGTGTTGAAGATTGGTTGTACCACGCAGCATTATTTTGATATTTCAGGCGACCCCGTGGGGCTGGACTGGGGCTATATTTATACAGCCGCATCGAGCCGGCAAAGCACCGCATGTATTGCATCCAGAGACCGGTGCATTACGGATTTTTTAATTCAAGGTACGTTGCCGGCAGCTGATTCCACCCATAAGCCCCGTGCCGTCAGCGCCGGTGAGCCGGTGGAAGCATTTGCTTTTAATCTCGGTAAAGTCACCGCCACACCGGTATCCCGGCATGTTATGGTGGCGTATGATGAAGTCTATGCCATTGATTACTTTGGAGAATATCAGAGACCCTATTGGCGGCACATTTTCAAGACGCCATCGAAGATGTTCCAATGGGCGGCAAGCCATTATCAATCCCTGATGAAGAAAAGCTCTGCCTTTGATTCTGCAGTCCTCGCCGAGGCCAGGCGCATTGGTTCTTACCAGTATGCCACCATCGTCTCCATGGCTTATCGGCAGGCTCTGGCGGCCATGGGCATGTCCGCTGATGCCAATGGTATGCCCATGGTCTACACCAAAGAAGAGACCAGCAACGGCGATATTGCCACAGTAGATGTTATTTTTCCAGCTTCGCCCCTGCTGCTGACATTTTGCCCGCAATTGGAAGCCGCCTCCATTGTGCCGGATTTAAATTCGGCCAACACTCCGCGCTGGAAGTTCGCCTGGTCTCCACATGATCTGGGCACGTATCCAATATGCACCGGCCATTACAACACCGGTGGGGAGAACATGATGGTGGAGGAGAGCGGCAACATGATTATCCTTGCCGCCGCTATTGCCAAAGCTGAGGGGAATGCCGACTTTGCCACCAGATATTGGCCCCTGCTGACCAAGTGGGTTCAATTCTTGAGAAAAAGCGGTTTTGATCCCGGTAAGCAGTTAAGTACCAATGACTTTCTGGGTTTTATGGCCCACAATGCTAATTTATCGGTAAAAGCCATTGTAGCTATGGGCGCTTATGGCCTGTTATGCCGCATGCGTGGTATGATCACTGAAGCCAATGACTATCAGACGCTGGCCCGCCGCTGGGCCCGTAAGTGGATGAAAGTGGATAATGATGGCAATCATTACCGCATGGCGTTCAATCAACCGGAAACGTGGAGTATGCTTTACAACATGGTATGGGATCAGGCCTTGGGATTGCATATATTCCCCATGTCGGTGCGGGAAAAAGAAATGGCCTTTTATATGACCAAACTCAATACTTATGGTCTGCCGGATCGCAGCACGGTAACGCAAACCAAAACCGACTTTGAAATCTGGACCGCTACCCTGGCCACCAGACATGCGCAATTTCAGGCTATTATAGATCGCATCTATAAATTCCTGGATCAAAGCCCGGCCCGCGTACCGTTTGCCGATCAGTATGGCACCCGTAAAGCCTGGGCGGGCATGCATGCCCGCCCAGTAATCGGGGCGGCCTTTATGCCTTTTATGAACCAGACACACCTGTGGCTCCAATGGGCCAGACGTGGTGCCAAATTTTCTAATAACTGGGCTCCGCTGCCGCCCTTGCCTGTGTTTAAGCAGATTGTGCCCACCGCCCAGGCGCATCCGATTATATGGCATTACACCATCAATAAACCGCCGGTGGGCTGGAACAAACCCGGTTTTAATGATTCAGGATGGAAGACCGGACCCGCAGGCTTTGGTTCAATGGATCCAGGTGTGACGCCTCGCACAAGCTGGTTGACAGACAACATCTGGCTGCGGCGGCACTTTATCATGCCGGCGGGACATTATCCGCATCTGGTGGTGTATTGTTATCACGACCAGGGAATACAACTGTACATCAACGGCGTGCTGGCCACGACGGTGCGTGGTTACAGCACCAGCTATGTACCGCTGCCAATAACGCCTGCGGGTAAAAAGGCCATACATCCAGGCAAAAATCTCATGGCTGTACATGTGCATCAAACTGTTGGCGGCCAATTCTTTGACGCTGGCCTGTCACAGTGGTATGTACCGAAAAAGTGAAAGGCCTTGATATGTTCGGTTGCCGAATATGCCGAAACGCATTAATGGGCGTAGCGCTGTTGGTGGTGGGCGTAAGTTGTACTTGTTCGTCCGCAATGGCTCTTCGCGCCTATATTACCATTAATGCCACGGGACCGGGGCGGGCGGAAAATCCGAGGATGTGGGGACTGTTTATTGAAAATATCTGCCATGATGTGGATGGCGGGCTTTATGCGCAAATGATCCAGAATCCGGATTTCAAAAATGATGTGCCGCCGGCAGACTGCAAAGTTATACGCGGCAAATGGCGAATGCGAAATAACCGTCCGCATTTCACACATATTAGCAATGGACCTGATGTTGCATGGGTCAGTGTGAACGGTCATATTCATCGGCCGCCGCCCGGCGGACCACTGTTGGCTTGGAAGCCGGTGCAGCCTGTCCCGGGAACGACAACATTAACAGTCCAGAAAAAAGCCCCGCTTTCGGCCGCACATCGCTTGAGTCTGCAAGTCATGGTGAAAAAGTCGGGAGGAGGCGTAGCGAATGTTGGCTACTGGGGAATGCCTGTTAAAAAGGGACACACGTATCTTCTGACTTTTTATGCCCGCTCACCCGATGCGGCCAGTGTAAACCTGCACGCTGGTTTAGCAAATGTTCGCGGCACAAAACACTTCGCGGAATCCGAAATAACAATCTCCGGTGCCGCCTGGAGGTGTTATACATGCACTCTGCGTGCGACCGGCTCGACTTATCATGGTGCCATGACCCTGATAGCCTCGGCTCCGGCAATATATGATATCAATATGGTTTTGATGTATCCGATATCGGCGAAAACCGGGAAAAAGGAATGTATCCGACCGGATATTTTACATTTACTTAAGCGGATACATTCGGGCTTTTTAAGATTTCCCGGCGGTAATTACATTGAAGGTTATTCGCTGGATGACAGCTATAATTGGCGGCAAACGGTAGGCCCGATGATTGATCGTCCCGGACATGTGAATTACTGGGGGTATCGGGATACGGATGGCTTTGGTTATCTGGGTTGGCTGGAACTGGCGAAAAAAATCCACGCGGCTCCACTTTATTGTACCAGCGCGGGCTTGCTGCATAGTGCGCCAACTATTCCGGGAACCAATCTTAATATCTACATAAAAGAAATGCTTTCGGCTGTGGCCTTTGCTAATGATCCCGGCGATAACCGATGGGGCGCCTTGCGCGCGCAATGCGGGCACCCCGCACACTTTGATCTCAAATATCTGGAAATCGGCAACGAAAACGGTGGGCCATCATATAACCATAATTATCATATTATAGCGGCCGCCCTGCATCGGGTCTTTCCCAATGTTATTCCAATCGCTGATGATTGGGGTGGTATTCCATCCGGTCCATTAAGCATGGTTGATAAACACTATTATCCCAGTCAGCAATGGTTTTTGAAGCACACCAATCTATTCAACCTTTATCCGCGTACGGGGCCGAAGGTGTTTGTCGGTGAATATGCCGTTGGCAATACCCGTGCTGAATATGGCGATTTTCGATCTACACTGGCGGAAACGGCTTTTATGATCGGCATGGAACGCAATTGTGATGTCGTACGTTTGGCATCTTATGGCGTAACCCTGGACAACGCCGGCGCTGTTCCCTGTCGTATTAACCTTATTGAATTCAATGACAAAACCGCATTTGGCCGCAGCTCCTATTGGGTGCAATATTTATTTAATCACAATAAACCGGCGGTGGTTTATCCCACTACAGTACGTATAAGAGGTGGCGTAAATAAGCGTCCACGCATACCGACGTTTTTTGCCGATGCCGGCGTGACCACCAATGGAAAAAATCTGATTATTAAAGTCGATAACGCCTCAGGACATTACATGCTTACCACCATTCGTCTACATGGATTCGCAAATGTGGCCGGCACCGGTACAGCTTTTACTTTACATGAAAACAATCCCGGTTTGGACAACACGTTCAAGCATCCGAACCGGATCGTGCCCCAAAAATCAGAATTTATGGTTAAGACGTTGACATTTCAATATGCCTTCCAACCATATTCAATTACCGTATTACGGTTGCCGGCGGTGCGAACGGCTATGGATCAATAATCCCAACCCGACCATTATTCCGTATGTGTATCCAACCGTTCACGCCTGCGGTATTCTACCGCGTATCTAAAATCTGTAATACGAGATTTGAGATTTGAAATTTCTGATTTGAGCATGGATACCGGATATTGCAGGACATTGCGGTATACCAAGGGGAAGTTCCACAGCCACGCCGATATATGGGCTGTTTTATACACAATCCGTGAACATTTACTGTAATCTTAATTATATCGCCAAGATAATCATGCCGATCACGCACCAGTTTTTATTCTGCGCATAAAAAAACCGCAACTTTACAGCTGCGGTTTTAAAATTTTCAAAATAAAAATTGGCTCAAGCCCGGTTATGACGGCGGCGTGAACCCGCCAGCAACGCCAATCCACCAACTGCAAATAGCGCCAGTGTGGCCGGTTCCGGGGTAGGAACCGATACCGGCGATGCGATAATGGCCGGATTGACGCTTAGCACCGCGCTGTTATTCACCAGGGTGACAGCCGCAGTTGTTTCCAAGGTGAAATTGCCCATGTTTAATGCCGCATTGGTAGTAACCGATGATCCATATTGCGAATACGACTGCAGATTCGGATTATTACTAAATGTAATGGTTGGCAAGGTATTGATGGTACCGTTGACCGAGGAAGGATTAAGTGCCCCGCTGGACAGGATGGATTCGGAACTTTTACCGGCGCTGACATTCGCCGAGACATCATTCTGAATCGTGCCGATGCCTTGATTTAATGGCAGCGTAAAGTCGCTGTCCACCAGGTTGAAAGTGGCCGTCTGGCTTCCGGCGGTGCTCTGAGTCAAGCCCTGAATGGTGAGACTTAACAGGTAGGAACTGGAAAACGTGGTATTGCCAACTTCCACCTCCACCGTCCGCCAGGAAAAATCCCCGTAAGCGCCACTACCAACATTGTAGGTGGTATAGGAACCGGATGCAGTCGGGGTGCCCAGTGCAATGGTTCCGGTGTTACTGCCCACCGTCACTGTTAGCGTAGGCGTGGCAAATGCGGCTGGCACACCTGCTACGGCCATTCCCATGGCGGCAATTCCGAACAATGCTGACTTTTTCATAATTAGCTCTCCTGTAAAAGCTGGAACAATTACTTTGGCCCGCAAGCCGTCCATCAACAATGAACTCGTTACCCGCCAGCCATAAGTTTTATTTCTCCGTTACATGGTCTATCACCATGTTTACAATTTACTGGATAACTTATCCGTTATCACCCTATGTCATTTCCAACAATTCTCCTCAACAACAATAGTATATAACATAAGGAAACAGAAGTCAAGGAAAAAATGATGTAAATATTTAAAGGCCTCAATCATTCGCGATTGAATATATTTCCGGACTACGACTACGCGTCATTTATGGGCATTTATTAACATTTTTTGAATCAGCAATCACATTAATATAATATATTCATTATTATGAATATTGTGGCTGAAAAGTCAGTAAAAGTGTACACTGTTCGCAAAGCGGCGACTGCAGCAGGCTGGAAGCCAGCACCACATGGGGTGCCCCCAGTTTTAATGTACGCCCCCGGAGCGGCCATAATTCTGGCCCATTGGCATGGCCGTATACGGTTATGTTGTCGTCGCATTCAGATAATCCACCACAGCGCGAGCTACCCAGCTCATAGCATCCATGGCTCCCTGGGTTCGCGCAGCCAGATGCGGCACCAGGATCAAATTGGAAAGCCCCCACAAGGGATAATCAGGACCCGGAGGTTCCGGGGCATGCACATCTAAAGCCGCGCCGCCGATTTTTCCGGTTTTCAGAGCTTCCGCCAGCGCCTGGGCATCGATTATTTCCCCACGGGCAGTGTTCACCAGGATGGCGTGGCTGGGCAGGAGCTTGAAAGTCTCACCGTTAATCATCCCGGCGTTGCCTGGACGATGACTGACATGAAGTGTCAGAATATCCGAACGCCGGTACAATTCCGGCTTAATCACACTTTGGGCGGGGAAATCAATATGTTTCGAGACGTCCAGAATATCATTGTAAATTACCTTCATACCCAGCGCGTGGGCCACACGACCCACCGCGCGACCAATGCGACCCATGCCCAGAATCCCCAGCGTTTTTCCGTACAATTCCAGACCGCGGCTGGTTTTGCGGTAGTGATGAAATTCCTCCGCGGAGATCGGCGTACTAAGGTTGACCACGGGACGCGTAAGTGTGAATATCAGATTAAAAACGTATTCCACAACGGCATGGGTATTGGCCTCGGGTGTAGAAAGAACCTTGATGCCTCGTTGCGCACAGGCGTTCTGATCGATATTTTCCAAACCTACGCCAGCCCGTCCTACCACTTTCAACTTTGGCGCAGCAGCCAGCAATTCCGTGTTAACCCGCGTATAGGTGCGGACAATCAATCCGGCGGCGACAGACAGGGCCGCCGTCAGGGCTGCACGATCTTTATATGAAACCTCGTGTACGTCAGCATGCAGCTTTAACCATGCCAGGGGAATAGCTTCGAGGCCTTCGGTAACAACAACGATATTGTTCACTGCGGACCCTATAACTGGCTGACCATTAATTCACGCAGAAAAATCATTTCCTTCGGCAAATCTCCGCCGAGTTTCAAGAATAATTCATCGGCGGCAAGTAATTCCGCCCTCAAAAGTTCCTTATCCACCTGCTGAACTGCTGCGAATTCCGCCGGGTTGATTTTAAGTCCTTCGAGATTGATGTCACCCAGGCGTGGCATCCAACCCAGCAGGCTTTCGATTCCATACGCCTCACCATGCGCACGTTTTATGATCCATTCTACAATTCGAATGTTTTCACCATAACCGGGCCAGACATACACACCATGCTGATTCTTGCGGAACCAGTTAACGTGGAATATTGGCGGGCAATCCGTCATCCGACGGTGCATCCGAAACCAATGCGTAAAATAATCTGCAATGTTATAGCCAATAAAGGGCAGCATCGCCATCGGATCGCGTCGCACGACGCCCACCTTACCTGCTGCCGCCGCGGTTGTTTCACTGCCCAGTGTGGCCCCGGCATAGACGCCGTAACTCCAGTTAAACGCCTGATACACCACAGGAATGGTAGTGGTCCGCCGACCACCAAACACAATCGCGGTCACCGGAACACCGTCCGGATCATTAGCCGCCGGGTCCAGAACGGGATTATTGGCCATAGGCGCGGTAAAACGGCTGTTGGGGTGGGCGGCCTTATGCGGACTATCGGGCGTCCAGGGTTTGCCGGTCCAGTCCAAGGCGTGCGCCGGAAGGGTGTCGGTTTTTCCCTCCCACCAGACATCGCCATCAGGCAGCAGGGCGACATTGGTATATAGAGTATCATGGGCCATCGTGTGCATGGCATTGGCATTGGTCTGCCAATTGGTACCCGGCAGAACGCCGAAATACCCGGCTTCCGGGTTTATGGCTCTTAATTTTCCGGTTTTTTCATCCACCCATAACCACGCAATATCATCCCCAATTGTCGTAATCTGCCAGCCGGCAAGCTTATAACTTTCGGGTGGAATAAGCATGGCAAAATTAGTTTTTCCACAGGCACTGGGAAAGGCGGCGGCAATGTAATTTTTGCGGCCACTGGGTTCGCGCACACCGCTAATCAACATGTGTTCCGCCATCCATCCCTGCTGATACCCCAGATAGCTGGCAATGCGGAGAGCCAGGCACTTTTTACCCAGCAGGGCGTTACCGCCGTAACCGGAACCGACGCTCCAGACGGTGTTGTCCAGTGGAAAATGGCAGATATAGCGTTTGTCCGGGTTGCATTCTGCAACGCTGTGTAAACAGCGTGTAAATTCATTTGAATCACCCAATGCCTCCAGCGCAACTCGCCCCATGCGGGTCATAATCCCCATGCTCACAGCCACATAAATACTGTCGGTTACCTGTACGCCCACCTTGGCCAGTGGCGCACCTATCGGTCCCATGACGAAGGGCAGAACATACATGGTGCGTCCCCGCATACAACCATTAAACAAGGCGGAGAGCTTTTGATATCCTTCCCGTGATTCCATCCAGTTATTAGTCGGGCCAGCCATGGTTTTAGTGGGCGTACATATATATGTGCACTGCTCCATACGTGCCACATCATTGGGATTGGAACGATGCAGATAGCAGCCCGGAAGTTTTTTCGCATTGAGACGGATGAATGTTCCATCCTCCACGCCCCGGGCCAGCAACTGATCTTTCTCACGTTCGCTGCCATCACATAGAACTATTTTATCCGGTTGGCAGAGTTTAATGACATCGGCCAGCCATTGACGGACATGTTGATTGTCAATGCGAAGAAGAATTTTATGATCTGTGGATTCTGTCAGTGACGATACATCAGTCTTCATGCGGAAGATTCCTTATCTACTGAATAACCTCCATCACCAGATTATTCGCAGCTTAAAATTACACAGCTTACATGGAGCTTGCTTATACTGCATTTTCTCCTGTGACGCAAACGTTCGCTCACGGGGGCCAAAGAATGGGTGCGGTCATATCTTTATGGTGGGGGGCGGCGAGATTTCCAGAGTTAACGCGCAGGCCAGGACCACACGGCTAAAATGGGCATTGGCGGTACCGGGCAGCGAAATTGGTAACCGTTCACGGTCATGTCGACGGGCCAGAAGTACCGCGATTTTGACATGGCCCAAAGGGTGGGAATCCCTTGTGGTGCGGGCTTCCAGTCTGCCCAGTCGCCACTTCGTGAACGGTTACCGAAATTAATGGAGGAATAAAGAATGTCCAAAAAATCTGGCCGCACCCCAATGAAAGGCGGCAGCCTTCATTCCGCGGAATACCGTCAATCTGTACTGGTTGGTGCGTGGATTTTGGAGTACGGTCCATCAAATAGCCACCGGCTATGCCGGTGGTGGAGTATTCAATGGTAATGCCAATTAGGAAGTTATTACGGCCCCATTCCTGAGCAGCGATCTGCACAGGAATATGGAACGGCATTCTCCCCACGAATCCATGTTTAGCCGGCGGACGCCATCCGCCACGACCTCAACACTTGCCGCGCGGGGACGGTAAGCGTAATGTTTCCGGTTTGGACGCTATGCCGGATCGGTTCCGCAGCCGGTTGGATTAGCTGGTTGAGTTTTGGAGGTACTATGAAAATCGCTCTGAACTGGATAGCCCGGTATCTTGATTCCGTCCCGTCCGCAGCCGCCGCTCAGGAAGCGCTGGTTAATGCCGGCCTGGTTGTGGAAAATGTACAACAATCCCACGGTACGGAAGTCCTTGATGTAGAGGTCACCAGCAATCGTACCGATTGTTTCAGTCATATTGGCCTGGCGCGGGAGTTCTCCGCACTTTTTCATTCCAGGTTTACCATGCCGGAAGTGAAGCTGGTAGAATCCGGCGAACCGGCGGCCCATCAGATTCAGGTGGAGATTCAAGTGCCGGAGTTATGCTCCTATTATTCCGCCCGGATCATACGCAATGTCAAAGTTGGACCTTCGCCGCAATGGCTCCGTGAAGCCCTTGAATCCATTGGCTTGCGTAGTGTTAATAATGTAGTGGATGTGACCAATTTTGTGCTCATGGAAACCGGACAGCCCCTGCATGCCTTTGACGCCGAGAGGATTCATCAGCACCGCCTTATTGTCACTACGGCCGCGGACGGACAAACTCTCACAGTACTTGATGGACGCAATTATAAACTCAATGCCTCCATGATGGTTATAGACGATTTGGCCGGCCCCCTGGCCATCGCTGGAGTGATGGGTGGGCAACCCAGTGCGGTAACAGATTCCACGCAGAATGTGGTCTTGGAATCCGCACGATTTAATCCATTGTCCATTCGCGCTACGGCACGAGCGCTGACGTTGTTCAGCGATTCGTCTTTTCGTTTTGAGCGGGGCCTTGATCCTGCCATGGCTGAATACGCCTCGCGTCGGGCCGCAGCGCTGATACAGGAGGTTGCCGGTGGAACTGTGGCTCCCGGTCTGGTTTGTGCCGGCTTTGTACATACCAAACCGATGACGGTAACCTTGCGGCCCCAACGCGTTTTCGAGATTCTCGGTATACCAATACCGCAGGAGGAGGCTTTGGATATTTTACGGCGGCTGAAATTGGCGGCAGAATTAAAAGATGGCCGCATTGTCTGTACGGTGCCCAGTTTTCGTTCCGATATTACCCGTGAAATCGATCTAATAGAAGAACTGGCACGATTATGGGGTTATGGCAAAATTCCAGTGCGGAGTGTTATTACGCATCGGATTCCACCCGCCGATTACCGGACGCAAGCCCTCGGGGTTATCTGCCAGACCCTCAGCGCCTGCGGTTTTTGTGAAGCTATCACGCACAGTTTTGTCGCACCGACGGAGGCGCGGCAATTTCTCCCCTCCGATGCGGCACCGTTACAGGTTAGTGAACTGGTGCGCAAAGTGGAAAATGCCCTGCGTCCCTCAATATGGACTGGACTTTTGCGGGCGCGGGCTCTGAACCAGAATAATGGCAACGCCAATGTCCGGTTGTTTGAATATTGCAGCGTTTTTTGGCAGGAATTATCAGCCGGTAGCCCGCCCCGGGAGCAACGCCGCCTTGCACTGATCGCCGATAGTGTCGATCAGGTTCTCGCGGCCTTGCGGGAGTTGCTGGGAAAACTAAACCCGGCAGCCCGCCTGACAGTCCGCCCCCAGGACGGTCCTGGATTAACTTCCGGAGTGGGGGGAAGGTGTTTTATAAACCTCAATCAAACCCGGACAGATATTGGTGGGGTGGGTTTAATAGCGCCTCAAGTGTTAAAATTTTATGATCTTCGTCAGCCCGCCGCCGTTGTGGAACTGGAATTGGAAAAACTGATTGCTATTTTTGATCCTGTGCGACGGGCACGACCGTTGCCTCGGTTTCCCGCAGTGCGGCGGGATCTATCCGTTGTAGTAGCCAATACAGTGCGCTGGGCGGACGTATACTCATCCATTCATGCCGGCGACCTGAAATTTCTTGAATCCGTCGAATTTGTGGGAACCTTCCGCAATGCGCAAATCGGCACGGGGAAAAAAAGTCTTACGTTCACGCTGGTATTCCGTGACGGGCAATCTACCCTTCGTTCGGAACAGGTGGATCAGCAGGTAAATAACGCACTGGAGATTCTTGCCGCGCATTACCAAGCAGCGCTGCGGGCTTAATAACTCGCAGAGGAATATATCCGGACACACCCGCACAGCATGCCAGGGATTGCGTTGCGCCAAACAAGGTGAATAGTGTGTCGCAGAATCACATTTTCGATCTGCCCACAATGGTCTTCCAATGACCATGGTCCTTGACTTTGATCATAGAGGGAATCAGTACGTGGTCATGCGCGTTGGCTTTACCCATGACTTCAATGGTTAAACCGACATACGGAGCCAGCGGCCGGGAATTGGTCGCCAGCGTCCAAGCCTGGCCATGGATCAGAATGCCCGCGGGAATCCCCGATTCCAGACATTTCTTGCCGCAGGTTTTGCCATGGGCTCGACCCGTAGCTCCAAAAGCCGAATAGCATTTCATATCCAGCAATTGCCCCGTGACCGTTATGCGCTTAGCGGCCGCCGCAAATGTGCTTACCGACATGACGCCGACCACAAGTATGGCCATGACCCCGGAAAGCCTTTTACGATTCATACGCAGCTCCAAAAATGAACCCAGATAGTCGTTGACCACCAACGACCTGATAACATTATAATAGTTTATCAGACGAACAACAAAAGATAGTAACCGTTCACGGTCATGCCGACGGGCCAGAATTACCGCGGTTTTGACATAGCCCAAAGGGTGGGAACCTCTTGTGGTGCGGGCTTCCAGCCTGCCCCATCGTCCCTTCGTGAACGGTTACCCCTTTACGGCTTATTAATCAGTCCGGTTGCGACCATATTTTTGGCTTCAAGCGGTTCTGAACTGCTTGGCCACCATTGTCCCAGGATGTGCCGATCGCCGAGTGCCACAATTTCTGGCTGCACCCCATTTATTTCCGTCCTTGGTCGGGCTTCGCATTCAGGACGTTCTCTGGCTATAATTATCCTCTTGGGTGCAAAGGCTGCGCCTGGATTGAATTTGAGGTAGGACGGATGAATCCCATAGCGAATCAAGATCCTGAATTGTGGCAGGCTATTTGTGATGAAGAGAATCGTCAGGAATCGACACTGGAACTTATTGCCAGTGAGAATCACGTTTCACCGGCGGTCCTGGCCGCGGCGGCCACACCATTGACGAATAAATATGCTGAAGGCTATCCCGGCAAACGATATTATGGCGGCTGCCAGTACATGGATGTCGTTGAGAATCTGGCTCGGGATCGCGCTCGGCAACTTTTTGGATGCGATCATGTCAATGTGCAGCCGCACTCGGGTTCGCAGGCCAATCAGGCGGTATTTCTTGCGGCCATTAGTCCGGGCGACACCATTATGGGGTTGCATCTGGATCATGGTGGGCATCTCACGCATGGTAAATCGGTGAATCTTTCCGGCAAATGGTTCAAAGCGGTTCATTACACGCTGAATCCCAAAACCGAACGCATTGATCTGGCGGAAGTCCGAAAATTGGCTCATGAACATAAGCCCAAACTGATTATCACCGGTGCCAGTGCGTATCCCCGCGTATGGGATTTTGCGGGCTTTGCGGAAATTGCCCATGAGGTGGGGGCGGTGCAGATGGCAGATATGGCGCATTTCGCCGGACTTGTGGCCACCGGCCTGCATCCCTCGCCCGTGCCATACGCGGAGTTCGTCACCACCACCACGCACAAAACTCTGCGTGGCCCGCGCTCCGGCATGGTTTTATGCCAGGCTCTGTGGGCAAAAAAACTCGATTCCGCTGTTTTTCCCGGTCTGCAGGGCGGTCCGTTGATGCACATTATTGCGGCCAAAGCGGTAGCCTTTGCTGAAGCGCTGCGACCGGAATTCAAACTGTATTGTCAGCAGATCATTAAAAACGCCCAGGTGCTGGCGGAGGAATTAACCCGCCGCGGTTATCGCCTGGTATCCGGTGGCACGGACAACCATTTAATGCTCATCGACCTGCGTGCCAAGGACGCTAATTTAACCGGTGCGATGGCGGAACAGTGGTTGCAGACCGCGGGAATGATTGTCAATAAAAACATGGTTCCATTTGATACCCGCAAAGCCATGGAAACTTCCGGCATTCGTGTGGGCACGCCGGCCTTAACCACCCGCGGCCTCAAAGAGCCGGAGATGAAACTGGTGGCTCAGTGGTTCGATCGCGCCGCGTCCAGCGCTGGTGATGAAAAAACGCTGCTTCGAATTCGCGGCGAGGTTTCTGACTTTACCCGGCAGTATCCGTTGCCGCATCTGGAATGCCGCGTACCGGCTTCCCAACAAGTGCGGGAACAAACTGCGGCGGCAGCGCGATAGTCCGGCTGGAGAGTATTCATGGATCATGAGGTTTTAATTCTTCAACACGCGGCTTGCGAACACGCGGGTAATATCGCCGCCGCGCTGCAATGTGCGAATCGCCGCAGCGCCACTATTGAATTATTCGCCGGCCAGAACGTCCCGGAGACCATGGATTCATATTCGGCGTTGGTGATAATGGGCGGTCCTATGGGCGTTTATGAGGAGGCCCAATATCCCTTTATACGTGATGAACTGCGGTTAATAGAACAGACACTCAAACAGAATAAACCCATTCTTGGCATTTGCCTTGGCAGTCAACTGCTCGCGGCGGCGCTGGGGGCCAAGGTGTATCCGGGGCCGAAGAAGGAAATCGGCTGGTATCTGGTATCCAGGTTGCCTGCTGCCAAAGGCGATGCTCTCGCCGTGGGGCTGCCGGAGTCCTTTATGGCGATGCACTGGCATGGTGATGTGTTTGATGTTCCCGCGGGTTCTGTACCACTGTTGCGGTCTGATCTGACGGCCTGTCAGGCTTTTCGCTTTGATCGCAATGCCTATGGTTTTCTCTGCCACCTGGAACTGAGTTTACCCCAGATGGACCGGATGATTCAGGCCTTCCCGGAGGAACTTCATCAGGCGGGCATAACCGGCTCTGAAATCCTGCAAGGGTGGCCCCTGCATGGTGCGGCGCTGGAGCGGCTGGGGGGCGAAGTATTTTCACGTTGGACGGCGCTGGTGAAATAACCCGGTTTACAGTACCTCTTTATATCTTCAGGAGTTGGCCATTGCATGATCGCCTGACCGTTGAATTTGCCTGGCTTCCACATGGTCGAGGATTGGAACTTCCAGAGTATCAAACCCCGCACAGCGCCGGCATGGATTTACAGGCGGCGGTGATGGCACCGCTGGCCCTTGCGCCCTTGCAGAGAGTATTGGTGCCCTGCGGTTTTGTCATAGCCATTCCCGATGGCTATGAAGCACAAATCCGACCCCGATCCGGCTTGGCCCTGAAGAACGGTATTACCCTGCCCAATGCTCCCGGTACTATTGACGCGGATTACCGCGGAGAGCTTAAAATCATCATGATTAACCTCGGTTCAGAACCCTTTGTCATTACTCGCGGCATGCGCATTGCGCAGCTGGTTATCGCCCCGGTCACCCGCGCCGCATGGAAGACTGTGGATTCCCCGGAGCATCTCTCCACTACCGCGCGCGGCAGCGGCGGCTTTGGCAGTACCGGGCATTAGGTTCGTTGAACCGAATGTTCCACTGACAACAAATTCAAAGAGTTCTTTCTTGGAACTGCGTTTGCGGATGTTTTCTACCGTGACATGATGGAACCCATTGTTAATCATGATGTCGTGATATATCTGTTCCGTTGGCACCATCACATCATAGAATCGTGAATTACCCACAATATAATGCACTTGCGCCCCTTCTGTAAGCACACGCGACAAGGCGCGAAAGTGCAGGACGCAATCCTCGAAGTACTTGTGGACGTACAGGGATAGTATTCGACTGTGGTCGGAAATTCGAGCGATCATTGCGGCAAATCCACTTCCGGGAATATTCGCGGTATTGTCCGGCTGCCAGCGCATGAGGTTGCTGGTCGCGCAACCCCAGGTCCCGCCAATGGCTTTCCAATCCAGCTCGCCGGCCTGACGCCCGTCGTGAAGAAAGCCCAGCCAATACATATACGGGCGTAGCTCGCGGATGTAGCTCATACGGTTGGGATACGGCGGTGAGGTAATAACGTACGAATATTTGGCGTTTGGCAGCGAATCGAGCTTGCGAGAATCGCCCAAAACGGCTTCGGCCAAGCCGGAACGGACCGGCACCTGCGCCGCGTTAACGATTTCAGCAAGTCGTTTTACGAACAGATTTTTAAGGCTCATCGAATAATCCAATGCGGCCAGCGTAGGTTGTACAACTTGAGTTTTAAAGGACATTGACTGATGTCCGAACGAGACTGCCGCAGTCTCAATTGCGGTTCGACAGAAGGCGGAAAAAAGAAGATTTCGAGCCGATTCGGAAACGTCGGCGTGTTTTATGGTGGTCAGTATATGCGCCAGCGAGCTTAAATCATCCTCCGACCACCACTTTTGGATATCCTTAATTGGCGGGCGCCACTCGGTGCCGCTACCTGTGGTGGGATTTAGTTTTTCTCCAAATATGGTTGCGGCATGAATATCCGAAGGCGAATAGGTTGCGAGCTTAACATTGGCCAGCCATATCAGGAACGGATTGACATCGACGGTATCACAATAAATGCCGTGTTCCGCACAAGTCAGAGCGGTGGTGCCGGTGCCGCAAAATGGGTCCAACACACGGTCGTTCGAAGTGAGCGGTTCGGTCAGCCGTTCCACCAAATGCCGGGAATACGCGGGTGTCAAGCGCAGCCATCCGTGCCGTCCAAGGTTGCGGTTGGCCTTAAAAGTCAACGATTCGCGCCGTCCATTGCCTGGACGGGCTAGCGCTGCTCCCTTGGAGAATAACAATTGTTGGGAATCAGGCTTCACTAAGCAGTTTCCTTAATACAATTTCAATTTTATCCTTTATCGCTTCTGAATTGCGCCGAAAAAAATCGGCCAGATCATAACCGACCACGTCCTTCATGAAGACATAGGAACTGTCAAGAGATGTTCCGTTCGTTGTGCCCCGCAGCAGCAGCCAGCGAGATCGTCCATACCGCTCGGCAATATCTTCATCAATCTGGGAGGATAATAACAAAACCACCGGAATGTAACGGTGCGCGTATGCATTGGAGGCGTTTGCCACGTCCGCATTTTGCCGTTTGCTATCCTTGCTTTTATATCCCTGGCGTATCTCGAAGACCGCTCCCCGAAGGCCCGCGCCGCTCTCCTGCGGAAGCTTGAGGTCGCCGGCGGATAGCTTTAGCCATTCCGAGACCAGCTGGCGAGCCTCATTCCTTTTAATTGCACCGATGGGGATTCGGCCATCAAGCGAAAGCCGCCGCTCGCGACCGCGGGTTAATTTGATAGTGTAGGACCATTGGACATCGTTATCATTCAGGCCCAATTGATCTTTTACAATCTGCATAACAAGTCGCTCGCAACTAATGCCAATCTGACGATACACCGATGTCATGCCTCCCGCGGCTTTGTGTGCGGCGTACATCAGGGGCGTGCCTAACCCAAACCATGAGTAAAATGAATCAGCATTGTAGAGAGACTGGAATTCTGTTAACGAGAGGCCTGATTGCTTGCCTTGCCCGAATTTGGGGCGATATGGCAGACAGACCGAAAGTGCGTCGGTAATAATCTTGAGGTATTTTTCATCTGTTGCGGTCGCCATTAGCCATCCAGTCTAAATTGTGTATACCAATCCATCCTCGGCTGCTCGTAAGCGTAACACATTTTTGTGGTTCAGGGCAAGCAGGGTGGAACAATTTCATGCTCTGGCCATTAACGACAGCGGCTATTGACAAAACCGTAACCATTCACGGGTCATGTCGACGGGCCAGAATTACCGCGGTTTTGACATAGCCCAAAGGGTGGGAATCCCTTGTGGTGAAGGCTTCCAGCCTGCCCAGTCGCTCCTTCGTGAACGGTTACACAAAACCAACCTCAAACTATATTTTAACACCATTTTATGCAACAGTTGCGATATTAACCTCGGTTCAGAACCCTTTGTCATTACTCGCGGCATGCGCATTGCGCAGCTGGTTATCGCCCCGGTCACCCGTGCCGCATGGAAGACTGTGGATTCCCCGGAGCATCTCTCCACTACCGCGCGCGGCACCGGCGGCTTCGGCAGCACCGGGCATTAGGCCGCCGAACGAACTATCGCGGCGCTTGAAGGCTCATAAACTTCCGGTGTTGGCCCCATCAGGAAGGTGCGGGAGCCGAAGACGGAACCTGGACTTTTAAAAAATTTGTCAGCAGCGTGTAGCCATCCGGAGTGAGAAAACTTTCGGGATGGAATTGCACCCCGTACAAAGGCCAATGTTTGTGCTGTATCGCCATAATTTCATTTTCATCAGTCCAGGCGGTGACCATAAAATCGTCCGGTAAAGTACCGGGGCGAATGACCAGACTATGATACCGCGCGGCATCAAACGGATTGGGCAAGCCGGCAAAAATTCCCTGATTATTATGATGAATCGGTGAGGTTTTGCCGTGCATCAACCGATAGTTGCGTTCCACTACCGCACCAAAGGTGTGACCAATGCACTGATGTCCCAGGCAGACGCCCAGGATGGGCAGGCGTGGGGCAAAATGTTTCAGAACATCATTGCTGATGCCGGCTTCGCGCGGGGTACAGGGTCCGGGAGAAATAATGATTTTTTCCGGTTGCAATTCCACAATATGTTCCACGGAAATTTTGTCGTTACGAACCACTTCAATGACGCTCGTGCCGTCAATTTCACCCAGCCGTTGCACCAGGTTGTAAGTGAAAGAGTCATAATTATCAATAAGTAAAATCATCTGCTGGATTATATCGCCGGTGTGCTTTGATCTCAAAACCATACGCAATCAGGTGTTTTTGGAATACATTTTTTTATATTATAAGCAGTTATCAGAATGACACGTTATGTCCGATAAAAATGTTGTTTATTGACATAAAATCAGATTCGGCTGGTTGCGGTAAACGCCTGGAACATCATCCTATGTACCTGGTACTCTGTTCTTATAAACACTATTCGCTTTTTTGACCGATAAATAAACCCGTATGGATATACTCCCTTCCAGTTCCATGGCCGCGAATCCAATACAACAACAGACCAATTCCCAAGACTGGCGTGGTTCCAGAATAGCAGCCAGTGTCTGCGGCGCGCTGGCCGTGATACTTGGCGGCATAGTATTGATCGGCTGGGCATTTCATGTTCCGATGCTGGCGCAGGTCGGTAATGGTAAAACTCCAATGGCAATCAACACGGCCATTGGCTTTGTATTCGCCGGACTGGCATTGCTTTTTGCCGCTGTCGACAGTCGGCACAACTTATCGGCTATTCCCACGTTTTCAGGTGTTATACTCTATGCGGCTATTAACGGGACATCTTCGAAGGTTTGGAATCGCGGTGCCATCAGTGTGTTGATGGTGTCGCGGTGGGTGGTTGGCAGTTCATCCAGGCACCGATCAATGGTTTGACGAAAT
>JAMDCX010000014.1 GCA_023489375.1 Planctomycetota bacterium
AGCCACGTTCCGTGCCCACGGTGCCGCACGATAAAGGAAACCTCATGCCGTTGGCGAATGACGGCCTATTAAGCAAGTAAGCAACGAGATCGCAATATCTTCCAAAAAGTCGTTGCGCCGGTTGGTGTGCGGCTTCCGGAGCATTGTCCGTCAAATAGCCACCGGCATGGCCGGTGGTGGAATATTCGTAACCGTTCACGGGCAAAAGTGGAACACTCGATAAATAAACATGGCTTTTCACATTGCGGATATTGGTAACCGTTCACGGTCATGTCGGTAGGCCAGAATTATCGCGGTTCGGTGTGGCAATTTTTCCGGGCCACATGGCCGTGCAGGGACTCGGCACATAGCCGCCGGCTTTGCCGGCGGTGGAACGTACCATAAAAGTACCCCGCTGCGCCGGAACCAAACGGCGTGATTTGCTTCCGATTTAGCGTTATTACGGCCACACCCGGAATAATTGCCACACCCTCGCGGTTTTGACATAGCCCAAAGGGTGGGAATCCCTTGTGGTGCAGTTTTCCAGTCTGTCCGATCATCACTTCATGAACGGTTACGAATATTCAATGTTCATGCCAATCGGGAAGTTATTACGGTCTCATTCCTTAGCATAATATCCTGGGATCGCCGGAGTCTCGCCCGCCATTGCCTCCCAAGTAACCGTTGGTATAGCATTGCCAGTGGATATGGGCCTCGATTTGAAAGCCACAATTTTTGGCTGCACTCAGGGTAAATCCGTTGTAACCGCTTACGGGCCAAAATACGCCAAAAATAAAAGAAATAATGTGGAGTCTGGACTTTATAAGACGTAAAAATCACGAAAAACAGGGAGTTTGAGGTAAAAAGTGGCGTTTTTTCTATAATTTCGCCACTTTTGCCCGTGAACGGTTACAATCCGTGTAACGTTCACGATGAGCGACTGGGTAGGCTGGAAGCCCGCACCACAAGGGGTGCCCCATTTTGGGGTACGCCAAAACCGCCCTAACGATGGCTCTTCGGCATGCCCGTGAACGGTTACAATTCGTTTCGATCAGGAACATCAGCAGGTGAGTAATCGGGTACTCTGGTTGAAAGGCTTCACATAAGAATCCATGTTAACGTTTACTACAGGTTCATAACCGGGAAAAATCAAAATACCAATTTCCAGGATTCGTTTGCAACCTACCATGGGAGGCTTGCAAACAACCGCGTCCGCGGCTTAGATTATGTTAGGATATCCCTTGTTTTCATGCGTTTTACTTTTTGAGAGACACAGACAACTTCGATGATTATAATATAAGAGAGTTGGTTGCGCTGGATTGAGGATGTTCAAAGACATCCGAGGAAATTTCTATTCGTCCGGCGCGGTCGATGGTGGATAGGTGGATGGAAAATAAATTTTTCGTCCGTCGCGGGTAGTGTATTTACCCGGAGGAGTAAAATTCATGGCGATTCAGGTACTGGTCATCGACGACGAACGTGAAGTTAATGCAACCCTGGGGCAACTGCTGACCATGGAGGGGTTTGATTATCACTATGCCGCCTCGGGTGAGGATGGATTGAAGCTGGCCAGAAATTTGCATCCGGATGTTATCGTACTCGACGCGATGATGCCGGATAAAACTGGCTTTGACGTTTGTCGGATGCTGAAAAATGCGCGTACCACCTGCGGAATACCGGTTTTGTTTTTTACATGCCTGTGCGGCCGGGATCATGTATTACGTTGCGCTTCCGCGGGTGGACAGGCTCATGTAGCCAAACCGTTTGATTTTGACACGGTTCTGAAGGTGATTCGGGAAGCGGATCAATGGCATCGGGACATCGCTAAGAGACCCATGACGGGTGGTTTCCGGGTGGCCGCCGACCAGGCCGAAACTTCCAGCCGGGGGATTAACGAGATGCTCTCCACCCTGATTATTCAAACATCGATTGATGATACCACCCTGGCACAGTTTGGGTCGGCATTTCTTTGCCTTTTGGCCGCCACTGGTTCACTGGATACTCCAAATGCGGCAGCTCCCAAACTTCCAGCGGTTGATGTGCAATATACGATTGAACCGGCGTCCGACATGACGTCGCTGAAGTCCAACGGCGGAGGGATATGGTGGACTATGACCGAACCGGAACCGGGAATGATTCATACGATTCAAAATGCGAACATCAATAGCGCCGCATCTCGGACCGTTCAGGCGGATCGTTGGATACACATCTGGCAGACTTTTATTGATTCCACTGGCGCTAGCCGCGAGCCTCACGCCGCAGGTACTGTGCGCCTGGTGCGGCGGTTTCGCACCGGAGCGATGATTCCGCCCGTGGATGGCAATGTCCTTCCCTTTCACACCTTCAACTATCACCAGTGTCGCCAGGATTAAGAAACCTTCTACGTTACCGTTTTCTAAATTCCCGGTATGTAGACGGAGTAAACTATGACGCGCCGCCTTTTACGCGATGTTGTGTTCTTTGTCGTATTGCTGCGCGGTCATCAATCCCTGCGGTTTGGCCGAAGATTTAAGTTTGATCAGCCAGCCTTTGGTATAGGGGTCCTCATTGATCAGCGAGGGGTCTTTTTTGACCGCTTCATTGACCGCCACCACTTCTCCTTCCACAGGAGCATAGAGTTCACTGGTGGTTTTGACGGATTCAATTTCACCAAAGGAGGCACCCGCCGCCACTTTGCGCCCGACTGCCGGCAATTCTATAAATGTAACATCGGAAAGTTCATCCACCGCAAAGCGCGTGATGCCGACAGTCAGGACATCGCCCTCCTGTTTTATCCACTCGTGCGTTGAGGTATAAAGATAATCAACCGGCGAAGACATAAAATAACTCCTGAAAAATCCCCCCGCACCTACAGGCGAAGGTAAAAAGAGTATATCCCAATCATCGTAACAGTCCATCAAAATAGCGCCACCGCAGGGTACCAAGCCGGGGCTTTTAGGTTTCACAGCTTTGAAGATTAACGGCATCCGGGCCGGTGAAATTACCGGTGAAACACATATATGCCCAAAGGTCATATTGGCTCAATAACAGAATTGGAAGGAAACCTGAAAGACTCGTGAATGGTTACGACCCGAATACTCTGGATAGTTGACATTTTTTCAGATAGCGTTATGATAATGGAAGTTATATGAGGTGTGTTGTGCGGACAGATTGTGCAGTTGTAATCTCGAGTATATGCGGGATTCTGCCCATACAGCGCCAGGCCAATGGCCGCGCTGCTGTCCGCGCTGTTATTTTCCCGCCGGTGAAAGTGTAGTGCCCGGCAGGCCAATGCTTTAAGTGTGGTTTCAGTATTCCGAAACGTTCACCACCCTGCCTGGGCGCGGGGTGTTTTTGTTTATTCATTTCATAGTGCGTGCTCGGCGGTAAATCCTTATAATGCCACCGGCAGCCAATGAGGTAATTGTATGCAAAGAATAGAAATATATGATACAACGCTGCGCGATGGCAGCCAGAGTGAAGGCGTGAGTTTTTCTCTGCAGGATAAAATGCTGATCTGCCATCGTCTCGATGAACTGGGCGTGGATTTCATCGAAGGCGGATATCCGCTTTCCAACCCCAAAGATGCGGCTTTTTTCCAGGAGGCCCGCGGCTTGAAACTGCAAACCGCTAAACTCCTGGCGTTCGGCATGACGCGCCGCAAAGGCCTCTCCGCGGCGGAAGATGTGGGACTCAAGGCTCTGCGTGATGCCCAGACCGAATATGTTACGGTAGTGGGTAAAACCTGGGACTTGCACGTTACGGAAGTGCTGGGGGTATCTTTACAGGAAAATCTGGATATGATCGCGGATTCCGTGGCCTATCTGACCGGCGAAGGCCGAAAAGTCATCTATGATGCGGAACACTTTTTTGACGGGTTCAAGGCGAATCCGGATTACGCATTAAAAACCATCGCCGTTGCGGCACAGGCGGGAGCGGTGCTGGTATGCCTGTGTGATACCAACGGCGGCTCGTTGCCGGAACAAGTTACCCAATGTGTGCGGCAGGCGCGGCATACCCTGTCCACACCGATCGGAATACATCCGCATAATGACAGTGGACTGGCGGTGGCCAATGCTCTGGCAGCCGTGGCCGCGGGTGCGGTGCAGGTACAGGGTACTATCAACGGCATCGGCGAACGGTGCGGCAATGTGGATATCACCACGGTCATCGCTAATTTGCGCTTGAAGATGGGTTATGATTGCCTGAAAAAAGATTCTCTGATTCATTTGACTGAAACATCCAAATATATCTATGAAATAGCGAATTTAAATCTGGTCAATAATCAACCCTACACCGGCGCCAGCGCTTTTGCCCACAAGGGCGGCATGCACGTTCATGCGGTCAACAAAATAGCGGGCAGTTACGAACATGTGGTGCCGGAACTGGTGGGCAATTCGCGCCGCATTCTGGTTTCCGAGTTATCCGGGGTATCCAATATCGCCGCGAAAGCCGGGAAAAAATTTAATATTCTGCATGATCGCGACACCCTGAAAAAGGTACTGGATCAGATAACGGAACTGGAAAATCAGGGCTATCAGTTTGAGGCGGCGGAAGCGTCATTCGAATTAATCGTGCGCCGGCAAATCGGACGCCTGCGGAAATTTTTTGACCTCAAGAGTTACCGCTGTGCCATATCCCGGCAGGCCAATGGCAAACCGGTAACCAAAGCCACATTATCGGTGATTGCCAACAAACGCGAGATCAATGCTTCCGCCGAAGGTGATGGGCCGATCAATGCTCTGGATGCCGCCTTGCGCTATGCCTTGGAACCTGAATTCCCGGCCATTGCGGATCTGCATCTGGTGGATTACAAAGTACGGGTGGTCAATGGCCGGGCGGAATCGGCGGCAAAAGTGCGGGTGATAATTGAATTCCGATCTCCGGAAGGGGTTTTCGGCACCATTGGGGTATCGGAAAATATCATCGAAGCCAGCTGGCAGGCTATCGCTGATGCGGTGGAATATCGGCTTATTCACGCCGAAGAAGCCGCGGCGAAGGTACCACCGGCAAACGCGGCAGTATAATCGGCTGTTTGAAGAGCGGTGGCAAGTTGGCCAGCGGTGGCGGTTCGCACTATTGGGCAGCCTGGGAGGAATCCCATGGCCGTCGCCCGGGGAGCAACGCAGAACATCGTGGTTATATTGTATGCGGCTATTAATGAGACATTCTGATACACATTATAGCTATAAAAGTGGCACTTTCCCGCATTTTTCACTTCTCCCCATGTATCATTAGAAGCCGCATTGAGTATAACTGGTGCGCGAAACCAGCCTTGGGTTTCCAACAAGCGAGGTTCACCTGTGAATCGGAAAAGACTCTGACCGACAGGATCGTCAGCACCAGGTCGTGTCCAATCGCATCGGCTACCTGACCGGATCGCATCGCATCGCTTCCGGTCATTACTCGGACAGGCTCCTATTGAATTGTTTTTTTTACTCTCTGAAGATGTATGCCAACTATGAGCATAAGATCAGCCATAGTTCGCGGGGAGTGGAGACCTGGTTTTACGTGGCGATGATCGGCACCCTGCTGACGTGGCCCTGTAGATTTGACTATTCGTGTGGCTTCCTGGATAAATTCAGATAATCGGAAATATGCCTCTGATAGGCAGGAATTGATCTGGAGTGTATATGCAGCATAATCCCTGGTTGCCTGCGTCCATCCGTTACGACAACATGATTTATAATCGCTGCGGAAAATCCGGGCTTAAGCTGCCGGCGATTTCATTGGGGCTGTGGCATAATTTTGGTGGTGTAGATACGCTGGAAAACCAACGACTGATGTTACGCCGCGCTTTTGAATTGGGCATTACGCATTTTGATTTGGCTAATAATTATGGCCCGCCACCGGGATCCGCCGAAGAAAATTTTGGTCGTCTTTTGCGCCAGGATCTGCATTCCTGGCGTGACGAACTGATCATCTCCACTAAAGCCGGCTATACCATGTGGAGCGGCCCCTATGGGGATTGGGGATCGCGGAAATATCTACTGGCAAGCCTGGATCAAAGCCTGCAGCGCATGGGATTAGATTATGTGGATATTTTTTACGCCCATCGCCCCGACCCGGAAACTCCAATCGCCGAGACCATGGGGGCTCTGGATACCGCGGTACGACAGGGGAAGGCATTGTATGTCGGCCTTTCCAACTATCCGCCCGATGCAGCGCGACAGGCCTTCACCATTCTTAAATCGCTGGGCACGCCATGCCTGATTCATCAACCACGATATTCCATGTTGGATCGCTGGATTGAGCCGGAATTGCTCGATGTTCTGGACGAATATGGCGTGGGAGCCATAGCTTTTTGTCCCCTGGCACAAGGATTGTTAACCAGTAAGTATTTGTATGGAATTCCCGAAGATTCACGTGCGGCTAAAAAACATAGTTACCTCAAGCCGGAAAAAATTACACCAGCGCTGGAGGCCCGGATTCAAAAACTTAATGACCTGGCGCAGGCACGCGGACAAAGTTTAGCGCAGATGGCTCTGGCATGGGTATTACGAGATGCCAGGATTACCTCGGCCTTAATCGGCGCCAGTCGGGTGGAGCAAATTGAGGAAAATGTGCGGGCCTTGAGTCATCGAACCTTTGAAAGGCTGGAATTGCAAACCATTGATAGCATTCTCAAGAGTTAGGCTTCAGGTAAAATTCACTGCGGATACAGCTTGGGTATGCGATAAGATAAAATATTTAGCCTAAATGGAATGAAGGATACGGAAAATTGGAAATGAGTAATTCGGTTACCGCCGACCATAATATACTGCCGCCGCACTCTACAGAGGATGCCGCTATAACCATTCATGCACCGGCAAAATTGAATCTTGGACTGCGCGTTTTTCCTCGCCGCCCGGATGGCTTTCACGATATTGAATCGTGGTTTGTTCCCATCTCTCTATGCGATACGCTGATCTTTCAGAAAGCCGATGTGCTGACATTGACGGTAACCGGACTGTCGGCAGGGCTTTCTTCCGCACTGGAGGACAATCTGGTGGGTCGTGCCGCCATCGCTTTAGCCAGGGCGGCAAAAATAGATCCTAAGGCGGATATTCACCTGCATAAGCTGATTCCCACCGGCGGCGGTCTGGGGGGCGGCAGTTCCGACGCGGCGGCGACGTTGCTGGCGCTGCGACAATTATGGAATGTTTCCATCAGCTCTTCGGAACTGCGGTCTATTGCCGCCCAACTCGGCAGCGATGTGCCCTTTTTCATTGATGGTCAATCCGCAATCTGCCGGGGGCGTGGTGAAAGCATCGAACCGCTACCCCTGCATCGGCCTTTGTTCGCCGTGCTGATAATTCCACCCTATGGTACCAGCACGAAGGAAGTGTATCAGGCTTTTGATCATCAGTCCCCACCACCGTCAAGAGCCGCCATTCATTGGAAGGAATTGGCGTATCAGACAGCCGCACACATCAGTACCGCCATTTACAATGATTTGGAAACCCCGGCTTTTGCCGTTACTCCCGCGTTGCGGGACTTGCGCTTTGAAATCAACGCTATTGCCAAATGTCCGGTACATGTCAGTGGCAGCGGATCAACGCTCTTTATTCTTATCGACCAACCCGCGGCGGCTGAATCCATGGCTGAATTATTGGCCAGGGCTTTGAACCAGAAAATTCATATTGTGCCGGTCCAAATTGAACAAACCTTGCCGGTGAGCCTCAAGGCTTAAACCAAGCGTCAAGTTTGCCACGGCTATCGCTTATCTGGACAGGCTTCGAGGACGACGCATGGGAGCCGCTGTCAGTAGCGTCCGAAGGGAAGGGGAGTGTATTCCCAATGCCGTCAGAGCATCATTGTGAACAATTTGGCGCAATATTTCCCGCGGAATCACCGGCAATTGCGACCCCATGGCATATTCATTGATGTTGTAGAGCGTTTCAATACATTCTGCGGCGGTGGAAAATGGGAAATCACTTCCGAAAAGCAGCTGGCCTGTAACCTGCAACTGATAGGCCCGCAGTAAAGCATCCCAGGCCAGCCAGGACCGTCGCAGTAAACCGGCAATGCAGGAAAAAACATTGGTATGTTTGGCCAAAAGAGTCAGAGTTTCATCTACCCATGGATAACCGAGATGACTGATGACCAGCTTTAACTCCGGAAAACTGCGTGCCACTTCATCCAGCAGCAGGGGCCGGGCATATTCTAAACGGGTACCGGCGGCGATATACGGTCCGCTGGAGAAAACCACCGGCAATTTCAGCGCGGCGGCGGCTTCATAGATACGCATGGCTTGCGTATCGCATGGGTGACAATCCTGGGCCGCCGGGCAGATAACCAGTCCTTTGAAGAACGGATTCCGACTGATTTCCGTCAGTTGCGCTAGAGCGTTGGATTCGGTAGGATCTATTCCGGCAAAACCGATTGCCTGGCTGGCGTGTTCACGGCAATAATCCGCAATAAGTTCATCAGGAATCTGTGCGCCAAGATACCGGCTTTTGAAGCCCAGCACCAGACTGACATCGACCGGTGCACACGCCAGGTAGTGCGAGGCCGTGTCCGCTTTGGGCAGCAATCGGACCTGTTCACGACCAAAGCGGATGGGTTGCGCAATACGGTCAATAGCCTCACGCCCCAGCTGCTCCGGGCTTTGCCAGATACTCGTATGACAGTCGATAATCATTTTCTCTGTTTCCATACGGTATGGGCAACTATGGACTGTCGTCCGACAACAGCATGATCTGATCGAATGAAAAACGCCTCATACATTAAAAATAAAGATACTCTTTTGGCAACTGCGAGGCAAGGTTGGCTATATGAACAACCAAAGCTGCCTTCATCCAATTCCTGCTGCCTGCGGGTTGGACATCAACATTCCACACGGCCTGGCTTTCAATTTTAAATTTAGTACACGCAGGATAAGTCAGACAGCAGGATTCCAGAACAGAACAAGAAATCACCGTGATAGTTATTGGGCTAATCGGGGTGGGGCTATCGATTTCCTTTTACCAGACGCAGCCAGACTTGCATTTTCGCTACGGCTTCCTCGGTATCGGAATGTATCTGGAAGAGAGTGTCAAGGCGAGTGGTGGCAAAGACTTCACGGATTTCCGGTCGGATGGCAGCCAGGCGTATTTGTCCCTGTTTTTCCATAAGTTCCCGGCGCAGATTCAACAGGGTTCGCAGGGCCATGGACGACAAGTGTTGTACGCGAGCGAAGGAAATAATTAAAAGTGGAGGTTGCCGGTTACGCATGGCGTCCGTAATATCACCAGCGATGCGATCCATTACCGTTTCGTCCAGCAATTGCGTGCAGAGCAACTCCGCAATGACTATTGGATCACGATAAACAATCGCCACTGGTGAGTCGGTATTATTGATGATGCCACCTCCGCATTGGAAGCCAGACCTAATAGGATGAAATTCCGTTCCGTCAGCTTAAGTTCACCGGCATAATAACATAGAGGAAATTGGGTCCGGCGCGAAGTAATCCGGGCTTGGCGGCGGATTTCAGTTCCAGCGTTACATCTTCTGCCGGAGCTACCTTTAAAGCGTCCAGCAGGTATTGCGGATTAAAACCGACGTCCAGGGGTTCGCCGGAAAATTCGATCGGCATTTCCACCTTGGCCTCTCCGACATCTGGCGACCGTCCTGAAATCGTCAGAACTTTTGCCGTAAAGTTGAGACGCACCGAACGTGAATCATCGTTGGTCAACAGTGCGGCGCGGCGAACTGCGCTTTGCAGCCGGTCCCGGTTAAGACTGGTTTTGCGGTCACAATCTTTAGGAATTACATCTTGATATGGAGGAAAGGCTCCTTCCACCAACAAGGCGCTGAATGTGGCGGCAGGCTGTGGCATCGGTTTGGACTTGTCTCCATCGGCTGGAACTTGCGCCGGAAGAACACGACCGTAAATTTTATTCTCACGGAACTGCAGTTCCACCGTGCTTTCCCGCACTGTCAGCAGACGCTCCAGTAAAGCCAACGCTTTAATCGGGACCACGGCGGAAACATCCTTACTTTCGCCACCGTGCGTTTCATCCCGGGTTTGCGACAGCCGATGTCCGTCGGTGGCCACCAGCGATAATTTCTTGCCCTTACGTTCAAACAGGACACCATTGATAGCATAGCGACTCATTTCTTTGGCGGCGGCAAAGCGTGTGCGATCCAGCATATCTTTAAGCATGCCGGCGGAAATGGAGAAATCCGGTGGACCGTCAAATCCACTAACGGATGGAAATTCTTCGGGATTGAATCCCAAAAGAGTGAACATGCTGTCGGAACCTTTAATGGTGGCCTTTTCGCCTTCGGTATCCAGCGTAATAGTTTCATCCGGCGAGTTATTGACAATCTCACTGAGTTTCCCCGCCGGCAGTAACACCGTGCCTTCCTGACTGATGTCCACTTGCGCGATGGTGGTTTCCAAAGTCATTTCCAGATCAGTGGAGATCAGCCGTAACGCCTTTTCCCGGCCATTGGCAACAGTGCTGATCCGCACGCAGGAGAGCACCGGTTTGGGCGAGCGAGCCGGAACCACTCCACAGGCCAGAGCAAGTACTTCCACGAGGGCTTGACGATGCACGATGGCTTTCATAATGATCTTCCTGATTAAAAATAATTCTTCTCATCACTACGCCGCCTGACCAGTTGCCGCACGACGCTTCCGGCAGGACGGTTATCGTAGAATAGTAATCTGGTCTGACCAAAACGACAACCGCCAGGAGCCGATCCGGGTAATAGGCGTGTTACGATGATGTGCTTTTTCTTTTGCATCAAGCCGCGACTTCGCGGATATACATGAAGAAGATGGTACGCCAAAGAGCCGCATCTATAGGTCATTTCAGGTCTATCGCCATACCGTCCATTACCCGAATATGCTCTCAGTCAATAAAATTTTGCCAATGTGAAAATTAAATTATTGGCAAAACAAAAAGTTAATTATGCACAAAAGCGAATATCCAGATGCTGCCGACATCTGCTCGTCGCCAAGATTATACTCAACTCGGGCGGCCGTGATACATTTGCACTGGCAGATTTTTCCCAAAAATGGGCCATTTATTGAATTTTCAGGCCATTGTAATGTACCGCCAGACGCCGAGCGGAGTATAATCATCTGTCAGCATTATCAGACGCAGCCAATTTTGGTTGCCTTTACCGCAAAAAAAATAGATATTTTGTTGTTTCTTTATCCAATAAAGCAAGATAAAATAATCAGTGTGTGAACAAGGAGTGTGTGCTCCATGATCTGGTCTGATCCCAAAATTGAAGAACTGGCGCGGCAAATGACCTTTACGCCGTTAGCTAAACGACACGAGCAACTTCGGGCGGCGCTAGTGCTCATGGGTCACATTGACACAACGGAAGATTATCCCTGGGAATTTGTTCAATATCGACTTACCGGCTATCGCCCTAAGGAATCGGCGGATCACATTATTTCCGGTCGGGCTTTACTGGCGGATATTGCGGCACTGGTGGAGACCGTCTCGGATACGTTGAATATTGCGGTCCACGATGCGGGCGATACGGTGATTTCGCTGGAACAGATCACGGAAAAATTCAAAGTATCCACCAAAACCATTCAGCGCTGGCGCAGGCGTGGTTTGCCGGCTATGCGATTTGTTTATCCCGATGGCATTAAGCGGCTGGGATTTCTGGCGCGTGATGTAGAGCGATTTGCAACGCAATTTGCACAACGAGTAGAAAAATCAGCGCGCTTTCGCCAGGTTTCAGAAGCGGAAAAACACGACATTATCCGCCGGGCACGGCGTATGACGGAGCGTTGTCATTGCCGATTGAAAATTATTTCATGCCGTATTGCGCGTCATACCGGACGCAGCCCGGAAACGATTCGTTATTTGATTCGCCGCTGGGATGAGGAACATCCCGAGCAGGCAATTTTTCCGGATGCTCCCGGCCCGCTGACTGAGCGGGACAAGCATATAATCGTGAATTGTCTGGAGCGCGGAATTTCCGTCAACAGTTTGGCGCGGCGTTACGGCCGCACGCGTTCGCGTATTTATCGGGTGGCCAGCGAAGACCGGGCCCAGCGTCTTAAAAATATGGTGATCCGGTTCGTTACCAATCCCTTATTTGACCATCCGGATGCGGATGAGATTATTCTTAAACTATTGCCGGAAAAGGCGCGGCAGCAGGGAGAATATCCGCTGACCGGTGTGGAAATCCGGGAACAAATTGTACTGCGGCAGCCTAATGATATTCCAGCCTATCTGGCAGAAGTGTTCAGGCAGCCCATTCTATCGCACGCGCTGGTGCTGGATGCTTTTCGGCGAATGAATTATCTTAAAGCCAAGGCGGCGCGGCTGCAGGCGCGTCTGGATGTGACCAGAGTCCGGGCGGCGGATATGGAAAACATTGAGTCGCTTCTGGAAAATGCGGGGATTATTCGTAATCAGATACTCCAGACACATCTGCGTGTGGTGGTGCATGTGGCCAGGAAACACCAGCGGGCACGTCAGGACCTCTTTGAACTTATTTCCGATGGCAATCTCTGGATGCTCCGCGCAGTGGATACCTTCGATTTTTCACGCGGCGTTAAGTTCAGCACCTATCTGACGTATGTGTTAATGAAAAATTTTGCCCGCCGAATGAGCGATAACAGCACCCGTGTGGATGAACGGCTGGTAAGTACGCAAAATGATCTGTTGGACAAACTCGATGCCGCTCCGGAACAAAATGTTCCCGACGCGGTGGATACGTTGTTAATGCAGGGAAGACTGATGGATGCCCTGCAGAAACTTCCCCAGAGGGAACGCCATCTGGTTGCGGCCCATTATGGATTGGAAGCCGGGCAGGGGCCGTTAAGTCATTCCCAGCTTGCCCGGCAAATGGGTATTACCAAAACGCGGGTCCGGCAATTGGAAATGCGGGCTTTGGGCCAGTTGCGCCTGATGCTTGAAGAACAGATCGACCGGCAAGCCGCGGAAATCATCGGGGTAAGTGGGATACAAATGTCCGGAGATGATACTCCCACCGATGCCAATAGAACCGCCGCGTCGGAGGTTCTGGCGTAATATATTGCTGCTCACAGCGCCGGGAGAAATGGCGGCCGGATACTGTGACGATAAACCCCGTGGCCGCGGGACGACGGAAATAGGGTATATCCCACCGGGGATATTAACCGGCACATTGAATGTGCCGACTAACATACTGACGTAATTTTTTTGTACAGCAAAATTACCTGTAATCAATCAAATGTAGTATCCCCGAAGTTGTTTGACATATTGGAGAGCGAGACAATCCGAGCCGCGACCGTAAGGGAGCGTTTCCAGGCCACGTGCCGGAGAGCCGATGTAACTGTAAACAAGCGTTTGGGACACTACACTAAGTAGGAATGTAAAATGAATCATCCTCTGTCAATTGATAAAAATTGCTTCCTACATGAGATTTTTCTCAATGATAGTGTAAATCATTCTGCGTTCCTGCTTAGAATACGCCAGTTATTCATACGAATGGCAGGCGACGTATGTCATTAGGCCGTGAACGGTTACGATTTTATGCGGCTATTGGCTCATGAACGGTTACACGTTACAGCCGTATCCGCGGATCGGCCATGGCAGAGGCAATATCCACCAGTAGATTCATTAAAACCAGAATAACGGTGTAGACTAATACAATGCCCAAAACTAGAGGAATATCCTTGTCCAGACAGGCATTGACAAACACCTCACCCAGGCCGGGAATGGCAAAAATTTTCTCTACTACAAAAGAACCGGTTAAGACACTGGCAGTAGCGGGGCCTAAATAAGACAGTACCGCAATGGAAGCATTGGGCAAAACATGACCGGCGATTACTTTCATGGGAGACAACCCCTTGGCTCTTGCGGTGCGGACGAAATCGGCGGAAATAACATCCAGTGTGCTGGCGCGGGATAAACGGCTTATATAGGCCAGAAATGGAACCGCCAGGGTAAACGCCGGCAAAATTAATTGCCGCAGCGTGCCCCAGCCACCGGATGGCAACAGTGAAGTTTCCACGGCTAACAGCATCAGCAGCCCGGACCCGATTACAAATGTCGGCAAGCTGATACCTAACAGTGTGCCTACGGTTAAGGCCATATCCGGCCAGCGCCCGCGAAACACGGCCCCCAGGACTCCCGCTCCGACTCCCAGCCAAAGCGCTATAAGTAAAGCCATGGAACCCAAGGCCACCGATACCGGAAGACTGTTGCGGATTACATCCAGCACAGTCCAGTTGGCATAACTGATAGTCGGGCCAAAGTTGCCGTGCGCGAGCACCTGCCAACCATAGGCGAGATACGCATGGAAATCACCTTTATTGAGGTGGTACTCTTGCCGCAACGCGGCCAGAACCGCTGGCGGCGGCTGTTTTTTGCCGATAAACGGATCCCCCGGCGTGGCCATGAGCAACCAGAAAGTCACGGTATATACCAGCCATACCACAACTATAGATTGCAGCAATCGCGAGAGAATAAATTTTTTCATCGCCGACCCTCCGTCACCGTCGGCAGCGGCTGCTGAATCCAGTGAATATATTTCAATAGCGTTATCATGCGGATATTGGTCGCCAGGCCGCCGATGCGTTTAGGATTGTACATCAGGCCATCGCTGTACTGGAATAAGGGAATCGCCGGCATCCAGCGTGTAACCAGCAGTTTTTCCGCATCGTGTAACAGGGCCAGGCGTCGTGCCGCATCAGCTTGTCGGGAGGCCTGGTGCAGAAGTTGGTCCAGCCGCCGGTTGGAGAAGCCGGTGAGATTGTTGGGATTACCAGTGCGGAATAAATCCAGCCAGGTGGTGGGGTCCATATAATCGCCATACCATCCGGCGCGGGCAATATCATAATGGCCATGCACTACATCCTGATTAAATATTTTACTTTCTTCCTCATGAATGTTGATGCGCACGCCCAGATTTTTACGCCACATCTCCGCAATAGCCTGCGCTATGCGAATGTTCATGGCCGCGCCACTGTTGGTCAGGAACTTGAATATGGGCAAACCCCGCCCACCGGGATATCCTGCCTGTGCCAGTAATTTTTGCGCTGCCGCTATATCCATCGGCAACCCGCGCGGACTGTGGTAACCAGGTATACTGTCCGGTGGCACCAGCACCTCCAACGGTCGATCTGGTACGCGCAAAATGTGTTTCACAATTGCCTGCTTATCAATGGCCATATCCAGTGCCCGGCGGATCAGTGGATTATTCAGCGGCTTATGCCGGCAATTGAGGTTGTAATAATAGGATCCAAATACTGGAAGATAATGAACATCATCGCGGAGGTGCAGCCGCTGCTGACGCAACAGGGCGGGGGCAAATCTCGGCGGCACAAATGAAAGCACATCTACCGCTCCGCTTTGATAAGCCAGGAAAGCGGATTGGGTATCGGGAAAATTACGCACATAGAGTGTTGTGCACCGTACGGCCCGCCGATCCCAATAATACCTGTTGGGGCGGAGTTCCAGGTATTGATGAAATTTCCATGCCGCCAGATAGTAGGGGCCATCGGATACCAGATAAGGAGGACGCGTCCAGCGCGGATTGTAATGGGCGGAGGCGATTCCATGCTCTGGAGTGCGGAATCGCGCCATGGCCGCCGGATTCAATGGGAAAAAAGGGGGAAAAGCCATTAATGAAAGAAAATACCCGCACGGATGCGTCAACGTTACCACCAATGTGCGTGGATTTGGCGCCTTGACTCCCACACTGGAGAATGGCTTGTGGTGCCTCGGATGAGCTGCCAGAGAATTAAAGTATGGCCGCGCTCCGGCAATATGAAACAGCATGGTCACGTAACCTGCCGCGGTAGATGGATGCAGTATGCGCTTCCAGGCGAAGAGAAAATCCTCACTGGTAACTTGTTGGCCATTGGACCAGCGAGCGTTATGACGCAGATGAAAAGTATAGATCAAACCATCCGGAGATATGGTCCATGATTTAGCCACACCGGGAATCGGTTGCAGGGTTTTCGGATCATACTGGGCCAGCCCTTCCCACAAGCCCATAGCTACGCGGATATCCTGCATCCAGGTCATTTTGTCCGGGTCCAGGGTGTGAATCTGTCCGGCTTCACAAAAGTTTATGGCGCCGCGTCCCAGGCGATGGGGTGTGGAGATATAAAAACAAATGGCCCCGACGAGTAACAGTACCAGCGATGGAATCAATAGCGTCTGCCTCATAGGCGCTAACGATAACCCGAGGCCGCAGCATCGGCAATTTGTGTTTATCGCGGTTATGGATAATCTTGGCCGGTTGGGCGGAGCACCAGCTCATTAAGATGCACGTGCGGGGGCTGGCTGACGACATAACCAATGACTTTGGCCACATCATCGGGAGTCAACACTTTCCCGAATCGGACGATGGATTTTGTGAAATTTTCATAGGTGTACCCGGCAACTGCCTGAAATTCACTTTCCACTATGCCGGGTTTAATGGTCGTGACGCGTACGGCCTGGCCGCATACTTCACGGCGTAATGATTCCGCTATCGCCGCAATGGCCCATTTAGTCGACCCATAAAAGCCGCTGTAAGGGGAAATATTATGACCGGCCACCGATCCCAGTGCTACAATATCGCCGCTTTTGTTTTCCACCATTATTTGGGCCGAGGCGCGCATCAGATGCGCCGCCCCCAGCACATTGAGCTTATACAGCGATTCCCATTGTGTTTCATCACTGGTCAGTACGCCACCCGCCAAACCGCGACCGGCGTTGACCACCACAATATCCAGGCGCCCTGTCCATTGCATAGTTTGCGCTAGTAAGTGGTCAATATGCGTTTTATCACCGGCATCTCCGGATACAGTCCAGGCTTGCCCGCCATCAGCTTTAATTTTTTCAGCCAGTTCCATCAGACGGTCCGCACGCCTTGCAGTCAGTACGACACGAGCTCCATGCCGGGCTAATTCACAAGCCGTGGCCCACCCGATGCCCGCACTGGCACCGGTGATAATCGCAGTTTTATTGAGCAGTAATGGCTCCATATTAAGGTCCTTTCCATTTTACCAACCTGTACCAATGGAAACCGCCAATCCGGCACATACCAAGTTCAACTGTAACCATTCACACTTACTGGAGTGCCGCTTCCGAGGCAACAGACGGTGTGTTGTCACCATATCCCTGCAGGCAAGGTTACCATTGTCCACAGAAATTCCCTGTTCATACTAATGGATAGTCGTTTTACTCTCAACGCCTGCAATGATTGGATATTGGCAAATTGCAGTTAACAAAAGTGTGGCATCTTTTTAATGCCCTATGCCTCGGGCGCATCAGCGCTGAAATTTGGCAATCGCTTGTATCCGGGCCGTACCGTGGTCTACTACGGGGCGGGGATAATCCTGACCGATTTTACAACCACTTTGATTTTGTAACAGCGCTGGCATTTCCCACGGTGTGTGCAAGAATTCCTTCGGCACATTGGTCAATTCCGGAATAAAACGTTTTACAAATGTACCGTCAGGATCAATACGGCGGGCCTGAAGGATCGGATTCATCACGCGAAAATAAGGTGCCGCATCGGTGCCCGTACCAGCACTCCATTGCCAACCGCCAATGTTGCTGGCCTGATCATAATCTATCAGCCAGGACTGGAACTGTTGTTCACCGATACGCCAGTGCGTATCGAGGTCTTTGGTGAGGAACATGGCCACTATCATGCGCAGACGATTATGCATCCATCCGGTCTGTTGAATTTGGCGGATACCGGCATCCACAATGGGATATCCGGTGTGAGCCGTACACCAGGCGGCGATGAAATCAGGGTTGTTACTCCAGGTGATTTGATGGTATTTCTTTTGGAACGCACGCTGTGCCGTCTGGGGAAAATGGAACAAAATCATGCGATAAAATTCACGCCATATCAATTCCGCCAGCCACATTTCCGCGCCACGGCAGGTACCTGTAGCGCCTGCCGCCAATGCCGCGACCACGCATTGACGGATGGAAACGGTGCCCGCAGCCAGGTGGGCGGATAACTGTGAACACCCATCGATTGCGGGAATATCCCGTGTGGTGTGATAAGTGTGGATTTTGGTGTGGATAAAGGTGGCTAACATTTTTTCGCCGCTGGATTCGCCGGCGGGGATTGGCGGCTTGGTCGCGGCATATCCCAGAGATTCCAGATCTGGAACCGAATCAGAACTCACCGGTCGTAACGCCATTGGATCAGGTAAGCCCAAAGTTTGTATTGGGCCTTGTGCCAATTTAGCCAGCAAGGCGCGTTTATACGGCGAAAAAATAGTATATGGATTTTCAGTTTTGGAAAGCACTTCAAATTCTTCAAAAATTACGCCATCCTTAAAACTCTTGATTTGAATTCCTGTTTTCGCCGCTTCATACGCCAGGCGTTGATCTTGCAGGTTCTGCGCAGGCTCATATTCTTTGTTCAGGGTTATGATTTGAACATGCAGTGTTTTCGACAGAGCCAGGATGGCTTGGACAGGATCATCCGTCGCGATGATTTTTAAGGCAATATGCAACGTGGATAAGCTGGTGGAAAGTTCCTTCAGGGAATCCAGCCAAAATGCCGCCTGGAATGAGCTGGTCTTTCCCGACTGTGCGGAGAACCAGCGTGTGTCAATACAAAATATCCCGACGACGGAATCTCCCATGCGGCACGCCGCCGCCAGAGCGGTATTATCCCGTACCCGGAAATCCCGCCGGAACCAATGTAAACATATTCTCACGTACGAATACTCCGGCCTACGCGTTGAGTCTTCAGCCTTACTGATTTCCATCCGCTGGGAAGATACCGGCAAGATAATCCTGCAATATCTGGGCCGCCGCGATAGCATCGAGGCGGCGGCGTTTCTGCCGGCGGGTGTATTGGCCCGCAATCCTGGATTCAGCCGCAAACGTGCTGAGCCGTTCATCCATCGGGATAATTTTCTTGCCGGTGGCCGCTTCCAGAAGTGCCATGATTTTTCGTGTCCGCTCAACACGCGGACCCGGCGTGCCATCCATATTCAGCGGCAGCCCGCAAATAAGTATGTCCACACGTTCTTCTTTAATTATGCGAACGATGGCCGCCACCAGTTGCGCTTCATTAAGATTTTCCAATACGGCAAACGGAGATGCCAGTCGCGTATCGGTGTCGGCAACGGCCAGACCCGTACGTTTATCGCCAAAATCTATGGCCATGACTCGCTGTGACATACGACATCCATTTTTCTTAACCGCATTTAACCATTCACGGCCATGCCGACGGGCCAGAGTTGCGGCGATTCTGGCGTACCATAAAGCGGGGGAACCCTTTGTAGTGCAGGCTTCCAGCCTGTCTGGTCGCCCCTTTCGTATACGGTTACCTTTTAAGTATAGCGGTCTGGATATTGCTTTTGAATCTGCGCCACAAGCTCTTTAATTCGTTCCGTCTTATCCGCCGGGCAAACCAGCGTGGCGGCGGGAGTATGAATAATCACCATATCCCGTAATCCGATGGCGGCCACCAGATGCGGCGCCTCGGAAACCGCCAGTACGCCGGTGGAATCAAGCCCGACGATGTCGCAACCGATGGCCCGGTTGCCTGCGGCATCAGCGGGGACGGTTGCTGCTACCGAGTTCCAGTTTCCCACATCCAGCCAATTTACCGGCATGGGTATCATGGCCACATGTGGAGCTTTTTCCAGCACCGCATAATCAATGCTGATTTTGCGCAAGGTGGGATAAATGTCTCTCAGTACGCGCGTGAAATCCGCAGTCCCCCAGGCGGCGGCAATCCGACTTACGCCCGCATACGATTCCGGCAAATGTTTTTGCAGTTCTTTAAGAATAGTGCGGGTGTTCCAGACGAACATGCCGCTGTTCCAGAAAAATCGTCCGGATTGCACATAATCGCGGGCCAGTGATTCCACGGGCTTTTCCTTAAAGGCGCGCACGCGAAAGGCCTCGGTGTCTGAACCCAGGGCTTCGCCCTGTTCTACATAGCCGTAGCCGGTTGCCGGGTATGTCGGCTTAATGCCAAAGGTCACCAGATAATCCGGATATCGAGCCACCGTTTCAAAACCCTCACGCAGGCAATTCTGAAATACGTCCATTGGTTCAATGATATGATCGGCGGTAAGCACGGCCATGGCTGAGTCTGGCTGTATGCGTGCCAGAATCGCCGCAGTAAGCGCTACTGCATTAGCAGTATCACGGCCCATGGGTTCGCCGATGATCTGTTTGGCTGGAAGGATGGCCAATTCCGTCAACACTTGGTCCGCATAACTCGCCGAGGTACAGATATAAACTCCGGCGGGTTCAATCAAATCGCGTAAGCGGCCTACCGCAATGGACAGCAGTGATTGCCCTCCAATAAAACGCAGCAGTTGTTTGGGACGTAACCGGGTAGACATCGGCCATAGTCGTGTGCCGGAACCGCCCGCCATAATCACTGCAAAACGCATCAATAATTTCCTTCTACGGCTTTAGTTTATGGCGATAAAATTCAATCGTGCGTTTCAACCCTTCGCGGCGGTTAATGGTCGGCGACCACTGCAGCAGATTTTTCGCCAGCGTAATGTCCGGGCAGCGTTGCCGGGGATCATCCGGTGGCAAAGGGGTGTGAATGATTTCACTTTTTGACCCCACCAGTTCCCGGATTTCCCGCGCCAGTTGCAACACCGTGACTTCATCGGGGTTGCCGATATTCACGGGCAGATGATACGGTTGCGATTCCATAAGCATGATAAAACCGCGTATTTCATCATCTACATAACACAATGATCGGGTTTGCGAACCATCCCCCTGCACTGTCAACGGTTCACCATATATGGCTTGCTTGATAAACGCCACCACCACCCGTCCATCATCCACGGCCAGACGCGGGCCGTAGGTGTTGAATATCCGCACGATGCGCGTGTCCACCCCGCGCTGACGATGATAAACCATCGTAGCGGCTTCCATGAAGCGCTTGGATTCGTCATACATACTGCGCATGCCCACAGGATTAACATGTCCCCAATAAGTTTCGCGTTGTGGATGCTCCTTGGGATCGCCATAGCATTCACTCGTTGAAGCCACAAATATACGCGCCTTACAGCGTTCCGCCAGTTCCAATAATGCCACGGTGGTCAAAGCATTAACTTTCAGCGTGATAACCTGGTGCTTCACATATCCCACCGGACTGGCGGGACTGGCCAAATGCCAAATGCGGTCAAATTGACCTTCCGCCACTTCGGGTGGTAATCCCAGGGACAGATCATGCTCTATAAGTCTGAAACGGGAGTTCGGTTTTAAGTTCTGCACATTTTCCCGCGCTCCGGTAATCAGTGAATCCACACCGGTGACATGATGCCCTAATTCCACCAGTGCCTCCGATAAATGCGATCCAAGAAAACCAGCAGCGCCAGTTACAAGAACCCGCATTGGCGGCGTGTGACAGCTGGCGGGAAGTTCTAATTTCATACGCGATATTTCCTTCATGCGAACTTTTATCAGACCAAATCATCCTAATGCCTCGATTTTTATCATCGGCCTGTAGGATCATTAAACGATAGTATTTTAATAACAACCCTCATAACCCGCCATGCCCCTGCGGTGACTGGTCACGTCCCCGCGTCCTGACGAAGAAATAAGTAAGGAGTAATGAATATTGAATAATCCATAGAATGCAGGAGTTATATGGTATGCCAGCTTGCTTGCGGGCCGTTACATAAAGCCGCGACAATGGGTCGCGCTATAGTCAATGAGTAATGAATACTAAGTAGAATGCGGGATTTATATGATAAGCCGGCCAGCCTGCTGGCCGTTGGTAAAGGTTTTGCGCGGGCCGGTGGGGGTTATCCCAGTAGCATGTTACACGGCACTTCCAACGCCTCCATTACCTTGATCCATGATATAAGTGCTTTGATTTTAACCTGCTAAGATTCTACAGTCTATTATGATTTCTCGCATTATGCACCCATGAACGGTTACAGCGTGACAGAGTCTTGGCGGAAGTCTTGCCATCAGCATTATTTTAATACCGGCGGCCCGCCATGTACGGAAATATCATCATTACCGACACCGGTGCTTTTTCCACCGTTGTCCACGCCATTGGGACCGACGCTATACAGGAGAAAGGATTGGCCATCATTAAGCAGTTGGTATTTCAGCGGCTGGCCGTTGAAGCCATCCAGAGGAATGCTGTGGACGTATTTTGGCGCTAATGCTGACAATCGCTGTGGATAATGACCATGATCGCATTTATATATGGCCAGTTCCACAGCAAGGATGGTAATGGTGCGCTGCATAATCATATTTTCAGGGAATACGGCAAAGAACATCCGAATTGATTTTGCCAATTCTGACTGTTGCGCAGTAACGGGATTGCACCATTGACGCATTGGATGCCGCGATGTGCTGGAAATAAGGTACTGACACAAGCTGTTAACCGCGGTCTGGCGGCGGAGGTACGGATGGTACATCATCATCTGTTCCAACTGGTCATACAAACGATTCTTTTGCCGCATGGTTTCGGCAAAATTCATTGGAATAATGGTATCCATGATTTGTGCCGATAAGGCGGGTGGCGACGGCGGGCCATTGGGATGTGCATAGTTAAATTCGCTAATCAGTGTACGGATGCCGTGGCGACTTGCTCTTTCAAGAAATGCCAGACTGTCGAATCTTTGAAAGTTTAATTGTTGGGTCAGCGGCAGTATTGAAGTTCGTGGCAACGTGTGATGCAACAGCGTTTCCAGTTGATTCCGCGAAAGCTGGCCGCTGCCATCTGCGGCGGCCTGGGTCTGCAACACCATAGTGTCTACATTATTTGCAATGAGTCTCGCTATCAGCGAAGGGGACTGACTCATTAATGTGGCAAGCCGCATATCCGCGTCGATATCAGATACCGCCCCGTTTGTGTCCGCGTTTCCAAGGCGAAACATGGCTCTGGCGGCAGCGGCGTTGACGATGGCGCGAAAGTTTTCAAGATATTCACTGGATGCATTGATGTAGCGGAACCGTATAAACGGGAAATAGTAACGCGGGCGTGTCACGGCATCGTGCAGGTATTTCAACGCCACGGCATTGGCGCGAACCCATTGGGCCGCAAGCGGAAACTCTTTAGCCGTCCAGGGGTGTAATCTGAACGATGGATCCACACGGGTAATTTCTGTATTCCATTGGGCGTTCGTTAAAGCATTACCCAATTTTAAGTTGACCCATTGAAAGTAGCTGTGGAATCCAGATTTCATTACAGGCGTTTTAATTTGCAAACGGGCAAACAGTTGTTTCCGGTACGCCTGAAAAATTGGCTCGCGATCCGTGGATAAAGCGCCCGTGGCTTCGATCAGCAACGGTACCGCATTATTCTTCGGTGTAATGCCCCGGCCATATTGGCTGTCCAATGCTGCCGCGTAATTGACCAAACCATCGGACCGCAGCGGCCCGGTGAGGCGTGTAGTGTTATACCCAATCGGGATATTGCGCCATACTCGTACCCAAAGCATATCCGCCGCCAGCATAATGATCAAAAGAAACACGGTACCTGCCATGATCCACAACCATTTTGCGCGCGGGGAGGATTTTTGTGCTGCGTTGACCATGCCCATGGCGTTTCTCCTTACCCTGAAATTACCAACCGGTGGACATTGGTTTAACTTTCAAGAGATATTATATAACTTTTGGAGTAATCGTTGGGAGCGACCATAAATTTTAGTAAAAGTCTTACTATCGTCATCAGTTTGAATATTTTGATAAGGAACTGATGCACAATAACTTCCAAATAGTTGTTGAACCGGTTGGTGCGTAGATTCCGGAGCACTGTCCGTGATATGGCCACCGGCTTGGCCGGTGGTGGAGTATTCAATGGTAATGCCCATCGGGAAGTTATTACGGTCCCATTCCTTACTCATTAACTAACAAGCGGCCCGCAGGCATGCAGATTGGCAGGTTGGCCGGCTGACTACCAACTGCGGGCGATGGTATATAGCTATACTCAACGCGGCTTCTAATGATACAAGGGGAGACGTGGAATATGCGGGAAAGTGCTGATTTTAGAGGTATAATGTATATCAGAATGGCTCATTAATAGCCGTATGCAGTATAGTATGTATTAGGCCTGCTTGACACTCTGCGCAGCGCTGTTATACTCTTGAACATAAATCCTCCCTCGGGAGATTTATCATGTTCTTCTCGATCGAGAAGAACAGAGAAAAGACAGATAAGATGGTAATACAATATTGATGGTATATACTGAATGTACGGTATCAATTAAATGTACGGTATCAATTATATGAAATGATATTGTAGCTAAAAATTGTTCTGACTTTTTTTGAAGAAGCTGCCATGATCCAATCGAAGTTCCCAAATCACAGCCATAAAAATTTCAACCGTTCACGGGAAAAAATACGCCAAAAATCAAAGAAATAATGTGGAGTCTGGACTTTAGTAGACATAAAAATCACGAAAAACAGGGAGCGTGAGGTA
>JAMDCX010000085.1 GCA_023489375.1 Planctomycetota bacterium
AGGCTGCTTTCAGCCCTTGGAGCGGTTGCTTAATTCGCTGAGAAATAACTTTGGCTGGTAGATTTTTCAACCAGGTCAGGACATTGATAACCCGCAAAGAACTAATGTCCACATCCTGCCCCGGAGCCAGAGTTTCCATGGCCTGATGCGCCATACTGGGCTTGCGCCTGGCGGTTTGCACCGCCGCCGCCAGACGCGAATAGCACATGGCACATGGAGCCAGCACCCGATCCATACCCGCTCGCCGGGCCTTAAAGAGAGAATCCGCAGCCAGGCTGAAAGCAGCGGAATGATTAATAGCATGGGCACATGATGCCCCGCAACACACCCATTGTGGAATTTCCCGCAAGGGTTCGTCCAATGCCTTGGCCACCGCACGTAAAGAAATATCATATTCGCTGGCCGAACCAGTCAGACTGCAGCCGGGATAATATCCCAGTGGATTCATTTTTCACCTTCTTTCGGTACGCCTTTGTCCGGATGCGTCATTTGCTCCATGGCCGATTGAACTTGCCGGGTATCAACGGCGTTGGCGGGGCGCAGGTGCAGTTTTCCCCGGCGGAACATTCCCATTCCAACCGCCGCGTCCTGTAACCAATGACCTGTGGCCATTTTGTAGCGTAACACCAGGCTCATTTCATCAATGCGCCCGCGCTTCAAAATTTCGGCTAAAAACCCGCGATGAAAATGTTGAATGTCACGACTGCGTTTATCGGTTGCCGCCAGCCCCAGTGCCAAAGCCTGTTCACGCAGAACGTCCATCGTTCCGGCAATGTCCACCCCTTGCGGACAACGCGTGGTGCAAGCCTGGCATCCGGCACACAACCAACATGTTTGTGAATTTAGTGCTTGTTGGGCGTAATCTGCGGCCCGCTCCAGATCATCGGAAAATGCCGCTTCCAGTTGCAGCAGCCGCATAATGCGCGTAGGACTGATCTCCATCACCCCCGGCACATTTTGTGGACAACCGGCTGCACAGCGTCCACATTGGTAACAATTGAGAGGAGAAGCCCCTGTCGCTTCTGCTATCAACTTAGCCAGCGTATTATCAGCTGGATGATGTTTATCCTTTTCCATGGTGCGGACTCACACGCAGTAAAGTCACATTCACCATCCAGCCCATTACTATCTACTTTTAATTATTCGGATAGTTGTTGAGAAGTCAACACAATTCCTGAAATTCGTGTTTGGCGGATATGGACGTATTTTCAGGGGAAGGAACCAGATGCACGGTAGAAATGCCAAGGTTATAGGCGATTGGAACGGCGAAGTTGCACAATTACTGCTGTTTACAGATGAAACACAGCCAGTATCGTATTTGAACTTCGCCGATTCCCTGAAATATTGGCACCTGCGGTATGCTGATTTTAGAAAATCCAGATCAGGCCGCGCGTCGATTTTTACCAATCCAGCGGTTTTAGCCAAGCCTGACGGAATTGCTCTACCGGCGTGTTGATAATCGTCTTACCACCGATAGAGCGCACCACCAGTTTTGGTTCCAGGGTAACGCGTCCCAGAATTCCAAAAGCCAGACCTCTTAACAGCCGCAACACCGCGTCCAGATGTTCAGGCTCCACTTCCAAAATGTAACGTGTGGGAGACTCGGAAAACAGCAGAATATCATCGCGATCCACATTCTGATCATGCGGTACACCGGTAAGATCAATGACCGCCCCTGATCGCCCGGCAAAAAGCATCTCCACCAGAGCGACCGCCAATCCGCCTTCCGATGGATCATGCGCCGATGCCACCAGACCTCCGGCAATGAGTCTGGCAACCGTACGATGTAAATCCGGTGCCGCAGCCAGGTCCACCACTGGAATGCTCCGTCCAATCTGATTGTGCATTGCGTAATACCATGATCCGCCCATGTGCCGATGTGTCCGCCCTACCAGCAGCAGATAATTATCCGCAGTCTTGGCATCCATGGTAATACAACGTGATACATCGGAGATAATACCGATGGCACTGATCAGCAGGGTGTATGGGATGCAAATACGTTTACCTTCGTCGGTGATAAATTCATTGGACAGAGAATCTTTGCCGGAGATAAATGGTGTGCGAAACGCCATAGCCCCGTCATAACAGGCCTGACAGGCCCGCACAAGAGCGCCAAGGTGCATGCGATCTGTACACTTGGGCCAACAGAAATTATCCAATAACGCTGTGGTTTCCGGATCACCTCCGACGCAAACGACATTACGAATCGCCTCATCCATACTATTTAAGGTCATCTGATAAGGATCCAGATCACCCAATCGCGGCTGGCAACCGTTGGCCAGAACCACCCCCCGCCTGCCGCCTGGAATCGGAGCTATGACGGCAGCATCACCGGGACCGTCACCACCGGGACCCACCAGCGGTTTAATGATGGTCGATCCCTGCACTTCATGATCATACTGTCGGATAATCCAATGCTTACTGGCCAGCGTCGGCATGGACAATAACCGGGCAAGAGTCTGGCCATAATCTGTTGGCTCCGCCACGGTAGCCCTGGGCAACACCGGTTCCTGCCACACGGCCTGCCGAATCGGACTCGGCAGACCGTCATGGATAAAGTTCATATCCAGGGAACCAACCGTTTCGTCCTGATAATGTAACGTTAATTTTCCTGAACCATCAAACTCGCCAATGTCGGTAGCGTCTACATCCTCAGCCGCCGCCAAAGCTAAAAGTCGTGCCACATTTTCCGGGGGCACGGATAGGACAATTCTTTCCTGGGCTTCGCTGATCCAGATTTCAGCATAGTTCAGGCCGTCGTATTTCAATGGAACCTTATGCAATTCCACGGTGGCACCGGTATGGGCTCCCATCTCACCAATGGCGCTTGATAAACCACCGGCACCGCAATCGGTAATAGCGTTATACAACGGCCCCTTATCATCGTCCCGGGCCTGCAAAATGACATCCAACATCTGTTTTTCCGTAATCGCATTGCCGATTTGTACGGCATGGCTGAATTCATCACCATGCTTATCGGTTAAGACATCACTGGAAAAAGTGGCGCCATGAATCCCGTCACGACCGGTACGACCGCCAAGGAGAATAATCCGATCTCCGGATTTAGCATCTCGTTTGTGCGCCAGAGACCGTGGTAATAAGCCCACACATCCGCAGAATACCAGGGGATTGCCGATATAGCGTTGATCAAAATAAACCGCGCCATTGACGGTTGGAATACCCATGCGATTGCCGTAATCTCGAACCCCCGCTACTACGCGCTGGGCAATGCGGCGTGGATGCAATACTCCCTCCGGCACCTCAGTGGCCGGTGTGGATGGATCCGCAAAACAGAAAATATCCGTACTGGCAACAGGTCTGGCCCCCCCGCCGGTGGCCATGACATCGCGTATGCACCCACCGATGCCCGTGGCCGCGCCACCGTAGGGTTCAAGGGCCGATGGGCGATTATGCGTTTCTACTTTCATGCACACGGCCCATTGGTCATCCAGGGCGATCACGCCTGCATTATCCTTAAATACACTTAGTGTCCATGGCAAATTCAGTTCTTTGGTGGCGCGAAATATTGTGGATTTCACGAGGTTGGCAATGACTTCCGTTTGATCGCCGGCAATACGATGTTCATGAATATCCTGTTCCATGGAACCTGCGGGATGATGGGAAAAGTGTACTTGTGCTTTAAGCGTTTTATGAACGCAATGTTCACTCCATGTTTGCGCCAGAGTTTCAAGTTCCACGTCGGTAGGCGCTCGGCCCAACTTGCGGAAATGTTCTTGAATCGCTTTCATTTCCGCCAGGTCCAGGAACAGATGCCCACGCCGCGATAACTGCTGGAGCTGATCGTCGGCCAGATCACGCAGCGGTATTTCCACGCGTTGGAATCTATAGGCCTGGCCATGCGGAAATTCCGCGGGGATATACGCGTTATCATGGATTTGCTCGATGGAATCATTGGCCAATATACGCCTGGCAATCTGGGCAGCGGTTTCCGCGGTCAGATGGCCGGCCAGCACATACCGTCGTCCCGTGCGTACCAGGACCGGCTTAGATTGACGCGGCAATTCCAGCAAATCCGCAATTGCCATTTCGGCACTGGCGGCTACAGGATCCATGACTCCAGGCTTCAGATGCACTTCCACCAACCGCCCCGCTCCTGCGGTTTCATGGCCAACAACCACGCGTTCCGTTACCGGATCCGCTAACAGGCGGCCGGCGATTTTATGTACCTGCGCCGGCGTGAGTATTTCCGGCGGGCCTTGCAATAAAAATACCCGTGCGGTCTGCACACCATGTACTTCGGCAATACCGAGTTGCCGAATTTCCGCAAGTACCGCATTACCCAGCGGATCATCGGCAGAGTTTTGCGGATGAATTTCAATGCGATATACAGCCATAACGCTCCTGCAACAGCTCGCCGCCCAGCGCCTGTTTTCCACGCACTGAACCGGTCAACATTATGCGCGAACGGCGGCAATTGTGCATCCCACTGCCAAAGCGCATTATAGAAGTGAGAACGTCAAGGCAACGGTTTGGCGACCGGCATGGCAAAATGCAGGATCGTGCCGGCTGGTAATTTTTGGATGCGCGTGATGACCATTCGGTCCCGCGTCCAGTTTACTTTATAGGTAAAAGCCACTTTGTCACCGGAAGCAATTCCCGATAACGACACTCCGGGCGCAAGTTGATACGGCATGGTCATGGCCATCATTGGTGTCACGTGACCATTGAATCCCACCCAATTGGCAATGGGTTGAGTTTTTAATGATATGCTCGCCGGGGATTGGCCCGGCAGTGGCAAGGCTTTGACAATAGCCCGCAGGTGATAGGTGTAGGTAATACCCTGCTGGGTGCTGGAATTAGATGATGAAGAATGCTTTGAGCGGCAGCCACCCATCCATAACCCCATACCTATAATTAAAGCCAGTGCCAAATAATATCGAACCTGTTTTTGCATAAAGACTCCTTAAAGATTCAATGTCTTTCGCCCCATGTAGACTTCCGATAAGTCCACTACAGAATTCATTGTACGCCGACCGAAAAAAAGCGGTAACCGTTCGTGGGCCGGCCACCAGCATCGCCCGCCCCTGGCCGCGCCGCAATAAGTAATGAATAATGAGACGGCCTGGCGGCCTTAATGAGACGTTGCGCTGCACTTAAAAGTACAGGAGTCGCAATGATTATTTGCTCGTTGCTCGTTGCTCGTTGTGACGTTCGTTGTCAAGCCCCCCATTTATGTCCCCACTTGTACGTATAGGTTTTGAACATATAGACATATTAACATACATTCCTATTCGACGGTTAATGGACCGCACCATATCTTATGGGCAGCCTTATTGTTCTGGCCTTATGT
>JAMDCX010000037.1 GCA_023489375.1 Planctomycetota bacterium
GACCTCAACGGCATATTGAGTAAACTGGATTTGCTGGAACTCTTTGCCCAGCCGCCCGCCTGGGCATCGGGCTAAATGTAGCAAGTATATGACGGCGGAAAGGCCGAAAATCAAGGCTTTTTGTTACAACGAAGGGGAAGTTAAGTTAATCGTGGGCGCGACCCGCGGTCGCGGCGTAACATCGCGGCGGGTTAAACCCGCCGGCTCGCATTTTCCTCGTCTCTTCTCCTAAATGCTAAATACTACTCCTGCATTCTACTCATTATTCATTATTCACTTGCATTATGATTTTTCACAGTTATGGCCCGTGAATGGTTACGTATCCTGTTGCGCGGAAAATTACCCGGCGCCGGGGCTGCATTCCAACAGCCGCGATTATTTCAAATGCCGACCGTGGTAGTCAAGCGCGGATCTGATAAATTCAAACGATACATGAGTTGATTATAATCATAGCGCGGTACCGGATGATCATTGCCGGAAAAGGTTACGGAATATGTTCCCTCAAAATAAATAACTTTGCCGCCTTCCTGATCAAAAAACGGATGCTGGGTGGGATTATAAAAGGAATAGTTCGGATGTGTGGCGATTTTTATGGCACGTTTCCAGGGGCCGGTGGGTGCGGCGGCGGCAGCGAACCAGATTTCCCCAAGAAACGACGTCCCCCCTTCCTGACAACCGATCATAATCCATTTTTTCAGATAGTCATTCCAGAAAAATGAACCGCTCTGAATCATCACGGGCCGATGACTTTGTACATCCATCAATTGGAAATGGGCCTCGTGCGGCTGAATAAGACCGGCCGTCAGTAATTCCAATTCCTGCCGTGAATTTATCGGTGTGCCATGGTGTTTCCAGCCCCAAACCAATGTGCCATCGGCACGACGCTCCAGCTTGGATTTGTTACCTTGAAATTGAGTTCCCGGATAAAGACAGGTAAAGGCTTCGTAGCTTTGTGGATCGGCTATTGCGCCCAGTTTCGCTATCGCACGCAGCGTTGGAAATTGCGGATTGAACAAGCGATATTCTATACCGCCATCCACATAGATGGCGGGGTGACCGGTTGGAAACCGCCAGTGTTCCGCCAGTGGATAAACCTTATATTTTCTGAATATGGCGGTGCGGTCATCCCATATCGCCAAACCATGCCCTAACAGTTTGGTCAGGCCGGCACGGCGGGAATAACGTGCGACCATGCGCAAAGTTCCAGTATGGTCCGGAACCACGGTTAACCCACCGAGCCATACCACGCCCTCCGGCTCTTCAGGCAACGGGCACATCGCCCGACAGAAACCATGGTTATCGGTGAAGTAATGTAAGTTGACGCCGACGGCGGGATTTAACCCACCTTTTCCCGGCAAATCTGACACTGCTCCGGATGAACGAAAATTGCCCAGCGGGTAAGCGGGACGTGCAGTATCGCCCCAAATCCAATGAAGGCGCCCTTGATATACGACCGCCAATACGGAATCCTGCCCCATGACTTTACCGTTGAGCAAAGGTTCCCGAAGAGGCACAGGCTGTCCGAGCTGTATACTATCTCCGTAAATGCCCTCGCCGGTAACGCGATAAAGGCGTTCGGCAATATTGATGCGTTTAAGCCGGATGGTAGCGGCGGCACCGGGCTTTAAATCCAATGTCACTCCGGCATATCCAAAGCCATCCTTTGGATAGTCATACCCCGGAGCCGAAATGAAAAAGTACGTTTGTCGGCCCATAAGTCCCGGCTCTTCTATCGCGCAATAGCCGGCGCTGTCCGTGTAGTACCGTATATTATTGACTGTCCGCAGCTCCACGAGTGGCACGCCGCGAGCTGTATGATCATCAATAACGTGAATGCCAAAATACCACTGGGCCTTGAGCCTGTTGCCGCGGATGATCTCCGGCGCAGCACTTTTAACTTCTGAGAGTCCCGCCGCCACACCTCCCCCCACTGCTAAACTTTGCGCCAGTAATTCCCGACGATTCATTGCCGCCATCGGTGATGCCTCAATAAAACATACACATAATCCACCATAACATAATAGATGGGCCCGGTATAGCATGAACGTCCGAGCCTGGTGTGACAGGGTGCGTGATGGATGATGCGGATGGAGAAAACGCTTACTTTCTACATATTACACACAGCTGCGCGGTGGAAACCCGCGATCGGTGGCCAACACCATTGCGCGTGACGGTGGTTTATACCTCATCATGTATCATTTCCCGCATGGGCATGCTGATACCCGCCGTACGCATTTATTTTGTCGGCGCTTTACTGTCGTGAATGGTTACGATTTTGCATGTTGTGCTGGCCCAGAGCCTTATTGTGAAGCCGTGCCTTTAGCCAATAACTTCCGCACATCCGCGGCAATTCGGTTGGGTGCATAGCCGACGACGATATACCGCAGTATTCCTCCGCGATCTATGATAAACTCGGTGGGTAATCCGCTGATTCCGAGCTTCTGCGCTATAGCGCCGTTGCCGGGATGTTGATCAAAAATCTGCGGCCAGTTTTCTTTAGGATGCTCCTGACGATAATGATGAACCGCCGTTGCAGTATCATCAAGTGCCACTCCTACGACTTCCAGTCCGTGCCGATGATATCGGCTATATAATTTTGCTATGTAAGGCGCTTCCTTCACACACCATGGACACCACGTCCCCCAGAAATCAACTACCACCACTTTGCCTTTCCATTGGGCGGTGCTCAGATGTCCTCCACCAAGAACTTGGCCATGGAGCACAATGGGGCGTCCCCTGCCAATAACCGGATTCAGGCCAGACGCCTGCGCAGACCCGCGTTGATAATTGATCAGTATAAATAAGCCTGTCAATAAAATTACTGCCGCCAGGAACATGCCGCCGCTACGCCACAGCGTCTTTATTTGCTTATTCATAATCCAAATTCCTTTCATCCAGAACCGCGTTAAAACCAACTCTCCAATACACTATTTATTATTATATCCACCAAGCCCGGCCAAGGATAATAATGTGTGTCGCCATGCCTGCTGTGAAAACAACCTCAGGCGGCGTGGTGTTTGTCGATGGAAACCATAAAGCGTTGCGGTAACCGTTCACGAAGGAACGACTGGGTGTAACCGTTCACTGGACATGCCGATGAGCCAGAGTTGCGGCGGTTCTGGCGGAGTACGGCCAGAAATGGTGGCCTTCAAATCGATACCTGTCTCCAGAGCATCCACTGGTAATGCTGTAGCAACGACTCCTTGTGGGCAACGGCGGGCGAGACGCCCGCGATCTTCGTGCACTGGGGCATGGCAATAAATTCGGGCAGGCCTCTGCGGTGCGAGTTTCCATGACCAACTATTCTATTAACGACGGCATTTACGCCGCCGATTTTGCCGATTGCCCGGAAAAATTGCCACGCCCGTGCACTGGGATACTGCTTAAATATGCAAACAAGTGATGCCTATGGGACTTTTGCCCCAAAATATGGCCGCATCTGTTTGGGTGGACCTTAACGCATGGGGACCATTTGTGGTGCAGGTTTCCAGTCTGTCCGATCATCACTTCGTGAACGCTTACGGAAATTTGATAAAGGATATCGGTTACCGCCAGGTGTTACGGTGTAGCAGAGGCAATATTTGACGACCACGCCAACATACACATAGCCGATTTACGTATAACTTTGTGCACAGCGATCGAGGCGCATATTGTTATCACCGTCCGGCCTTCGCCGCAACGCGCTCCCCCGGCGCATCAAGCTTCGCCGGGGACTTGGCCTCAGCCTTGGGCGCGACCATGGGTGTTGCCGGCTTGTCCGTCGCGGGCGGTACGAGCCGCCGGGCCAGAATTTTTTCCCGGATTTCTTTGGCTGCATCGGCATTGTCCTTCAGGAATTGCCGGGCCTGCTCCCGGCCCTGTCCCATGCGTGTGGCGCCATAGCTGAACCAGGCTCCGCTTTTTTCAACAATATTGTCCGCTACGGCAATATCCAATAAGTCCCCCTCATAACTGATACCACTGTCAAATAAAATATCAAATTCCGCTTCACGGAAAGGCGGGGCAATTTTGTTCTTCACCACCTTGGCCCGCACATGATTGCCGATGGCGGCTTCGCCTTCTTTAATGGTGTTGATACGGCGAATATCAATACGGACGGAACTATAGAATTTCAAGGCTCTTCCACCGGTTGTGGTTTCCGGGTTGCCGAACATGACGCCGATTTTCTCACGAATCTGATTGATGAAGATCACCAGGGTTTTGCTCTTGGACACCGCACCGGTGAGTTTGCGCATGGCCTGGCTCATCAATCGCGCCTGCATGCCCATGGAGGCGTCGCCCATTTCCCCTTCGATTTCCGCTTTTGGAATCAAGGCCGCCACCGAATCGACCACGATGACATCCACCGCGTTGGATCGCACCAGTAATTCTACAATTTCCAACGCCTGTTCGCCGGTATCGGGCTGGCTGACCAGCAATTCCCTCAGGCTTACGCCCAGTCGTTTGGCCCAGGTGGGATCCAGCGCATGTTCCGCATCTACAAATGCCGCTACGCCACCGGTTTTCTGGGCTTCGGCAATTACATGCAGGCATAATGTCGTTTTTCCGGAAGATTCCGGCCCGAATACCTCCACTATGCGGCCGCGCGGAATACCCTTGCCGCCCAGGGCAATATCCAGTCCCAGGGAGCCGGTTGGAATGCCTTCAATAGCCAGCGGATTAACGCCATCCATTTTCATAATGGCGCCCTTTCCGAAGTTTTTTTCAATCTGCGATAGTGCCCGTTCCAAGGCCTGATCGCGCGCTGTTTCCGTTGCCGCATCTTTAGACATGTTCGTCTCACTGTACTAATTCTAACTCCACGCCGCCGCCACGATGGGGTAGCCAATGATGATGATACCTAACTAATTGCGAACGTCAAGTTCATCAAAGTGGGGATTCCCTCCGTTACGTTGCTGATTGGAAAACAGGATGAATTCACAAGCAGACCGCGAAGTTAAGCGGAGGGTTTATATTTCGTAACCGTTCACGGCCTGATCGTCAACATCACCTGTCGCTGGCCGCCGCAATGAGTAATGTATAATGAATAATGAGTAATAAGACGCCTTATGGCTTTAATGAGACGTTGCGTTGTGCTACACTTAAAAGCGCCGGAGTCACAATGGTTTTCTGGTCATTGCTCTTTGCTCATCATGCGTCACCTCTAATCGTGGGCACGACTCACGGTCGCGGCGTAACATCGCTGCGGGTTTAACCCGCCGGTTAATATATCCGGGGTGATAAACCCGCCGGCTCGCA
>JAMDCX010000111.1 GCA_023489375.1 Planctomycetota bacterium
TTGACCTTCCACGTAGGTGTTGATATGCCGTCGCGCTGTGCGGCGACCGAAACAATCGTCGTACTGGTGCAGATAATGTGTCAACGCCGGTCGAATTCTCAATATCGCTTCAGCTTCCATGCCGGGGCTCCTTTCAGAAATACGGCTCCTGAAAGACTTCATCGGTAAGTTGCCCACATTAACTTGAGCTTTTATAGCGTTGTAGTAGTAGGGGAGGTACACGGAGGAGAATTTCAGTGAATAAGGCACAAATCCATAAGGGTATAGCAATGATTTAATCCTTGCTTGTCATGTCATTGTGGTGAAATATATGGATCATTGATCTTTGCCACGGAGATCACAGAGGACACAGAAATTTTTGTTTTTTATAATGGCCTAAAGAGGAAGCGGAGGAAAACAGAGGTTTGGCATAGTGTTTATCCATCCTCCCCTTACCTCTGCTACCTCCTTGTGAATATATTGCCTCGTCATGTCGTTGAGTCGTTGTGGTGAATGACCCGTCGTAACATCGTCGGAACGATATTGAGCAGATTTAATTATAACCGCGTAACGGTAACCATAGTCCATATATCTGTCCGTGAACGGTTACTGAGACCCTACGTCCTCCCGTTGGAGAATTTGTGTCACCACTGTCTGGAAGCTTTCCGCCGGAAGAAATACTTTTTCGGGCAGTCCCGCAATGAATTGCTGCACATCGGAGATTTTGCGCGGCATTGCCCCCGGAGCTTGGCCGTTCCCCAGTACTTGATAAGGAAAACCGTTGTCGTCGTTTCCAATAAATTCACGGTTGAAGTGCGAAGAAAATATGAATGGCGGCCTATTCGCCGAATTCGGTGGTTGTGATTCGAAATCAGACCGGTGGCCGAAAAGCACCACAACATGATCGTGGAATGCGGCCAATATTGGAATCCCGGACTCAACATAGGTGTACATCAGGTGCTCGAAATCACCCTTGACGCCATGGCGGCTGCGGTCATAGATAAGCGGCGAATACCCGATCTGCCGCAGTGCTTCCGCCATCTGCCAGATGTATAGACCACTGCTCGGAAACACCCTCCCAATTGAATAATCGCGCGTCAGGTCGGCCACACGAAAAGGATAAATTTCCGGATGAACGCGATACCGGTTACTAAAATAACGAGCCAGCATCCAAAGCGCCGACTGCGCGCAGACCGTGACATCCGTGTCCTGGCTTATGAATGGAAAACCCGCTACGTTGAGAACCGTCCCTTGGAGGGAAACTTCCTCCGAGCATAGGCTGAGGTGGCAGTTCGTCAGGCCGCAAGCCCGCGGGTCAAGAAGAGTCCGGCCAATACAATTTGGCCGGGTGGGGCGTACCACTACATAGCCAAGATAATTCGGCTGCACCGCCGCGCTGTTGCGGATGGTATTGTGGTCGATGACTTCATCGAAAAAGTGCAGCCGAAGACACCGCGAGTCCGGCGTGCTGAATTTTTTGGCGTGAAAATTCGTGAACGTGTCCCGGTAGTCCTTGTCAATATAATGACGCTCTACCGCTATACTCTTTACGCGGTTCTGGAGCGCATCGCTGATCCGATTCAGGCCGCGTTGATCGAGGTGCGTTAATGCAACTGCCATTACTTCATCCCACTGTTGCGTGTTCTGCAAAATTACAATTGGAAGCAGACCTTTTTCTTCTAATATCAACCGCCTAATCCTCTTGACGACCTTGTTGCATGGCCGCTCCGCCGTATTAAATCGAACCGCATTCGCGTTTCTGCCTGATTGTTGCCGCTAACATAACCGGCCTGCGGAAGCACTGCAAACCACCGGCATGGTCCAGCCATTTACTGACCTTTATCGGCCAAACACAAGAAGCTGACGCACCCCGCTGTCCGCGCCAGCTTAGAGGACACACTAATAATGGCCATAGACACTCTCCGTCCTTTCCCGTTCAAGTGCTACATCACGGACCTGATGGAAGCAATGAAGGCGTAGGCCGTCCGGCGAAATGATTACTGACGGTCTGATGCAGGAATTCAAAGTGTAACCGTTCACGGACACACGGCTTAGCAAAACGGGCTATAGTTGTCGTGGCGTGGTTATGTTGGATAAACCCAGGAGTTCCGTGGCATGGGCATCTTGCCCATGAACAGCGCGTTACGGTGACCTGATAACATGGCCATGGCGTTACGGACAAGATGCCCGTGCCACTACTCATTACTCACGGCCGACGGCGCAACCCCCGGTCGCGGCTTTATCTAACGGCCCGCGGGCTGGCCGGCTTATCCTCTTTGCCGTCAACAAGGTGGCATCGGTTATCATTACGAACTGTGGGAGATTTTGTGGCCATGCCGTGAACGGTTACTTTTAACATAAGTCCTTACACTCAAAGGCGTTATCATATTGTTTGGTGCCAAACTCGGGTGCGGCTATATTTTTTTGCAAAAGCCAGTATCCTTAAGATCGCGGGTGTCTCGCCCGCCGTTGTCCCCCAATGATTTATTGGCCCAGCAATACCGATTGATGCTCTGGGAACGGGTTACCTCGATTTGAATGCCACAATTTCTGGCCGCCCCCCAAACTCCAGCTTAAGCGGCGGCAATTTGTGTAATTTCCGCCCATGGGGTATAATAAAACATTCCAGATTGGGGACGGGTGGCGTTTCCGTACTGGAAGCCGGTTGGTTATTCAGGTGCGTAGCGTTATGCATGCTATTGAGCTGAATTATGTTGCAGCGTGAGGAATACAACCTCGCGTCGGCAGGGCGTACCGGGCTGCAGTTCACCATGAGGTGGGTCTGCAAGGTTGACATTTCAAACGTGTCTCAAACCTTGATTTAGATCACACCGCATGGTGTGACGGCGCTTTTGAAGGCTGTAGTACAGCCGGAGATGGCATGGCCCCGGTGAAATTATGTTCACCGGGGAGTTATACGCATCAGGGGATGCGTATGGCGCGGCAACGGCATTGATTTTGCGTGAAAAAGGTCGGGTATTGTATGAATGAAGAACTCAGACAAAATGAAGAACTCAAGCGAAAAGAGGAGCTTAAGCGACTGGTCGATTCCATTGCGCGTGATAAAAACATTGGAAAAGAATCCATCTTCACCGATATTGAAATGGCGTTGCATTCCGCGGCCCGGAAGTTCTACGGTGAAGCGGAAGATGTCACCTGCGTGATCAATCGTCAGAGCGGAGAAATTCAAGTCACCAAAAATGGAATTCTTATTGATTACCGTGAATTTGGACGCATTGCCGCACAAACCGCCAAACAGGTTTTGATCCAGAAAATTCGGGAAGATGAACGGGGCAGCCTGCTGGAGGAATTTGCGGATCGGCAGGGGCAGATTATCACCGGCGCAGTGGCCCGCGTGGAAGGCTCTGTACTTTCCGTGAATTTGGGACGATGCGAGGGGTTCCTGCCGAAAAGCGAACAAATTCCAGGTGAAACCCATCATGTGGGAGAACGTATCCGCTGCTTAATATTGGAAGTTCGCGACATCGGCAGTCAGGTCAAAATCGTATTGTCCCGGTCCCATCCGGACTTCATACGCCGACTTTTCGAACTGGAAGTACCGGAAGTTCAGGAAAAAGTTATTGAAGTCAAGGCCCTGGCGCGTGAGGCCGGCTACCGTACGAAAATTGCGGTGTCCTCCATCGACACCAAGGTGGATTGTGTGGGTGCCTGCGTGGGCATACGCGGCAGTCGCATTAAAAATATCGTCGATGAACTGGGCGGCGAAAAAATTGATATTGTCCGCTGGAATGAATCGTCCCAGGTGCTGATTACCAATTCTCTCAAACCTGCTGAAATAGTGGATATTTCGCTGAATTTTGAATTAGGCCGCGCCACCGTGGTGGTCAACGAGACACAATTGTCCCTGGCGATCGGCAAACGTGGACAGAATGTCCGGCTGGCGGCACGTTTGACGGGTTGGGATATTGATATTCTTACTCCCACGGAATACAGCAAAGGTCTGGACGACCTGGAAAAAGCCATGCGCACCATTGCCGGTGTGGACGACAAATTCATTGACCGTCTGGTGGCGCTGGGCATTATTGATCTGCGCGACCTCGCGGAGGTCGGTGTTGAACCGCTGGTGAAAGAGTTGGAGCTTACAGAGGAACTGGCCGCAGAGGTGCTCGAAGTTGGCCGCACCGCCGCCGCGCGTGTGGAGGAAGAAAACAAGGCCCGCAAGGCAGCCGAAACGGCGGCAGCTCAAGAGGAGGCGACGGCTCAAGAGGATGGGCAGGCGACGGAAGCGAAGGCCGAAGAATCGACAGAGTCCACGGAACCAGTGGCGGATGCGGATACCTCCGAAAAACCGCCGGAAACGGTCCACGCCGCAGCGCCACCGGCCACAGATACGGCGGAAGGATCGTCTGAGGCGGAAGCATCGGTAGAGCCGGCGTCGCCGGATTAAAGTGACCATTGGCGTCCGGGATGGCTATGGCGGTCATCTGACGTTCAGTTATACGGGAGTTTTCTTTGCGCGCACAGAAAGTATTCCAGATTGCCCGTGAGCTTGGGGTTGAAGCCAAGGACATCATCGCCAAGTGTAAGGCGGAGGAAGTTCCAAATATCGACAGCCACTTAAGCGTGGTCAGCGCTGGTCTTGCCGAAACAATTAAGGAATGGTTCAGCAGCACCACCACCACTACCACTGCTGTGGAACGTACTGAACATGTCGATGTGGAAAAAGCCAAAAAAACCCGTGCCCGGCGAACCAAACCCGTCAAGACCACCGAAACCACCCAAACTGCCGAAACCACTAAGACCACTGAAACAACTACGGACGCCCAAGTCGTTGCCAAACCAAAGCGGCGCGGCCGCAAACCGAAGGCTAAAGCCGATGAAGCCACAACCGATCAGATTATTTCTGATGGTACCGTAGCCGTAGTGGCGCCACCAGCAGATGTTGGCGCCGGCCCGTCGGCCCCGGAAGACACGGCGGTAGTATCTGAAAAGTTACCGGTGGAACAGGCGACCGCTGAAAAAACCGCGGCCCCGGATATTCATAAGACCATGGTTTCTCCCGCCGCCGCGCTTACAACAGAAGCCCAGACTGCGGCAACCTCCGCAGCCGGACCCGCCACACCACCGGCCGTTGCAGTGACTCCGGCAATACCGGTAAAACCTGTCAAACCGGCGGCTAAAATTACACCGCGCGGGGTGCCCAATGTGGTGGCGAAACTGGTCGTTACACCGGTAGGACCGCGAAATGTCCCCACTCCCGCACAATTACAAGGCCCCAAAGTGGTGCGTGTGGAAGCGCCGGAGCCGATATCGACTGCCAGACCGCGCACCCGATTTGCGCCCGGTCCATTCCCCGGCGGTCCTATACCGGATCGTACATCAGCTGGCGGGTATGCCGGTCGCAACAAAGGGAAGCATCAGTCGGAACGTAATCTTGATGAAGAGGAGGGACATTCCCCACGGCGTAAAACCGGGCGGTCTGCGCGGAATGCCCTTGGGCGCAGCGCCGATGCGGGTATAGAATTGTTGGGCAATTGGACGGATGCGGATCTGATAGACCGCGCGGAACGTCTGGCTTCCGCCACCGGCGGTAAACTCCGCGCGCATCGCCGGGCCTTGAATAAATCCCAAGAGCGCCAACAATCTGCGCCGGTAGAGTTTCAGCGGCCAACGTCGATTTCCGTGACCCCGCCGGTTACCGTGCGTGAACTTTCAGAACTGCTGGGAGTGAAGGCCGGTGATCTGTTCAAGAAACTCATGGAGCAGGGAGTTATGCTCACAGTTAATCAGCCCATGGATGTGGCGGCGGCCCAATTACTGGCGCTGGACTATGGCGTGGAACTGATCATCAAAGAGAAGGAATCTCTTTTTGCCGCCTTGGCGCGGCAATATGCGGCTCGTGAGCAGGCCGCGAACAAAGTCTCGCGTCCCCCGATTGTTACGGTACTGGGGCATGTGGATCATGGCAAGACCAGTCTGCTGGACAAAATTCGTTCCAGCAATGTGGCGGCGGGAGAGGCGGGCGGCATTACGCAGCATATCGGCGCCTATACAGTCACAATTAATGGGTCCGATGGCAAAGCCAAACGCGTCACGTTCCTGGATACACCGGGACATCAGGCCTTCACCGCGATGCGGGCGCGCGGGGCCAATATTACAGATGTGGTGGTACTGGTGGTGGCGGCGGATGACGGCGTAATGCCGCAGACGGTGGAATCCATCAGCCACGCCAAGGCGGCAAACGTGCCTATTGTGGTGGCGTTAAATAAAATTGACAAACCGGAAGCCAACGCCAACCGTGTCCTGGGCCAGTTGGCCGAGCATGGACTGAACCCCGCGGAATGGGGTGGCGATGTGGAAGTCGTCCGGACCAGCGCTACCACCGGCCAGGGCATCAAGGAACTTATAGAATATCTCGATTACGTGGCCAGTCTCCGGGAATTAAAAGCGGCCGCGGATATGCCCGCGCGCGGCTCGGTAGTGGAAGCATTTATGGATCCCCTGCGCGGCGTCGTAGCCCGCATTATTGTGCGCAATGGTACTTTGCGCATCGGCGATTCCATGGTCTGTGGTGCGACCGCGGGCCGGGTGCGGCAGCTGCTGGATGATAAAGGCCGGGCTATTACCGAGGCGCATCCGGCCATGCCCGTGGAAGTCATTGGCCTGGATGAAGTTCCAACCGGTGGTGATTCCATGTACGTGGTGGAGGATTCGGCTCAGGCCAAGACTATCGCCCAGGAGCAGGCCCAGATGGAACGGGTCAATGAAATTGCCCGCCGCCATAAAGTAACGCTGGACAATCTTTTCGATACCATCCAAAGGGATAAAATCAGAGAACTCAACATGATTCTCAAGGCGGATGTGCAGGGTTCGGTGGATGTATTGAAAAAAACCATGACCGAAGAACTCTCGCAGGAAGTCCAGGTAAAACTGTTACATGCGGCGGTAGGCGGAATTTCTGAAAGTGATGTGTTATTGGCCGATGCCTCCGGCGCCATCATTGTCGGGTTCGGTGTAGTGCCCGATGAGTCGGCGCGTAAGCTGGCGGAGCAGTTACATGTGGAAATCCGGCTCTATCGCATCATCTATGAAATTACCGACGATATTCGCAAAGCCCTGGGCGGCATGTTGTCGCCCGAACAACAGGATCAGACTCTGGGGCATGCCGAAATCCGTCAGGTCATTCGCGTGGGCCGCCTGGGTAATATTGCCGGTTGCATGGTCACGGATGGATTGTTGCAGCGGAACAATAAGTATCGCTTGATCCGCGATAACGTGGTGATTGTGGATAATCTGGCTCTGGATTCGCTCAAGCGCTTTAAGGAGGATGTGCGCGAGGTCCGCGGCGGCCTGGAGTGCGGTTTGAAAATTGCGGGCTATGACGATATTAAAGTCGGCGACCGGCTGGAAGCGTATAAAACCGTCGCCGTGGCGCGAACGCTATGAGTGGCAGCCGGGAAGCGGCGTGGTGATAAAGATACAGGCCGCCAGGCGGAAAGATAACCGATGAGTATCCGACAGCAAAAAATTGAATCTCAAGTTCGCCGCCTGGTCAGTGAGGCGATCGGGCGCGGACTGTCGGACCCGCGCATCCGCGGCCTGCTGAGCGTGACGCATGTACAGGTTTCGCCCGATTTGCGTGAAGCCCGCGTATTTATCAGTATTCTATCTGATCGGCCCGAATCTACGGTCATGCGCGGGCTATTGTCGGCGCGCGGCGTGATCCAGAAACATGTGGCCGATGGCATGAAAATCAGATATGTCCCACGGTTGTCGTTTTTACTCGATGAGTCGTTGAAACGGCAGGCCACGGTACTCAAAGCGTTGGACGACGTAAAAAAAGAAAAGGCCTTTACCGGCCCGCCGGATGTTTCTCCGGAAGCCGTTCCGGATGCAATGGACTCTTGATATGAGGTTTTTATGAATAATTCGGGTCCCAATATGGACGCGCTGAACAAGCAGATCAAACGTCTTATCAAAGCCGCGCCGGTATCCAACCTGGAAAAACAGGCCCCGCTGGCACGATTGGTGCGGGCTTTTCTTGAATTTGATTGTGATTCCAACCGCCTGCTGGCGGCGGAAGCGCGCATTATGAACTCGGTCGTTGATTTTAATGAATTGCGGGTGACCCCGGCCATTGAACTGGCGGCGACGCTGGGAGTGCGGTATCCCTTCGCCGAATCCCGTTGCGCCATGCTGCATCGTACTTTGCAATCCATCTTTGATCGCGAACATCAAATGAGTCTGGACAGCCTGCACGACATGAAAAAGTCTGAAATCAGAAAATATCTTCAGACCCTGGCGGGGATGAATCCCTATGTGGAAGCGGTCGTGGCGCTGGAGTGTTTTCACGTGGCCGCGGCTCCGGTAGATACCAAATTGCAACTGTGGCTGGTAAACAAAGATTGCTTTCCCGCGGAAACCTCGCTTCCAGATATACAACATACATTGGAACAAAATATTCTTGCCGCGGACATGTTGAAATTTCACCGGGCGGTACGCAGGGAAATAGATGACTGGTCGCCTAAAACCTGGCCGAAACCCGCAAAAATTCCGTCGCCCATGCTGGCACCGCCGGCGGTAAACGCCTCCACCACAACCCCGCCGGACAAATCCGCTCCGGAACCTGCGCTGGCCACAGCGGCCCCGGCCAAAACTGCAAAATCATCCGGAAAAACGAAAAATGTATCCGGTAAAAATAAATAACCATCCGCATTGATTTTATTCATGGATTTATTACCACGATCAACTGGAGCTCATCATGTTAAAGCCCTCACCGAATATACTGCGGCTCGGAATTCCCAAAGGTTCCCTGGAAAACGCCACCGTTGATCTGTTCGCCAAGGCGGGTTGGCGAATTTCCATCAATGAACGCAGCTACTTTCCATCTATCGATGATTCCACCATTGAAACGGTGCTTTTTCGGGCCCAGGAAATGTCGCGTTACGTGGAGGAGAATGTCGTTGATGTGGGTCTGACCGGATCGGATTGGATTAAGGAAAATAATTCCAATGTGCACGAAGTGGCGGAACTGGTGTATAGCAAGGCCACCAGCCGGCCCGCCCGGTGGGTACTGGCGGTTCCCGCGGAATCCAGTGTCCAACGGCCGGAGGAGCTGCGGAATGGCGTAATTGCCACGGAATTAGTTCAGGTCACACGGCAATACTTTCAGGAGCGGAATATTCCGGTACGAGTCGAATTCAGCTGGGGAGCCACCGAGGTTAAAGCCCGCCTTTTAGACGCTATTGTGGATATTACGGAGACGGGGTCTTCCATCCGGGCTAATAATTTGCGTATCATTGATACTCTGCTTACCAGCACCACGCGATTAATCGCCAACCACCAGGCGTGGCAGGAACCGTGGAAACGGGAAAAAATTGAAAATATCGCGTTGCTGCTGCAGGGAGCCATCAATGCCCGGGAAAAAATAGGCCTGAAACTCAACGCGCCCAAAGACACGCTTGAGGCCATACTGAAAATTTTACCCGCCGAGAAATCGCCGACCATCTCGGCGCTGGCGGATGGCACCTGGGTGGCCGTGGAAGTCATTGTTGAGGAAAAACAGGAACGGGAGCTTATTCCATTGTTAAAGCGCGCTGGAGCCACCGGCCTTATCAGTTACCCGCTTAATAAGGTGATCCCATGAAATCGTGCCTTTTTCTCCGCATGGCGGCAGACCTTCATGGACGGGCCGGGGTAACCCTGCGGCGGGTGATATGTTTTGTCGTGGCTATACTTATGGCGATTCCCATCTCCATCGCGTATGCCGCAGTGCGGCCACCAACTGCCCCTGAAGTCGGAACGGGTCTGGTAGTACAGAAGAACGCGGTGGAACCCCACAGTCGTTGGACCGGTGTGGCGGCAGGACATCGGAGCATGGATCGGGCACGCATGATAAAATCCGGCTCGGAAGCCATCGCGGTACCTGAAGATCCGAATTGGGCCAAATATGTTCTTCTGGCCGTGATCTGGACGCTGGTGATTGCGGCGGTTCTTGGTCCCATGCGGCGTTTTATCCGGCGGCAACATGTACCGCCCGACATTCTCAAGTCGCGCGGCTGGTAGGCCATGGGCGGAATGGGCGTGAGCCTGCGGTTCGAACAATAAAGAAAAGGAGTATAGTTATGGCTACGGATTCATCTTTTGATATTGTCAATGAAATAAATTGGCAGGAACTCGATAATGCCGTCGTCCAGGCGCAAAAAGAAATTGGCACGCGTTTTGATTTTCGTGGTTCCGCCGCCGCAGTTTCCGAACTCGACAAGAAAGAAAAACTGCTGACGCTTACCGCCAATAATGAAACCCAGCTGGAAGCGGTCCTGCAGGTGTTGATATCCAAAATGGTTAAACGAGGTGTGGATCCAAGGAGTTTGGACCGGCAAAAACTGGAACCGGCTACGCACAATACCGTCCGGCAGAAAATCAAACTCAAGAGCGGCATAGATCGTGAAACCGCCAAGGCCCTGCAGAAACGGATAAAAGATATGGGCTTAAAGGTTAACGCCGGCATTCAGGGCGAATCCCTGCGCGTCAGTGGGGCGAAAAAAGATGATCTGCAGGCGGTCATTGCCGACTTGCGGGCCAAACCCCCGGAGATTCCCATTCAGTTCACCAATTATCGTTAAGGTGTGTGCTTGGTGTTCCGGGCGATGTGGCGTTATGCTGACAGTGTGTAATGATTAAAAGGACGCGCCGATGTTCAAAGCCGCTGCGAATACTGACAGGTTAAAAAAAATGCAACGTATTGGAACCGTTCTGGTGCTGGTTGGCACCGGGATGCTGGCTTTGTGCCTCAGCGCCTGTTCGGATCAATCTAAACGCCCCAGCAGGCCTCCAATTTCGCTGCAGGATATGCACCTGCGGCCTTCCATTTATCCCGCCTTGCGCGGGACTATCGCTTCAGTGGTTACGCAGGCTTATGACCATCCGGTTCTGGTGCGCGGCTATGGCGTGGTCGCCGGCCTGCCCAATACCGGCAGCGGCGAAATGCCGCCCGCGATCCGCAATATTCTTTCCGAGCGCCTGCTTAAAAGCGGCGCCGGATTGTTAAGTCGCGGTACGGCGCAATATAACCCGAATCGCATCCTGAATTCCCGACAGATTGCGGCGGTATTTGTGGAAGGGGCGATCCCGCCCATGGCTACAACCGAAACCCATTTTGATTTATACGTCACAGCGCTTCCGGGCACCGCGACTACCAACATCGAAAACGGTCTGCTTTGGCCGGTGCCTTTACGCACGCATCTTCGCCTGTCGTTGCAAACCAGTCCCATCGCCCGGGGGATGGGATCGGTGTTCTGCAATCCTTTGGACGCGCGTGGCTTGTTAAAAAAGCCCGCGGAAATCATCCGCAACGGGCGTATTCTCGGCGGCGGCGTTGTGACGCAAAACGTCCCGGTATTATTGGAATTGTATACCCCCTCCTACCGCATCAGTGCGCTGGTTGAACGCCTTATCAACGAACGCTATGGCGCATATCCTCCGGTTGCCAATGCGGAAAATGATATGATGATCCACCTGCGGATTCCTAAACAATATCGCCGTCATCCGGCACGATTTGTCCGGCGGGTCATGGCCCTGTATCTGCAGCGCGATATGCCCGGCTTTGCTACGGCTCAGGCCGCGGTTTTGATTCAAGCTCTGCGCGATCCCAACGCTCCTGACAATAAAATAGCTCTGGCCTTGGAACAACTCGGGCGGCCCATTATTCCGATGCTGCGGCGGCATTATGGCTCGCCGCAGCCGGCGGTACGTTTCTTTACCGTGCTGGCGGGAAGTTTTATTGGTGATCAGGATGCCATTCGGGTATTGGCCCGCTACGCCACCAACTCTAAAAGCCCTTTTCAAACTACCGCCATCAGAGATTTGGCACGCTGTGGGAATCGCATGTATGCCAGTCTGGCCTACTCCAAGTTGTTACTTTCCACCGCTCCCAAACTTAAAATTATGGCGTATCAGGGTTTAGCCGCTATTCATTCCAGTCATATCTATCATCAGCCGTTTGCGGGGAAGTTTCTTTTAAATGTCCTGCCGGCCAATACCGCCACAATTATTTATTGCACCTCACATCGCCTGCCGGTTATCGGTATCATCGGCCGTATACCATCTCTGGTTCCCGGCACATTATACATCAGCCCGCATGGAGCATTGACGGTGAATTATCCTCCGGTTGCCAATGCCAATACCACTGTCAAAGGTAAAACACCGCTACCAGTTATGCTTTATTATCGGGACCCGTTAACCCGAAGGGTTGTAGAATTAAGCTGCCAACCCCAGTTACCAGCGGTCATTACCGCTTTGGCCAGCGCGCCTAATCCCTTTTCTCCGAAGTTTAATCCTCGAAAACCCTATATCTCCATTTCTTACCAGCGGCTGGTGGCGATGTTGTATAGTCTATGCCACAATGAAGAAATATCCGCGACCTTCCGCCTGGAAAGAATGACCGATCGGCGGCGGCGGATGTTATTATCCCTGGATCAACCCCGTCCCAGTCATAGTACCACAACCAGGAAGATGATTCCTTCCGGCGGCCATGCGCCCACTACTACCATACCGTACAATACCGTACTGCCCGGCGAGGTTCCGGGAAAATAACTTCAGCGCCGAAACGGATTCAGTACCGCATGGTTGTTGCATCCCGTAAGCTAAGTGTCCATTGTAACCGTTCACGGCATTATAAATTACAAAATATCAAAGACATAATATGGATACCTTTTCTATACATAAGCCCATTATTGGTGGTCGACGCCCGTTCATGTATAATCCTATGCTATATGAATGGTTAGGAAATGACACATAATAACTTCCCAATAGTCGTTATGCCGGTTGGTGCGCGGATTCCGGAGCACCATCCGTGATATAGCCACCGGCTTGGCCGGTGGTGGAGTATTCCATGGTAATGCCAATCGGGAAGTTATTACGGTCCCATTCCTTACTAATAATCTTTAGGGGCCGCGCAAAAATAACTTCGCACTTTCCGGCTGGTTCTTTGGGCCGCAGGCTTCGTTGTTCGCTGCTTACAGACCCGCGGGTGGGGTAGGCGCGTCGCTCACGCCTCGCCGGCGGCCAAAACTCCCGCGCCGTAAAATATGAATTTATTTTTGCGCGGCCCCTTACGTTCTTTGCCGGTTCAAAAGTGGTTGACAAGGTGGACAGACCGTGAATGGATATCGTTTACGGAACCGCGCGGTCGGCGGTGCCGGGATATCGCGTTGACCGGGAAGATGTCGATGGAATGGGCCAATAATTTTGGAGTTCAGCGTATGGATAACGTGAAAGGCACTTCTATTCGCGGTGGGTTGTACATCGGCCTGATGAGTGGTACGAGTGTAGATGGCATCGACGCGGCGATGGTGCATTTACGCGGCGGCTACGGCGGGCTGACCGCCAAAGTTCTTGCGCACCATGCACACTCCTGGCCCGCGGCGTTGCAGCGTCGCTTGCAGGCGGTCATGGCGCCAGCCAGGGCACGAACCGCGGAAATTTGCGAACTCAATATGCTCACTGCGCGGGAATTTGCGAAGGCGGCTCTGACGTTGTTGCAAAAGGCCAAAATCGACAAATCAAAAATCATAGCCATTGGCAGTCATGGCCAGACGATCTGCCATCTGCCGCCGGGTGGCGATCGCACATTGGGAAGCAGTCTGCAAATTGGTGATGCGGCGATGATAGCGGCTCTGACCGGCATAACCACGGTGGGAAATTTTCGGACGGCGGATATGGCGATTGGCGGCCAGGGCGCACCGTTGGTTCCACTGGTCGATCAATTGCTATGGACCGATGATCACCGCAGCCGGTGCATTCAGAATATCGGAGGTATCGGCAATGTTACCTATATAGCGCCGCGCGGAACGGTGGGGGAGATTATCGCGTTTGATACCGGTCCGGGAAATATGATCATCGATGCGCTGGTCACGCTGACCACCGATGGGAAAATGACCTATGATCGAAATGGAAAATTCGCGGCGGCGGGACGGATACATAAACCTATGCTGCGCCAGCTCAAAGTCCTTGAATATTTTCGCTTGTGTCCACCGAAATCTACGGGGCGGGAACTGTTTGGTATGCCCTTGGCGATCCGTTTATGGAGAAAATATCGCCATATCGGACGCAACGATCTGCTGGCCACCGCGACCGAACTGACGGCCTGGAGTATTGCGGCAAGCTATCAGCGGTTTTTACCACAGGTGCCGGAAGAGACCATAATTTGCGGCGGCGGAGCGGAAAATGCTTTTCTTTTTTCGCGAATCAAATCCGTTCTGGATATGATCGGCTGTCATCGGGTGCGTCACATTGAGGAGTTGGGAATGATCAACAAAGCCCGCGAAGCCATGGCCTTTGCGGTTCTGGCGGCCTGGACCATGGCCGGTATTCCCGGTAATGTCCCGTCGGTCACCGGCGCCCGCCATCCCGTGGTGTTAGGTGCGATAACCCCGGCTGGCCTGACAAAAGCGGCAACCTGCAGATGTTGACATCGCCGCCGGCAATTGGACGTTTCCAGTCAAAAGCCGTAAACTTTCAGGATTATAATAAGCGGTATAGTCCGCGAATTGGTAGCCTGGATTTGGCGTTTATAGAGGATCAATGAACATGGTGGAAATCAGTGCAAAAGATGTAATGACCCTGCGGGCACGTACCAATGCCGGCATGATGGATGCGAAAAAAGCGCTTCAGGAAGCCCATGGGGACATGGAGGCGGCCGGAGAATTGTTAAGGAAATGGGGTGCCGGGCGGGCGGAAAGCAAAACCTCCAACGTCATGAAAGAGGGGTTGGTGGGTGGCAAAATCAGTGCAGATGGCAAACTTGGCGTGCTGGTGCGTTTAGGATGCCAGACCGATTTTGTCGCTCGCAATGAAGGCTTCCAGAAATTATTGCAGGATCTGGTAGATTTGGCTTTTACCCATGAGGTTTCCACGCCGGCCCAGCTTAATGCCGTTCCATATTCAGACGGTTCGGGACGCACGGTGGAGGCGGTTATTAAAGAACTGGTGGGTGGCACCATCAAAGAGAATATGGCGGTTACCGGGCTGGCACGCTATAAGGCGGAAAATGGACTGGTGGGCAAATACGTGCATCACAATGCCAAGGTCGGCGCTTTGGTACAGGTGGATGGCAGCAGCGAAGATGCCGTACGCGTACTGCTCGGCGAGATCGCCATGCACGTAACTGCGGGAATGCCCTTTGTCCCCCTGGCGATTAGCCGTGAAGCCGTCGATCCAGCGGTGGTGCAGCGGGAACGGGAACTGGCGGCGGAAAGCATAAAGAATAAGCCTGCCGCCATTATTGAAAAAATTGTCTCTGGCAAACTGGATAAGTTTTTCGCGGACAATGTGCTGCTGGAACAACCGTTTGTGAAAGATGAAAATCTACGTATCCGCGATCTGCTGGCGCAAAGCGGAAAAGCGGTGGCGGCGACTTTGCGCCTTGTGGCCTTCGCCCGCTTTAAGGTCGGCGAAGTATAGAATTCTGCTTATTCTGGCTGGAGTTATCCATGAACGAACCGCGTTATCGGCGTGTACTGTTGAAAATCTCCGGAGAAGGTCTGTGTAAGGAAAACGGCGTCGGTTTTGATATGGCCGAACTTACAACGATCGCCCGGCAGATCGCTGAGGTTGCGGCGCTGGGCGTTCAAGTGGCGGTGGTGATCGGCGGCGGTAATTTTATCCGTGGCGAAACGCTCGCAAAATCCGGGGAAATACAACGTTCCACCGCGGATTATATGGGTATGTTGGCGACGGTTATTAATGCCATGGCCCTGCAGGACGTGCTGGAACATCTGGGGTGTCCCACGCGCGTGGCCAGCGCGTTAAATGTTATTCAAGTGGCCGAACCATTCATTCGACGCAAAGTGTTACGGCATCTGGAAAAAGGTCGCGTGGTGGTATTGGCGGCGGGAGTGGGAAATCCATTTTTCACCACGGATACCTGCGCGGCCCTGCGGGCGACGGAATTGCAGGCCGAGGTGCTGCTGAAAGCTACCAAGGTGGACGGCGTTTATGATTCCGATCCCAAGAAAAATCCGCACGCGGTCTGTTATTCCGAGTTGACCTATCGGCAGGTCCTTACGGATAATTTACGGGTGATGGATATGACGGCTATCAGTCTGGCTATGGAAAGCAAAATTCCAGTCGTGGTCTTTAATGTCAAAAAGCCGGGCAATATTATGCGGGTCATCGCCGGCGAGCCGATCGGTACGAGGATAACGTATGCCCCGAACCATGGTCAGGAAGTCTCAAGACGGCTGGTAGCAGAGCGAATATCCTAGATTTCCGGAGTCTGAACATGCCTATTGATGAAATTCTTTTTACCGCTGAAGAACACATGGAGAAGGTTCTGGATCACCTGCGGCACGAACTGCGCGGATTCCGTACGGGGCGTGCCAGTACTTCTCTGGTGGAGTTTATAAAAATTGATTACTACGGCACTCCAACTGATTTGCGGGCCCTGGCCTCCCTGACCACACCCGATGCCACCTCCATTCTTATCAAACCTTTTGATCCCTCCTCACACAAGGATATTATCCGCGGCCTGGAAGCCGCCAATCTGGGCATCAATCCCATTAATGACGGCAAGCAGATTCGACTGGTATTGCCGCCGTTGTCCGGTGAGCGTCGCCAGCAACTGTTGGGAAAAGTAAAAGAAGCGGCGGAGCAGGCGCGCATCGGCATGCGCAACGTCCGCCGGGATGCCAATAAACATATTGATCAGGAAGAAAAACAGGCCGCCATTCCGGAAGATCAAACCCAGCAGGCCAAAGAAGATATTCAGGAACTGTTGAAAAAATTTGAGGCCAGGGTGGATGAACTGGTGCAGGCCAAGCACAAAGAGATCACTGAAGTGTAGACAGCGTCGTACGCGGCGGGAGACACGAGTCCATATTTCCACCCGGAGATGGATACGCAACGCGCATGAAGGTGCCGGTTATGGAGCAGACAGCGGATGTTGAAGCGAAACTGCGCCGTGCGGATAAACTCATTGCGCGTTATACCGGTGCAACGGATATTGCGCACCGGTTAAAGCTGGCACGCACCATTTTCACTAAAGGCGCTTTGTTAATTCAAACCCGGCGTTTTACACCCGCCCTGGCGACTTTTGATCTTCTGTTGCAACTTTTTCAAGATAGTCCGGAAGAAACTCTTCAAGGGCAGGTGGCCAAAACATTGCTGGATCGGGCGGCAGTGCTGGATATTCTGGGGCGGCGCGAGGAAGCGTTGGCCGGTTATGATGAGCTGATTCGTCGCTTCCATGACGCACCAGCGGCTGCCCTGCGTGGATATGCAGCCTCGGCGATGTTCAACAAAGCCTCCCTTCTGACACGACTGGAGCGGGGTCCGGAAGCCTTAACGGCACTGAATGAATGTCTCGATGATCACGTCCAATTGTCCGATCGGCCATTGGCCAGGGCCCTTTGGATGAAAGTCACCGCCTTGCGGGATTCCGGGCGGGATAATCAGGCTTTGGCGGCGTGTGATCGTCTGCTGGCGGATTTTTCCGATAAAAAAGAAATCGTGGATCAGAATTGGCTCTGTGAGATTATGATGGAAAGGGTGGATATCCTGATCACACTGGACCGCGCCCCGGAGGTTATCAGCGCTTATCAGGCGGCGGAAGAGCGGTTTGGACCGGTAGCTGAAGAAGTCATGGGAGCCAGGACGGCGGAATGTCTGGTCCAAGCACTCCAGGCGCATCTGGCTTTGAATCGATATACCGAGGCGTTGACATTGGCGGAAAAGGCCCTGAAAGCATTCGGTGCTTTTGTGGACCCACCATGGCTTGAAGTGGTCAGGGCCGCCGGTAAAGCGCGCGTACTGGCCTTGTGCCGTCTGGGGCGGGTGGAAGCCTGCCTGGCCGCGTATGATGCGATCGTTGAACGCACGGGTGAGGTGGTGGATGCTCAGTTGCGGTGTAGTGTGGCCGCGTTATTGCTGGATCAAAGCACCATCCGGGCGACCCGGCGCGATTATACCGCAGCCGATCAATGGTGTGACGATTTAATTCACCGGTTCAAATCTTCTGAAGATACGGACCTGCTGACGCTTTGTGCGCGGGCCATGTTTAATAAAATCGCCCTGCAGGCGTATATGGGTAAAACCGATGCGGTTATGCCCGCCTGTGACGCATTTATTGATTGCTTTCGCTACAGCACCCATCCGGTGATTTGCGAAATGCTTTTTCATGCCTGGAGCCGCAAAGCGGAGATACTCGCTGCGCAGCGGCATGAAGCTGAGGCGCTGGCCGCGTATGATGCCGCATTGAAAGCAGGACAATCTCTTTTGCCGCTTCCGCCGCCGATGGCGAATATCATGGCCTCGAAAGCCTCCTGTCTGGGCCGATTGTCGCGCCGCGCCGAGCAACTGGCAACCTATGATGCCCTGCTGGCCGTTTTTGCTGATAATGTGACGCCGGGAGTGCGGGCGGTGACAGGCCCGGTGATCCTGGCGCGGGCCTTCATGTTGCGGGAAGATGGCCGGTTTGAAGAGGCGTTGTCAGCCTGTCGGCAATTTATTGCCCGGGTTGAACGCGGTACGCCGGCTACCCAGCTGGTACCCCTGGCCCGAGCCATGTTTTTACGCGGAGAGTTGCTGGAAAAACTGGAACGTCCCGCCGAAGCTGTGGCCGCGTATGCCGCTCTGGCGTCGCGATTTGACTTCAATGGGGAAACGGAATCCCGCCAATGTATACCGGCCGCGTTATTCAATCAGGCCGCCTTACAGGGAAAAACAGGTCACCATGAAGAAGCTCTGCAAACGCTCGATCAATTGCTGCAGCGCGCGCGGACGGAGTCGGATCTGATTCCGGTACGGTTGCTGGCTCAAGCCATGCACAATCGGGCCGCGCTTCTTGAAGCGCTGCACAACTCCGATGCGGCCATAACAGCTTATCAGGAAGTGGTAACATCGTTTCGTTCGATATCTGATCCAGCCGTTGTTTCGTTAGTCATGGAGTCATTATTCCGGCGCGCGGAACTGTTGCATGATAGGGGGAAATTACAGGCAAGTTTAGACGATTATCAGGCGATCCAGGCGTATGGTGAACCACCGGAATCATCACCATCGCAAAAGGCAATCATCAGTTCAGCGGCGTTTGCTATAGCTGCGGTGCTTTCGGCGCTGGATAAACCCCTGGAAGCTCTGGCGGCGTATGATAAGGCTGTGCAACGTTTTGGGGCCGTTGCACAGCCATGGGTACGCGCGGAGATCGCCGATACCATGGAGCATCTCCGGCCCACAGGGGGGCGGTGTGCAGCTAATGTTCGTCGGCAACTCACCACCGTGCTGGGGCGACGGATGGAGCAGGCCCTGGAGGCGGGTGATTATGATAATGCGTTGACAATTGGACAAGCCTTGCGGGAACGGTTCCAGCATGATTCCGCTCCGGAAGTTTTGGGATGGGTGGACCGTGCAGTGGAAATTGCCGCCTTAATTGCCCATAAACAGCAGGAAAACATAGCTGCGGCGAAGGCTGCAGAGGAACAGAAAACAGTGGCTGCCAGTATGGCGGAGGAACACGCAGAGCCAATACCGGCCAATGGGACACCACCTATTATGGAACCAGCCGCGGCTTTATCCCTCACTGTTGAAACGCCGCCGCAGGAGCCGGCGCCTGTTGAAACACCCACGGAGGCCCTTACCGCACCGACTCCCCATACCGCCCTGGCGATCGCCGCGCCAAATGCTACCAACGCGATAACTCCTCCACCCGATACCGCCGCTACCGCTCCTTCCCCCGTTGCTGAAACCACCGCGCCTGTGGAGAGTGCGGCTACGAATTTGGATGTGGCCACAGCACAGTCACAACTGGCATATTTGCAAAATCCTGTTTGGCATGGTCGTGGTGCGGAACTTGATGCCGCCTGCGATCAATTTATAAAACAATTTGGCGGCAGCAGGTTTCCAGATATTCGGCGCGCCGCGGCAGAAGCTTTCCGCATAAAAATTCAACTGGTTAAAGAAAATGGTTCGTTGGAGGATGAACTACGGGTCTGCAATGAATTTATGCTTAAATTTGGTCATGAAACAGATTCATCTTTCGCCCTGCCTCTTTGTCGGACAATCCTGGATCGTGGACGTGTCTTGGGCCAATTGGATCGTCCGGGCCATGAACAGGCGGCCTATGATGCCCTGATTTTGCGCTTTGGCAACTCCACCGATCCGTCATTGTGGGCCTATGTGATTGAAACGTTAATATGTCAGGCGACCATTGCCGGAAAGCAGGGGCGGATTGGTGATGAAGTGCGGTGCTATCAGAAACTCGTGGGTAAATTCAGTACCATACTGGACACGGACATACAGAGGCAGGTAGCCGCTGCCATGCTTGGAACGGCTCTGGCCTTTCGTAAACTGGATCGCAAACTTGATGAACTGGCTGTTTATGACGCTATTATTCAGCGCTTTGAAAAAACCGGGGATACGGGAATTTTATTAATTGTGGTTCGATCCATGATGCGCAAAGCTCTGACCCTGGGAGAACGCGGCAAACGTTTGGAACAAATGGCTGTTTATGATACGGTTACCACCCGCTTCTCGGAGTCGGATTCGCCGCTTTTGCGACAACATGCTGCCCGGGCGCAATGCTACCGCGCCATGGCCCTGGCGGAGCTGGGAAAACTTGCCGACGCCCTGACTGGATATGAGGCGGTACTGACCAGATACGGTCAGGACGCCGCGCCGCCGCTGCGGGCTTGTGCCGCATTAGCGTTATATCAAAAAGCGGAGTTACTGCGTAAACAACGCCACCGCGCAGAAGCCATTGCCTGCTACCAGCATTTAATACAGGGTTATCAAATGGAAGATGAGGAAATTGCCGGTTTGGTTGCCCAGTCCCGGGCCTTGCTTCGTGTATTATAGTCCTTTCGCCTACACGCAGGCGGTATAACCGTAAAGCGACGAAAGAATTCCAGGAAGAGTAGTACTTAATAATGAGTAATGCGTAAGGAACTGATGCATAATAACTTCCAAATAATCGTAACCGTTCACGGTCATGTCGAGGGGCAGAATTACCGCGATTTTGACATAGCCCAAAGGGTGGGAATCCCTTGTGGTGCAGGCTTCCAGCTTGCTGCAGTCGCCCCTTCGTGAACGGTTACTATGAACTTGATATTGGCATTGGCTGCGAACCACCGCAAGGCGTTGCGGTGCTGCAAGGGTGTAAAACCGCAGATCACGCAGATGCCCGCAGATCAGGGGTCGGAATATATCTGCGCCAATCAGCGTTATCTGCGGTTAAAGGATGGGACCTCACCATCGTACTGATATTTCACCTTATCTGCCCGGAACGGTTGTACCCAAAAGAGACTGTTTGGCGCCGTGATGTTGCAATTTATTAGAAACCTGTTAAAGTTTAATACATAAGTATCGGAAAGGAATTGATGATTTCTTTCCGACAACTTCTTGGCATTGAGATTTAGAGCATTATTTTAGCTGAGATTCTTGGCTTTTGTATCTGTAGTTCAGGCTTTTTATAGAAAGGGTTGCTTATGATTCTCCCGTACAACTGGAAGGAAAAACTCAAACCGGCCAACCTCCGCAACACCATCAATGAAAATTCTGCGGTGGTCAGTATCATCGCGGCGGTGGTGGCCATTGTGGCAATTGCGTTTATTGTCCGCAATTTCATTCAAACTCCCAATTACGGCCCCACCACCGCTTATTACTACGATACTTCCGATGGCAGCGTGCAGGTGCTGCCGCGATCCAAGTATCCGCCGCTGATCGGGAAAACCGGTAAGCCTACATTGGTCTGGGCGGAATATTATACGTGCTCCTCCTGCTCGGATAAAAAACTGGCCTATCTGGAGAAATATTCACCGCAGGCCAAGAAGGCCATGGAACAACTCCAGGCCGAGGCCAACAATCCCAAAACTAAGGGCATGCCGCCTAATTTTGCCATGATGCAGATGGCCATGGCCGGCGGTGGAATGCTGGTACGCAGTCCCCAGAAAGGCTCTCAATGGTATCCGTTGGAATCGCCGGAAGGTATGCGGATTGCCACGCCGCCGGCATGCGCCAGTGGACAACTTAAAGCTTGCAACCCGGAATGAGTTGGTGTTGTCCATACTGTAACGTTTATGCCTGCGGATGTGCCGCATCCGGGAACCTGTATAGTCGTCAACGTTTATCACATGAATAAATTGGACCGGTACGATTCGTAACCGTGCACGGTCATAACCGTAAAAAAATTAAAAACAGGTTACAGGTTACCGGAGACAGGATACGGGGAGACGCGAGCCGGTGGGTTTATCCCACCGGAAAAAATTAGCCGGCGGCATGGTGCCGCCATGGGATAACAGATATTGATCAATAAGTAGAATAAAACTATTTCACCACAACGACATGATAAACAACGAGCAACGAACAACGAACAACAGTGTGATTTACTACAACGACACGACGACACAACGGAGGTTGCAAGTTGCGGGTACAGGTTATTGGGCAGTTATCTCTGCGTAGCTCTGCCTCCTCTGATGTAAAAAAATAATGATCAAAAAACCATTGCGACTCCTGTACTTTAAATGTAGCGCAACATCTCATTACGGAACTGGCGCATAATAACTTCCCAATAGTCGTTATGCCGGTTGGTGCGCGAATTCCGGAGCATTGTCCGTCAAATAGCTACCGGCTATGCCGGTGGTGGAGTATTCAATGGTAATGCCAATCGGGAAGTTATTATGGTCCCATTCCCAAGTGCAGCGCAACGTCTTATTAAGGCCGCCAGGCCCATCTCATTATTCATTACTCATTGTAGAGCGGACGATGTTGGTAGCCGGACTGTGAACAGTTACATTTGTGTTATATTGTATTACGATGTATGTCGATACATGTCATTCTGGTAAATACGTTCACTACATCCTACGTGATTCCTATCGCCAGGACGGCAAGATCATACACCGTACCATCGCTAATTTGTCAAATTGCTCTTCGGCCGAGATACAAGCCATCCAGATCGTGCTGAAATTAGCCCGGCGGGTGGCAGTACATGGAGACCACGGTGCCGGAAGGCTTGGAAGAACACAAAACGCTCTGCACGATGGAATTGCGGATGCAAGGCCAGCCGCGGATGTCGGTACAAAGGTTTTTAGAAAAGGCAAAAGTCGTCTTATCGGCAGCTCTACGGCACCGAGGCGTAAAAGTAGCCACGAGAAAGAAGCTGCTGATAAGATGCGAAACCCGTTGATTTTACAGCGCATTATTGTTATGCGAAGCACCGGCTTTTGCTGGAACATCCGATATATGACCGATTCCGCTGCGCCGTGAATAATCCGGGCTAAATTATTCCGGTGGGATAAACCCACCGGCTCGCACCTTCGTGCCCTGTCCTAACTCCTAACTCCTAACTCCTAAATTCTAACTTAACTTCCCCTTCGTTGTAACAAAAAGCCTTGATTTTCGGCCTTTCCGCCGTCATATACTTGCTACATTTAGCCCGATGCCCAGGCGGGCGGCTGGGCAAAGAGTTCCAGCAAATCCAGTTTACTCAATATGCCGTTGAGGTC
>JAMDCX010000027.1 GCA_023489375.1 Planctomycetota bacterium
CTACAGAGCATCCATTGGTACTGCTATGCCAACAAATCCTTGGAGGGCAGACGCCCGCGATCCCAGGAAACATCTTTAATATGCAAACAAGTGACGGAAGTGAGGCTTTTGCCAAAAAATATGGCCGTGCCCTAATACTTCCGATAAAAACGTGCTCACGTGCTGGAACAGAAGAAATATTGTATGATTTTTGAATTGTCAGGAGTCTGTAATGATCAAGACTGTATTTTCCGTTCTGGTTCTGTTGTTTTTGACACCTGGTCTGATCCGCGCTGCGGGTGATACTTCTACCGCATCGGCCATGCGGTCAAAACCCAAAAATATCATCCTTCAAATTCCCTTGGCAGACCAAATGCGACCGAAGCTGCCGGCGCGGGATATACATGCCTCATCAACCGCCCCATTTCGTTTGCGTTGCAACTGGGCTGTTAATCCAGTGGGTGTGCAGAAATTCCATCCACGACTGACTTGGACACCGCCGCAGCATAATACATTGCGGCACGAAGTGGCCTATCAGATTCAAGTATCATCCAATCCGGCGGAATTCAGGGATAGCCATTCACTGGTGTGGGATTCAGGAAAAGTGAAAGAGAATCCGGATTTTCTTCCGCAATACAACGGTCCGGCGTTCAAACCGTACCACCATTATTATTGGCGTGTGCGGGTTTGGGGCTCTCATGGCTGGCGATCACAATGGAGCCGCCCGGCAAGCTGGATGACCGGGCCGCTGCAGGCCGCTAATTGGCGTGGAACGTGGATCACTTATCATCCGCATATTACCAATGCTTTTTATCAGAATCCCAATAATGCAGACCTCGCGGAGGCGGCGCCACGTCTATCCGGTGCCAGATGGATTTTGGCCATGGGCATTGCCCAGGCCCATACTTTTAACGCTCCGGTAGGCTTGTATGTGTTGGAGCGAAGGTTCACGTTACCACAGCACACTGCGGTTTCGCATGCCACACTGACCATTGCCGGAGACAATTTCTGCCGTATCGGTATTAACGGGTATGTGGTCATGCGGAAATTCGGCGCACCGTGGGAAAAGCCGGCAGTACTGGCCGTAGGCCGCTACCTTCGCCCTGGCGATAATCGAATCGTTGTGTTATTGAAAAATACCGGCAGTACACCGAATCCAGCGGGATTAATAGCCCGGATGCGGATACACGGCGCTGATGACTATAGCAAGACCATTGTGACGGATGCCAAATGGTCGGCAGTTCCAATAAAAGCTGGAATTAATTGGATGGCTGGAGTGCCGCGTAAAGATAAAGCCGTGGTGTTGGCTGCGTGGGGCCACGGACCATGGCATGGCGTGGCAGCGCGCCCCCAATGGGTACAAAATCAGCCGTGTCCGATTTTCCGCAAGGTTTTTATTGTCCCGGCGGACATGCGTCACGCATTTATGTACATGGCCGGTCTGGGTTATTGGAAGGTATTGATAAATGGTCACAAGGTGGGCAAAGGGGAACTGGAATCAACTCTGTATGATTATTCTAAATCCGTGCCCTATCAAAGTTTTAATGTAACGTCTTTGCTGCGGAAGGGCCGTCGCAATGTCATATCCATTGAATTAGGTAACGGCTGGTACAACGTGATGGAACGTGATGTGTGGGGTTGGCAGAATGCCCCGTGGCGGGCGTGGCCAAAAGTGCGCATGAATCTGCTGATGCGAGCTATCAGCGGCAAATCAAGCTGGCTGGCCACCAACAACACCTGGCAGGCCGCCGCCGGACCGCGGCTGGCTGATGGTGTATACAACGGTGAGGTTTACGATGCGGCATTAAAAATAGCGGGCTGGGATAATCCGCACAAAAAACTCGCGGCTTATCCGCATGCCGTTGTGGCCAAGGCCCCGACCGGACACCTGACCGCCCAACTCATGCCTTCTTGCGAAGTGGTGCAACGTCTGGCACCAGTTTCCATCAATGAGCCGAAAAAACATGTCTTTGTCGTCAAGTTTCCACAGAATATGTCGGGGTGGGTGACCTTAACCGCCAGAGGAAAAGCCGGTGTGCCGGTAGTGCTCAAATACGGGGAGCGTCTGTTCGCCAACGGCTTGGTTAACCGCAATCCCATATCCGTATTTACATATACGGGCTCCTTCCAGGCGGATACTATTATCCCGGCTAACGGCCAAGTTTTTACTTATCACCCCAATTTTGCCTACAACGGTTTTCAATATGTGCAAATTAACGGTTTGGCATCACGGCATGATATTATCAGTATTCATGCTGATTTTATACATACGGCCTTTCACCGTTGCGGTGTGTTCTGGTGCGGTAACCCGCTGTTGAATGCCATCGCGGATGCGACCAATCGCTCCTATTGCTCAAATTTTGTCGGCTATCCCACGGATTGCCCCACCCGTGAGAAGGACGGCTGGACCGGTGATGCCTGGCTGGGATCGGTTCAGGGCATGATGACGTATAATAATCAGCTGGGTTATGCCAAATGGCTCAACGATTTTAAGGACGAGCAGCAGCCCGGCGGACAACTTTATCTGATCAATCCAACGCCGGGATGGGGCAATGTCAATGCTCCGGATTGGGAAAGTGCGTATGAATTTGTTGCCTGGAATCAGTATCGGTATCAGGGGGACGGGGAAATTTTGCGTGAGCATTATTCGGGCATAAAAAAATACATCCTCTATACGCTGGCCATGTATAACCACTCCCAAGGGAATCAGTGGGTGCTGGGCGACTGGGCCACCAGCAGCCGCAGACCGCCTTCGGTTTTCTTTACTTCATCGTGCATCCTGTACCATGATGCCATACTTTTATCCCACATGGCCGACGTGCTGGGTAAAGCCGCTGATACGCGGATTTTTGCCGCCGATGCCGCATCTATCCGCAAAACATTTAACTCCAAATACGATAAAGGGCACGGCTTGTATAGTAACGGTGGTCAAACCGCGCAGGCCATGCCGCTTTACTATGGATTAGTACCGACAAGTCAGCGGGCGGCGGTGGTTGACCGTCTGGTGACGGATGTTCATGCCCGGCACAACCACCTGGACGTTGGCATATTGGGAGCAAAATGTCTTTTTCGCGTGTTAAGCCGCTTTGGCCATACCGCTCTGGCTTATCATATTGCCACCCAAACGACATACCCAAGTTATGGTCAATGGATATTGCATGGTGCAACCACGCTGTGGGAAGGATGGGGGCTGCACCCCTCGTCTATGAATCACATCATGTTTGGTGATATTCTGGGTTGGTTTTATAACGATCTGGCGGGAATACAGCCGGATTGGCAATCCCCGGGTTTTCGTACCATTTTTATCAAGCCACATCCAGTTCGAGCATTGCCCTGGGCTGGAGCCACATACGACAGTCGCTTTGGCCCCATTTCCAGTCAATGGCGCTGGCACGGCAAAGAACTGCATATCCACGTTATAATTCCAGCAGCCAGTTCGGCTCTCGTCACGCTGCCGGGAGTTGGTGTTGCCACGGTCCTCTGCGACGGCAAACCGTTGCGATTGTCGATTTCCGAGGCTCCGGGCGTCAATGGCATCAAACGGAGTCATGGACAAATCATTGTGCATGTCGGACCCGGAAATTATCTTTTCAGTTATAAACCGATTAATCTGCCATAAAGCGGCTACCTGCGGCATACAACTGAGATAGTTTGCCGGCGGTTTTTACAAAGCAGTATTTTTTCATAAGGAGAAATTGAAATGTCAAAAGAAAGTGGAACGGATGCACGGAATCGCATGGAGCCGACAAGCCCAAAAGCGCTTCTGCACACCAAAGCAGAAGCGATTTTGGATCGGCGGCGTTTCCTTGGTGGAGCGGCGCTGGCGGGTTTGGCGGCTCCGCTCATGGGTGGTGGCCTGGCCATGGCATTACCGGCGGCTTCGGAACCGCCAAGCGGCGGTTTGGGTGAACCATACCTTAATGTTCGTAAGTTCGGTGCACACGGCAATGGCAAATCCGATGACACCGCCGCTATTCAAAAAGCGCTGGATGCCGCCGGAAAACAAAGCGGTAATGTGGTGCTATTGCCGACAGGTGATTACCTTATCAAGGGTTCATTAAATGTGCCAGCCAATGTTACGCTTCAGGGAATATTTCGTGCTCCACCGGCCGGTGTAGCTGGCAATAATCAATACGCTCCCGGCAACTCTCCAAAAGCCGGCAGTTGCCTGTTGGCGGTCGGCGGCAAGGGCCAACCGAATGGAACACCTTTGATTTCCTTGAATACCAACAGCACCTTGTACGGGGTTAAGGTCTTCTATCCCGAACAGACCTGCCCGGAACCGCCGGTACAATATCCTTGGACCGTTCGCCAACTCGGCGACAGTGCGGCTCTGGTCAACGTCACCATTCTCAACCCGTGGCAGGCGGTGGATTGTGGTACCGTTACCGGCGCACGCCACTACATCCATGGCCTGTATGGCCAGCCGCTTAAAACCGGCCTGTTTATTGACAAGTGCGGTGATGTGGGCCGCGTGGAGGATGTTCATTTCTGGCCATTCTGGAAAGCTGATGCACCAACGATGGCTTTTACTTCTCAAGAAGCCACAGCCTTCCGCATTGGCCGCACCGATTGGGAATATATGTTTAACTGCTTCGCAATTTGTCATAAAATTGGTTATCACTTTATACGTACCCCAAGCGGCGAGCCGAATGTGGTGCTTACCCAATGTGGTTCGGATGAAGGGCCGGCGCATGTGAAATTAACTTCCGTGCAAGTGGACGGCAATCAAACGCATGCGGGTATTTCCTTTGTAAACGGTCAGTTCCTGGGTGCGCCATCTATTGCGATTGGCAAAACCAACACCGGCCCGGTGAAGTTTAATAATTGCGGTTTTTGGGGCGGTCCACTGACCGATACCATGGCCATTCTGGAAGGCTCGGGTCAGACCACTTTTACCGGTTGTCATTTTATTTCCTGGGCGCAACGGGATAAGAAAGCACCTGCGGTGGTGCTGCGCCGTGGCCGCTTGATTATCAATGCCTGCGAATTTATGGATACAGGATCGAGACAGGTGACCATTGAACGCGGTGCGGCGGCGGCGGTTATTTCAGGAAATAGCTTTCAAGGCCCGGCTCGCATCAGCAATCAGATCGGAGCCAAAGCCCAAATCGGCTTGAATTCTGTGGATTA
>JAMDCX010000042.1 GCA_023489375.1 Planctomycetota bacterium
TCCTCATATTTTACCACAACGACATAACCAGCAAGGATTAAATCATTGCTATATCCTTATGGATTTGTGCCTTATTCACTGAAATTCTCCTCCGTGTACCTCCCCTACCTCCTTGTGAATGTTTGTTGGAACCACGGATGGCACCGATATCACGGATACACTGTGCTTTTCCGGAATCCTAAACTGGTACATTCCATTTCTATCCATTTCATTCGTGTTATCTGTGGTGGCAGTATTCGCGATGAAAAGCAGCATATCCCGGCTGATTTTTCTATTTTACCCGTGAACGGTTACTTTTTCTTTGACCCTTTCGTGTTCCGTCTTCACGGCCATACAAGGCGTTGCGGTGCCGCAAGTGAATTTGAAAATTGAGATTTGAGAAAAAACGCCGAAACAGACGCAACTCCGGCCCATCGGCATAGCCGCGAGCGGATACAAAATTTGAAATTTGGATAAGACACCGGAACCGAAGAGGGTGTGTCTACTCAAACTCCAGCAACAGATCGTTGGAGGCTACTATTATCCCCGGCTGGACATAAATCCTGGCAATTTTGCCGTCGCGCGGGCTGTAGACAGCGGTTTCCATCTTCATGGCTTCAATGGACAGAAGTTTGTCACCCCGGAGTACATGTTGGCCCAGACTCACCGCGAGCGTGGAAATTTTGCCGGGCATGGGTGCGCCGATATGGGCGGCATTATCACGTTGCGCTTTGGGCATTTGAACACGAGCCTTGCCGCCGCGCGACCGGTCAAGAACTTTTACTTCGCGCGGCTGGCCGTTGAGTTCAAAAAATACGGTTCGCATTCCATCCGGATCAGGGTCCCCAACCGTCAGAAATTTCACCAGCAGCGTTTTCCCAGGCTCCAGTTCGATGGGTACTTCCACATAAGGCTCCATGGGATAGAAGAAAACGCGAGTGGGTATAACGTCAACCTGGTCATAGAGCTTGTGGAAGCGATCATACTCCAGGAAAACATCAGGATACATCAGATAGCTGGCCAGATCGGTATCGGTTATTTCGCGATGCACCTTGTGCGCCAGTTCTCCTCGCGCGGCTTCCAGATCAATCGGTTGTAGTTTAGCGCCGGGCCGAACGGTCAGCGGTGGTTTGCCGCGAAGGATTATTTTTTGCAGTTTCTTCGGCCAGCCGCCGGGGGGACGGCCCAAATCACCATGCAGCATATCCACAACACTTTTGGGAAAATCAATGTGGCGGGATTCGTCCAGCACATCATCGGGGGTCAGATTGTTGGTGACCATGAACAGCGCCATATCGCCGACAACTTTGCTGGAAGGCGTGACTTTGACAATGTCGCCAAAAAGCTGATTCACCTGGGCGTACATGGCGGCGATTTCATTCCAGCGTTCAGAGAGGCCGAGACTCTTGGCCTGTACGCGCAGGTTGGTATATTGCCCGCCGGGCATTTCATGTTCATAAACGGAAGCGGTGCTGGCAAGCATCCCTTCCTCAAACGGCTGATAGAACCGCCGCACAGCCTCCCAGTAATCCGCAAGACGAGCCAGCGCGGTTTGATCCAGCCCGCTGTCGCGCGGCGTATGAGCCAATGCCGCCACCAACGAATTTATATTAGGCTGGCTGGTCATACCACTAAGTGGACTGATGGCGGCATCGACGATATTAACACCCGCCTGGGCGGCTAAAAGGATACTGCCCGCCTGCACGCCCGCGGTATCATGCGTGTGAAAATGAAGCGGCAGTTCCACCTCATTTTTCAGCGCTTTAACCAGCTTTTGCGCGGCCAACGGCCGGCACAGGCCCGCCATATCCTTAATTCCGAGAATATGCGTACCCATTTTTTCCAATTCTTTGGCCATGCGAATGTAATATTGGAGCGAATATTTTTCCCGGCGCGGGTTGAGTATATCGCCGGTGTAACAAATGGCGGCTTCGAGAATAGCGCCGCTTTCCAGAATCGCGTCCATGGCGACGCGCATGTTGCGTGTCCAATTCAATGAATCAAACACGCGAAACACATCAATGCCGTTAAGCGCTGCCTGCCGCACAAAATACTTCACAACATTATCGGGATAATTGGTATATCCCACGGCGTTGCTGGCGCGTAAAAGCATCTGGAACAACAGATTGGGGGCAGCGGCGCGCAATTCCGCCAGGCGTTGCCAGGGGTCTTCATGCAAAAAACGCATCGCGGTATCAAAAGTAGCCCCGCCCCACATCTCCAGGCTGAAAATATTGGGAAGCATCCGGGCCATCGCGGTTGCCGCGGGGAGCATATCAATGGTGCGCATGCGTGTAGCTAATAGTGACTGGTGGGCATCGCGCATCGTGGTGTCGGTAAACAGCAGAGCTTTATGCCTCATGAGAAACCGGGAAAAATCCCTGGCTCCCATTTCTTTGAAATGATCGCGGAGACCTTTGGGTAGAGGCTGGATGTGACTGACGGCAGGTACTGGGGTCGGTGTCATGGCCGCGATATCCGGCACACGCTTTACCTCCGGGGAGCCATTGACTATCACATCGCCCAGATACGAAAGCAGCTTGGTGGCACGATCACGACGGACCGTAAACCGGAACAGTGTCGGAGTATTGTCCACAAAGGTTGTCGTGGCCTGGCCGGAAACAAAGGTGGGATGCTGCACCAGATTTTCCAGAAAAGGGATGTTGGTTTTGACGCCACGCACGCGAAATTCGGATAAAGCCCGGACCGTGCGGGCCACCGATTCTTCCAGTGTAGGAGCGAAACAGGTCAGTTTGACCAATAACGAATCAAAATACGGGGTAATGACCGCACCGGTGTACGCGGTTCCGCCATCCAGACGCACACCAAAGCCGGCGGGGGAACGATAACTGGTGATGCGACCATAATCGGGAATAAAATGATTGGAGGCATCTTCAGTGGTAATCCGGCATTGCAGAGCTACACCACGGCAGGTAATGTTGTCCTGGGTGGGGACCTGAATTTCCGCTCCATGCAAACTATGGCCCTGCGCCACGCGTATTTGAGCTTTTACCAGATCAATACCTGTTACAATTTCCGTAACGGTGTGCTCCACCTGAATGCGTGGATTGACTTCAATGAAGAAATACTTCCCCGAATCGACATCCACCAGAAATTCCACGGTACCGGCATTGCGGTACTGGACCTGCCGACCAATTGCCACCGCCGCCTGGCATATTGCGGTCCGCAAATCTTCCGGCAACCCGATACTCGGCGCAAGCTCCACCACTTTCTGATGACGGCGTTGCACAGAGCAATCACGTTCATACAGATGTACCAGGTGGCCGTGCGCATCGCCCAGAATCTGCACTTCAATATGTTTGGCCCTGGCGATATAACGTTCCAGAAACACTTCCGATTTGCCAAAAGCTCCCCCCGCTTCACGCTGGGCTTCTTCAAGTTTGGCGGTTAATTCACCTGGTTCGCGCACCACGCGCATGCCGCGGCCACCGCCACCGAAACTGGCTTTGATTATCAGCGGAAAGCCAATGTCTTTGGCCATTTTTTTAATTTTTACCGGATCGGTTACGCCATGATCAGTTCCCGGCAACACCGGAACCCCCGCCTGCTGGGCGATACGTCGGGCGGCGGTCTTGTCGCCGAAGACCCGCAGCATATCCGGCGTTGGACCGACAAAGGTGATACCGGCCTGCGCACAGGCCAGGGCAAATTCAGCGTTCTCCGATAAGAAACCATAACCGGGATGAATGGTATCCACAGCATGGGCTTTAGCGACATCAATAATGGCGGAGATATTGAGGTAATTCTTTACCGGAGCATCCGCCCCGCCGACCTGATAGCTTTCATCGGCCTTAAATCGGTGCAAAGAATAGCGATCTTCATACGTGTAAATGGCCACCGTGGCCAGCCCCAATTCGGTAGCGGCACGTAATACACGGATAGCAATTTCACTTCGATTGGCGACCAGCAGCTTTTTCACGGACACGTTCCTCACACTACGAACCACTCGATTATCAGAATATCCGAAAACCGAAGATTCGTTAAGCCCCCATTGGCCAATCCCGCATGGTTGGGAGCGGTCCTGCTGTTTTGCCTAAAGTTCGATGTAGAGTACACACATGCCGGCACCAGGACCATGGACGTCAAATGGTACAGCAAGGACTGCATTTTACCGCAACAACAGATCAGTAGGGTGCGGCCATATTTTTTAGTGAGGGTGAGATTTCCAGAGTTAACGCGCGGGCCAAGGCCACGCGGCTAAAATGGAAATTGGCGGCGAGGCTGCGATAGGATGGAGGAATAAAGAATGGCCAAAAAACATGGCCGCCCCTGACCAGTTCTCCGGCTGCCTATTCCTGTCGTGTTGACATGGAAAACGGGTATAATTTATTAAGTGCTCATGAGGTGTAATGAATGCAGCGCGTTTTTTTTCAGATAAAAGAGGATCAGAAATCTTGTCCGAGCCAGGTGTTGGCGGTCATAATTGTGGTTGTCATTTTTCTTTCCGCGGCACCCGGCAGCCGCGCTTTGACCATAGTTTCCAATCTATCCAACGATGGCCATGTTCCAGTTGTGCTATTTCACATTGGTAAGCCAGTAGCCAGTAATCAGCCGAAGTCCCCCCTCCATGTGAGCCGCTTTACTCAACTCTTAAGCCCGCATAAGCGATTTCGGTTCATGAGTTGGCCCTGGGTTCGTCACACCCCCGCCTCCGGAAATCAATCACAAGAGCAAATAAACAGGGAATTGCGGAAAGTTCTGGCGGGTATGCGCCGCAGCACCGAGCGGCTGGAGGCGGCGGATGTCGGGACCAGGACACAAGTGGTGCAAAAACAGATTATTGAGCACCTGGATCAGTTGATTAAAATGGCCGAGCACTCGCAGAATGCAAATGGCGGCGGACGGAAAACTAAAAGCTCCGAACAACAGTCTATGTCGCTGCACCCCTCGGAGGGCGCTCACCCCTCGCCGATGACACCAAGTCAGTCGGCCCGGAACTCCTTTATTCCCGGAGGTGGCATGATGAACCCGGCTCGTATGAAGCAATTCATATCAGATCATCGGGAATGGGGGAATCTGCCGCCGCGCCAGCGTAACATGATTCTCAACGCTTTAAGACATCAAACTTTGCCGCGTTATAAGACCTTAGTGCGTCACTATTATGAGGCGCTGGCAAAATTAAATTCGACTAAGTAATGCGGCTCAGAGACGGCCTACGTGAGTAAAAATAAAGGTAACCATTCACAACCCAGCCACCAAATATTGCCCGCCCTTGGTCGCGCCGCAATGAGCAAGGAGACATTACGCTGCGCGACACTTAATAGCGCAGGATTCGTAATGATTTTTTGCTCGTTACTCGTAGTTATTCATATGTCACTTCTCATCGTTGGCGCGACCCGCGATCGCGGCTTTATGCAGCATACCGGTGGGATAACCCCACCGGTATGCGTAATTTACTTTACAAACGGCCAGCAGGCTGGCCAACTTATCATATAAACCTGCGTTCTACTCATTATTCATTATTCACTTATATTTTGAATATTGCTTTATTAGCCCGTGAACGGTTACTCTGCGGCTAACTTAATGGGAAATAGAAAAGTTGCGTTGTATACTGCATGCGGCTGTTTACGATTCATCGGTGCTACATCATAGTTTAAAATTAGGTACTTTCCCGCATTTTTTAACTTCTTCCCAAGTATCACCAAAAGCCGCGTGGAGTATATACAGCCGCGTCAAATTAAAGAGACATACTTGTGTGAATAATGTCTATATTTATTGAATAAAAGATGATAACATGTCCTGATAATAAGACGCGGATGTATAGTATTAGAATCTATCCCGCAGGGGCGGCTGATTACTGCGTAATTTCCAGCCGGGGCGAATGCCATAGCCATTGGCAAAGGATCGCATATCCATGATGCGTTTTCCCAATGGCTGTAATTCCAGAAGTTCAATCGAACCAGCGCCACAGGCAATGTGTAATTCCGGTAAGACCAAACCCGGTTCCGCCGCCTCACCGATAAAGGAAATATCCCGACACTTCAACAATGATACGCGGGCGCGTACAACCGCGTCGGGAGTTAAAAGATCAACGAAGCAGCCGGGCCAGGGAGATAAGCCCCGAATGCGGCAGGACACCTCTCTGGCCGGCCTGGAAAAATCAACCCAAGCCATTTCCTTGAATATTTTAGGAGCCTGCGAAATGCGTGTGGCATCCTGACTAACCGCATGTACATCGCCATTCTCCAACTGCTGGAGTACCGTATGGAGCAAGGGAGCACCCAGTTCAGCCAGGCGATCATGGAGTTCACCGGCGGTTTCCGATTCACCGATGGGGGTGGGGATTTGGGCAAGAATTTCTCCGCCATCCATAACCTTACTTACCCGGATAACCGATACACCTGTGGTATGTTCCCCAGCCAGAATGGCCCGCTGAATCGGTGCCGCGCCACGAAAGGCCGGCAGCAACGACGCATGGAGGTTAATACCGCCATGTGGTGCGCTACGCAGCATGGACTCAGGTATTTTTTGCCCAAATGCGATAACTACCCATATATCCGGGGCGAGGGCTTTGACAGCTGCGACAACCTCCGGCGTATTGAGGTCCGAGGTCTTGCACAGAGGGATCTTGTTTTGGTCGGCAAAATCCGCAATGGGGGTAGCGGTGTTAAGGCGCCCACGCCCGGCCGGTTTATCAGGCTGGGTTATGATCAATAGCACTTCGTACCCATGGTACAGCAATGTTTTAAGTGCGGGTAGACCAAAAGAGCCGGAACCAAGAAAAATTACTTTCATGGCATCAACATAACGCAGAGATTAAATCGCGCCTATCGGCTGATTGGATTTTTGTCGCAGTGATGGCATAACTTCCCGCACTTCTGCGGCAATTCGCGTATTAGGAAATTGATCGGTAATCTGCTGTCCTATACGAATAGCCTCCGACCAGTTTTTATCATTACATTGCAAAGCAAACTGCACCCCCAATTGCTGCAGCTGCTTTTTGAAGACATCACGGGCAATTTCCTTGAATCCCTCCGCCTCGCCGGGCGTGAGATATTGATCCAACTGCTTAAGAAGTTCTACGCTCCGATCCACATCTTCCTTGGTAACCGCATCTTTCCATTCTTTCAGCAGCATCCGTTTATGATTTTCTTTGGCCGCCTGAATACGCTCGGAAACGTGCACAATATCCGGATGGTTGGGAAAAGTGCGGGAGAGCCGGTCCAGCTCGCGCCCAGCCGCCGACCAATCGAATTTTTTAAGGAGTTGATCAAAGTTTTCCAGCGCCTCATGAATTTCACGATCAATAAAGGCTTTGCGGGCAGTTTCCACCATATCCCGGTACTGCCCGGCTTCCTGCCGATTGCCGAAACGTCGCTCCATTTCTGACGCCAGCCAATAGGCTCCATCGTAATCATTTTTATCCAGGTCCTCACGAATAGCGTGGCGAAGGGCTTCGCGATCTTTATGGCGATAAGCAATCTGTTTAGCGGAATCAGAAAGTGCGGCACTATCACGAATAGTTTCCAGCAGCTGCCGGTGTGTTTCCAACGCTCCCCGCAATTGTTCGTTTTGCCAGTGGCCATCCCCCATGGCTTGAATAAACAGGTCCAGTAGTGCATAAACCAGACCCGCCAGGCATAAAATTAACACTCCAAAGCCTAAAAACAGAAATCCCGGCGTCATCGCCGCCATGATTACAGACGTATGGACCGGTCCTTTGAGACCATGCGAAGCGGTAGCCAGCAGGGCCAACCCGCCCAGCAGTGTAGCAAACCCAAACAAGGTAACCATCCCTATCATCCATCGGGATTTTTTGGCCAAGTGTTCAAAATTCATTGGATCGATCTCCTTCAAAACAAACGCTTCATTGAACCAACGAGCGATGTCTTCGCCGAACGGTCGAAAGGAAACTCGGGGCGGGTACGGTCGAACACCCCCTTAACCCAAGCTCAACATACACCTAAATTATAGCGACCGCAAAAAATATCACCAACTCATTATACTTGGGTTATTATAGCCTATCAATGAATATATACGCTTACATCCAGAACACTATCGGCCCCAACTACGACCATACCAACCGCACTCCGCGTTTTATATCGGCTTTTATTTGCATTTTCGCCAATAAACTGTAACTTAGAGAAAGTTATGATTTTTTAATATTTTTTTAAGTTTTGATGAATTATAGGTCGATAATTAAAAAGTAGAATGGATTTTACAGATTATGAGTTCAAACGTAAAAGCTTTGTCACGCCAAGTTCACACGGTGGTGAACCATAGGCGGATATTTACCGTTCTGGCCACATTAACAGCAACTTTAGCGGCAACAGCGGGTATTTTATTGCTTCTGGAAGGACAACCGGTAACCAGTGCGGGACCCTATCTTTTGAATTTATCGAATGTCCGGCAAAATTGGAGTTCTTTGATTCAGCCGGCTGTGGAATTGCAAAATAGGCGGTGGAACTATATCATTGTGTACCAATCCGGGAAGTTGTCCGGCAATGCCGCCGCAATCTCGGAAGGCAAAGATATAGGAGGACTAATCAAGCCCCTGGGTGCGGGTAACATGATACAAGGTGCCGAATTTCATTTTGTGGTGGATAATGCAAATAATGAAATTGGTAAACCGGATGGCTATGTACAGCAAGGTTTGGCATGGCGGGAACAATTATCTTCAGCCCCCTATTTTTCCTGGCCTTATATAAGTCCTCATCATCAGATCGCTTATGCCAATGCCGTGGGTGTATGTGTTATCGGGGATATTAATCGCGCTAATTATTCATCATACCAGGTACATTCCTTGTTGGCGCTGGTTAGAACACTACAACGTCGACTGAACATACCTGATTCCTGTGTCAAGTTCCAATGGGAAATTCAGGGACGGCCTACCGCCCGCGAGCGGGCCTTCAGCCGGGAATTTCACCACTTGCTGCGGCACTAAGATCAACTCCCCGCGCATATCAATTTACGGCTCGAACATGCCGCAAAAACCGTATTATTATAACCACCGCCTGCTAATTGTTACGGTTATAAGCGGTTTGTAGTTGCGGCATATAGGTTCATAAGCCGCTAGATAAAATGCTAAAACAAGGCTTGGCTCGGGTGATGGAAGTTTTACCCCAAATTCCTGATTTTGAAGTGCTTTCTTGCCTCGGATATGGAGCAAGAAGCACAATTTATGCGGTTTGTGAAATCCGTACGCGGCAAGTTTATGCGCTCAAACGGGTGTTGCGGCGCAGCTCTGAAGATGATCGCTTTTTAGAACAGGCTGAGCAGGAATATGCCATCAGCAGCCATTTTACTCATCCAGTTTTGCGCAAAAGCCATCGGCTGATCCGCCGCCGGAAATTCCTCGCCACCACTGAGTTACATCTGCTTATGGACCTCTTTGATGGCGTAGCTTTGGATACCGAACGCCCGGCCAGCTTGAAATCACTGCTGGAAATATCCTGCCATGTGGCGGAAGGACTGTCGGCCATGCACAAGATGGGTTATGTTCATGCCGATATTAAACCTAATAATATCATGATTAATCAAAATAATGAGTGCAAAATCATTGACTTTGGTCAGAGTTGTGCTATTGGCACAGTCAAAAGCCGTATTCAGGGCACACCGGATTATATTGCGCCGGAACAGGTAGCTTTAGGACCGTTAACGCCCGCTACGGACATCTTTAATTTTGGAGCCACGTTGTACTGGTGTGTCACGGACCGTCATGTGCCGACCGTCATACCCAGAAAAAAAGCTGGTGCCAGTGGAGTGGATTCGCGCATACTTATCCCGCCACATGAACTCAATCCACGGATTCCGCCGCAACTATCACGTCTCATTCTCGAATGCGTAGAAAATCGCCCTTCGGATCGCCCGCCGAGCATGGAAGAAGTTCACGCGCGACTGCAACTGGTGCTGAGTGTAAGCTCCGCGGTATATCTTCAGCGGGCCATTGTCACGCGTGATGGACGAGTCTCGGAAGCCGGAGATAGCAGCCCCGGTGGTACCAGTGCTGGTACCGCCGCCGATGCCGATACAGTAACGTAATATCATGGATTAACAATTGATAATCTGTCATTGCGAATTCAATGGTCTGCAGGAGTTTGGCCGATGCTTAATATGGTTATATGCGGATATTTACGGGCATGATTTTTAGCCGAATATTCAGCGAGTCTAACTAACTTGAGAAATGGGAGCCAAAAGTAAAGGAGTTTATGTCGGCACGTGAAACCATGGAGTATCTCGTCCAAGGGGCGGCTTTAAACCGGCAGGACCCATTACGCAATGGGCATATACTGCACTTCCCGGCCACTGGTGAATTGGTGGTTGCAGGCGACTTGCACAACCACTGGCGAAATTATGAAAAAATTAAAACTTTTTCGGCATTGGATTGTTTTCCGGAACGACATGTATTTTTGCAGGAGTTGATTCACGGAGGGGCGCTGGGGCCGGAGGGCGAAGATACCAGCCTGCAAATGCTTTTGGATGCCATCGACTGGGCTTTTCAATATCCGGGAAGGGTACATTTTCTTTTGGCTAATCATGATCTGGCTCAAATTCAAGCCACCCCCATTATGAAGGATGGTTATGACCTGACCGAGCGATTCAACCGGGCCTTTCAAGTGTATTACGGCGGTCGCGCCGCGGAAGTGGCGGCGGCGTATCGTGAATTTGTGCATAGCATGCCGCTGGCGGGAATTACAATCAGCGGTATATTTTTAAGCCATTCGCTTCCCGGCGATTCGGACCTGCCATCTTTTGACGCCGGTATCGTGCGCCGGACACTGACTGATGCCGACTATCAGCGTAATGGTTCCGTTTACAAAATGGTTTGGGGACGATCACAAAGTGAACAAACCCTGGCCACATTAAGTAAATTCTGGTGGGCGGATGTGTTTATTTGCGGGCATCAGGCGCAAGAAAGCGGATATGGCCGGTTGGGGAAAAACATGCTGATTTTGGATTCATCCCACAATCATGGCGTGTTGTTGCCGCTGGTATTAGAGAAGCAGTACACCATGGACGATCTGGTTCAAGCACTGGTTCCACTGGCCGGGGTGGAGTAGTCAGGAACGATTTTCAATGACCAACGAAATCGGCTAAACTAAGAGCATGGAATTTTCTGTTAATGGTGAAAAATTTCAATTGCCGCAAGGTGCGACCATTCAGGATTTACTGGAGCACCATAAGCTTCAGCCCGTTCGGGTGGCGGTAGAGCTTAATTATGATATTGTCCCGAAAAAGTCCTATGCCAGTACGGTCCTGAAAGCGGGCGATAAGGTGGAAATAGTGACGTTTGTCGGAGGGGGCTGAATCCGGAGGAAATATGATCTCAACACAACTGAAAATCGGACCTTACGAACTAAATTCCCGGCTAATTGTCGGCACAGGAAAATACTCTACGCTGGAAGTCATGCGGGAATGCCATCAAGAAAGCGGGGCGACGGCCGTAACCGTCGCGGTGCGGCGGGAGCGGCTGGTGGACAAAAATTCCGGGCGAAACATCCTAGATTTTATAGATCCACATAAGTATATACTTCTTCCCAATACCGCCGGCTGCTTTAACGCCCAGGAAGCCGTACGCGTGGCCAGACTGGGACGGGAAATGCTCACAGGTTCCGGCTATCGCGGCTCTGATTGGGTGAAATTGGAATGTCTCGGCGATACCAAAACTCTTTTACCAGAGCCGGTGGCGACTCTTGAAGCGCTGGAGATTTTAGTCCAGGACGGTTTTCACGTACTGGTGTATTGTTCTGACGATGTCATGCTGTGCAAACGAATCAAAAAAGCCGGTGCGGCGGCGGTTATGCCGGCGGGATCCCCCATTGGGTCCGGACAGGGTGTGCTGAATCCAAATGCCATTCGTATTATTCTGGAAGAACTTAAGGCTGATGATCCCGCTTATCCCGTCATTGTCGATGCCGGGGTCGGCACGGCCAGTGATGTGTCCGCGGCCATGGAGCTTGGTGTAGATGGGGTACTGCTCAATACCGCCATTGCCGGCGCGCGCGCACCGGTCAAAATGGCTCGCGCCATGATGCTGGCGACGGAATCGGGCCGTTTAGCATACGAAGCCGGTCGCATTGGCCGTAAACTTTATGCCACCGCCAGCAGCCCCTGGGAAGGCCGTATTAATAGCTGATCCTGCTTGGAGCCGATAGGCCAATGGTCAAAGATTCTGCCCATGCGCAGCCAGATATTCGGCCACGCCCGCCGTATCCGCTTTCATTCCGGGTTGTCCTGATTTCCAACCGGCCGGGCATACTTCACCATTTTTTTCATAAAACTGCAAAGCATCGACCATGCGTATAGTTTCATCGATATTGCGTCCCAGGGGCAGATCATTGATCAACTCATGCCGCACGATTCCGGCCATGTCCATAAGAAATGTGCCACGGAGTGCCACCGATTCATCATGCAAGACTCCATAGTTTCGCGCAATGGATTTATTTAAATCCGCCACCATGGGAAAACGCAGATTGCCGACACCACCGTCCTTCACCGCGGTACGTTTCCATGCGAGGTGGGTGTATTGCGAATCAACACTCACCGCTATAACTTTGGTGTTACGCTTGCCGAAATCTTCTAAGCGATGGTCAAAGGCCAATATTTCGGATGGGCAGACAAAAGTGAAATCCAATGGATAGAAAAATACCACGCCATAAGAACCTTCAAGATAGGAACGTAAATGGAACTGTTCACTGATGGAATTATCCGGCATGACGGCGGGGGCCACAAAATCCGGCGCGATTTTTCCGATGAGAACGGGCATTGAAAATACTCCTTATAATTACAAACAACCTATAGCCAACAAAATCCATTTTAATTATGGCGATACTCTGTCTGGTTGCAAGCATCGCAACCGGATTGCGGCAAGGCCAGAGTATAGCCTCACTTTTTTGCCAGAGATATTCCAGCAGGCAGCGTACATGGAATATGGTAATGTTTTCGTGCCAAAGTCAGCACAAGGCATAACGGTGAAGAGGTCCTCATTATTATAAGATCAGCAAATATGCCATCCCACAGGTATTTCTACCCGGTTTAGGGGGTTCTGCCCCGTCCACATATTGATGCATCAATGAATCAAACCGCTGCGGCATCAGCAAATGTATGGTCTATCATTGGCCGGAAAGAAATACCGACTTACAACAATTGCCGGCATTATTGCCGTGCGGCAGGGTTTCGGATATACCGTTGCGCTGGAATATAAAGCTCAACGAAAGGATTCGCTTTGTCCAGTTTAATTGTTATCCCCGCGCGCTATGATTCCACCCGCCTGCCCGGCAAGCCATTATTGCGGCAAACCGGCAAATACCTTATTGAACATGTTTATGAAAAAGCATTGCAGGCCAGGCGTGCCACGGCGGTGGTTGTGGCCACAGATGATCATCGCATCGCGACAGCGGTGCGGGAATTTGACGGACAGGCGGTGATGACCTCGCCCCAACACCGTTCGGGAACCGATCGTATAGCGGAAGTGGCGGCGATGAAAGAATTTTCTCATTTTAACAAAATTGTTAATGTGCAGGGGGATGAGCCGGAGATTGATCCTGGCCTTATTGACGCCCTGATCCGGCTTCTGGAAGGCACCGATATACAGATGGCCACTGCCGCCGCTCCCTTTGAAAATGCGGAGGAAATCGCCAATCCGGACATCGTGAAAGTGGTTGTTGATCAGCGGCGGTTTGCCCTGTATTTTTCACGCAGCGTCATTCCCCATGACCGCGATAATCAGACCGCCGGCGCCGGACCTCTGCTGTTGGCCGGGTTATACCGGAAGCACCTGGGAATTTACGCCTACCAGAAAACCTTTCTGCAGCACCTCGCCGCCACCGCATCGTGCGATTTGGAAAAACTTGAAAGACTCGAACAACTGCGGGCCTTGTACCTGGGAGCTAAAATTGTTGTGCATGACATTCCCCAGGCGTATCACGGCATTGACACCCCGGAGGATTATGAAGCCTTTGTCCGGCGCTATGCCAGCGCGGGAGCATAACTTGGACGGGCATTTTTCTTTCCGGGCATTATCGATTATGTTGATGGTTTCGTGAGGTCCCCGATGAATGAAGAAATCCAACCTGACTTACTGGCCGCAGTGGGGCATAGTACCCAGGAAACAGAATTTTACACCCCCCTGCCGCCGGGATATGAAAAAGGCCGCACCAAGTATGTCGTGGTGCTCGGCACCGTGATGAGCGGACTGGGCAAAGGTATTTTCAGTTCCAGCCTGGCTAAAATTCTGAAAGATAAGGGTTTGCGCGTCGCCCCGATCAAGATGGAAGGCTATCTGAACATTGACTCCGGTACGCTCAATCCATTCCGGCACGGGGAAGTATTTGTACTCGATGACGGCATGGAAACCGACATGGACCTGGGTACTTATGAGCGGATGCTGGATGAAAACCTCTCCCGGGCCAATTTCACCACCAGTGGACAGATATTCACACGCATACTGGACCGGGAACGGCACGGCCAATATCTGGGGCGCGACGTGCAGATGATCCCGCATGTCACCGGCGAAGTGAAATCCATGTTGCGCGAGTTGGCCATCAAATCCCGCGCGGATGTGGTATTTGTGGAAGTCGGCGGTACTGTTGGTGATTACGAGAACGGTTATTTCATTGAAGCGGTCCGTGAATTAGCCTATGAAGAGGGCGAAGATGCCGTTTGTGTGGTCGCTTTAACCTACATCATTGAACCGCAATCCCTCGGAGAGCAAAAATCCAAGGCCGCGCAGCTGGGCCTGCGGCAAGTGATGCAGACGGGTCTGCAACCGCATATTATTGCCTGCCGCTGTCCAACGCCGGCGACGGAAAAAGTTCGGCAGAAAATTTCCATGTTCAGCAACGTACCGTTGCGCCGCGTATTTTCCATGCACGATCTTCCCAGTATTTATCTGGTACCGGAAATGTTGCGCGAAGCCGGTATGGACCGGGAAGTTCTTACGCTGCTGAATCTGCATGAGCGTGTGAATCAGCGGATGGAAGATATAGCGCGCCGCCGCTGGCAGCACTATGTAGATAAACTCCTGGAACCAACTGATAAAACCGTTACCATAGCGTTAGCCGGTAAATACGCCTCCCTGCGCGATGCCTATGCCAGTATCGACAAGGCACTGGAACACTGCGGCGTTCATCTAGGCTGCAAAGTCAATATTCAATGGCTGGACACTACGGAAATCGACGCCCGCAACGTCGCCGATATTCTGCGCGGCAGCCACGGGATTATCGTTCCCGGCGGTTTTGGTTCTCGAGGTGCCGAAGGTAAAATTGAATGCATCCGCATGGCCCGCGAACGGCATATACCGTATCTGGGAATCTGTCTGGGCTTCCAGATGGCGGTGGTGGAATATGCCCGCAATGTCTGCAAACTGGAAGGAGCCAATACTACAGAGTTTGAGCCGAATTGCCGCCACCCCGTTATTGATATTCTGCCCGAACAGAAAAAGATTGAAGGCCTGGGCGGCAATATGCGGCTGGGGGGTAAAGATGTGATTCTGCAACCTGGCAGCGGGATTTTCACCCTCTATGGCAACGTGGAACAAGTGCGTCTGCGGTTTCGCCACCGTTACGAAGTCGAACCACGCTACATTGAAACACTGACCAGACATGGGCTGCTTTTCAGCGGACACGCCCCTAATCAACCCATCATGCAAATGCTCGAACTGCCGCCGGAGGTTCATCCCTATTTCTTTGCCACGCAGGCCCATCCCTGTCTCACCAGCCGGCCGCTGAATCCCGACGCGATGTTTTTAGGGTTGGTACGGGCGGCCTTGCATCGGGCTTATCCGCAACGGGAGTTGCCCGCGATAGTCGGCAAGCCCGGAAATTCCGTATCATAAAATGTAATGTTTTTGGATTCGGTAAGCCGAAAATTATTTTAACTTATAAATGAGGTCCTATGAAAACTGTAAATCCCCGATGTGCGTTGATTACCGGTATTACCGGACAGGATGGCTCCTATCTGGCAGAATTATTACTGGCCAAAGGCTATGATGTTCACGGTATTATCCGTCGATCCAGCAGTTTTAATACGGAACGCCTGAATACCATTTATCAGGACCCGCATGAGCTGGGGAGCCGTCTGCATCTGCATTATGGCGATCTGACGGATGCCTCGGGATTACGGGATATTCTTACGCGCACGCAACCTACCGAGGTCTATAACCTAGGCGCGCAGTCGCATGTGCGCGTCAGTTATGATCAACCAGTATATACCGTCAACACCGCGGGCTTAGGAACGCTGCTGTTGCTGGAAGCCATCCGGGACGTAGGCCTGCCGATTCGTTTCTATCAGGCATCATCCAGTGAAATGTTCGGCAAGGTGGCCGAAACACCGCAAAAGGAGACCACCCCCTTTCATCCGCGCAGTCCTTATGCCTGCGCCAAGGTCTATTCGCATCATCAGGTTATCAACTACCGCGAAGCTTATGGCATGTTTGCGTGCAGCGGGATTCTCTTTAATCATGAATCACCACGGCGTGGGGAAACCTTTGTCACCCGTAAAGTTACGCGTGCGGCCACACGCATCAAGCTGGGTTTACAAAATACGTTATATCTGGGCAATCTGGAGGCCAAACGGGATTGGGGGTTCGCCGGTGATTATGTGGAGGCCATGTGGTTGATGCTGCAGCAGGATCAGCCCGATGACTACGTCATCGCCACAGGTGAAACGCGCAGCGTCCGCGAATGGGTGGAACTCTGTTTTAAACTGGTGGGACTGGACTGGAAGCACCATGTTAAAATCGACGCGCGTTATCTGCGCCCCGCGGAAGTGGATTTACTTCTCGGTGACAGCAGCAAGGCACGCATCAAACTGGGCTGGAAGCCCAAGGTCAATCTGGAAAGTCTGGCCAACATGATGCTGGAACATGATATGCATCTGGCCGAACAGGAAAAATTGATTCAGGACCACCAGAAAGCAAAATAATGTAACCGTTCACGAAGAGGTGTCCGTGCAGGCTGGAAGTCCGTATCACAAAGGGTTCCTGGGCTTTTGGGGCTATGCCGGAACCGTTGTAACTCCGGCCCGTCGTTATGGCCATGAACGGTTACAAAATAATCACACCCGTACATCCTCCAGCAGGCTTACGGATACGACATGGTTACGATGAACGGCCACAACAGCCCGGTTGACGCGAACACCCAGTTCCCGTGTCTGGGCAATATAATATTCCTTGGTGGAGGCACTGTCATTGGAATCATGAACATCAGCCTCGCACAAAATCAGAATCTCACGATGAATTTCATGTAAGGTGCCGATGTATAGAAAAGGCCCCATTGTGTCCAGAATGACCACGCGGCCCCGCCAGAGAGCCAGGGGGTCGTCGGATAGTTCGCTCGGAGTTCGGTATGGTGCTGGTGTATCCATCTTATCAATTCCTTGTGAACAGGGCACGGTAAGATTATAGTGCTTTACGGCAAAAAGGGAGCCTCGGCGACGAGGCATCGGGAATTAACCACCCCGATTGAAAACATCAACGGCTCCCGGGAGGTATACCCGGACCAGGAGAAAGGAATTCCGTCATGCAACAAGTTATCCCAGGTCATAGATTTATCGCCATCGCCGCCGTGTGTACACTGGCAATCGGAGTATGGCAATGCGGAAATACCGCCAAGGCGCAGGAGTCGCCGACACTGGCCAGGGAAATTCAGCAGCGGACGGCGGCGATCCATCCCAACGACGCCGCGGGGCACCAGAGACTGGCGCTATTCTTATACAATCATAAACTCTATGCACAGGCCCTGGCGCAGGTCAACGCGGCGTTGCGGATCAAACCGAATTTCCAAAATGCGCAACTGCTGAAAAATCTCATTGACATGGCACTGCGGCGGAAACCCGAGGCTCCAGGCGCGACTACTCCGACGGCAGGTTCTTATTCTTCATCAACATTTGTTGCCCCCCCCACCGCGGCCGGGAGAACGTTGTTGTCGATGAAAGATGTCTACAAAATCAGATTTTGGCAGTTACAACGCCATGAGACCGCCCCCATAGAGGCTACCATTCTTGATCGCCGTAAGACGCTCATGTCCTTCTGGCGCAACATTATTCTGCGCAATCCCATGTATCAGAATACTATCCTGACCCGGCGGGATTACGAACAATTTATCAGTCCCAGCAATCTTAATCGGCAGATTTATCTCATCCGCCGCCTCGGTACCGCAAAATATTGGGACAAGGTTCAAATTAAAAGCAATCCGCAGGTCCTGAAAATATTCCGTACCGAGATTCAACCCATTGTGCTGCAAAGTTGCGGAACCATTGGTTGCCACCGTGGACAAAATGCTCCGGGCTTTAGGATTTATGGCGATGCAGGACCAGGAAATACACGTAAAACTTATACGAACTTTCTAACCCTGACGCGTTATCGATACCACAATAGGCCTCTGATCAGTCTGCACAATCCACACATGTCGCTGTTACTGCAATATCTGCAGCCGGAAGAACTTCAGGCGTACAGCCATCCGGGCAAGAAAGGGCCTAAACCTTTGAGATTTAATGAGAACCGGGTGTTAAACTGGATTGAATCACTGCGGTATCCGCCTCACAGCTACGGCCTGAGTCGTCCGGAAGCGACACACACGAGAGTTAAGCATCCGGCACGGTAGCGGCGGAATTTCGCCAAACTAAATATGTAACCGTTCACGAAGGGGCGGCTGGGCAGACTGGAAGCCTGCACCACAAGGGATTCACACCCTTTGGGCTATGTCAAAACTGCAGTCATTCTGGCCCGTCGACATGACCGTGAACGGTTACCTAAATATTCTTCATTTCCGCGTAGTATTCCTGGATGGGTTTAACCGTCCAATCACCTTTTTTCAGACTTACTATGGCTTCCGCGGCGGCTTCGGCACCCGTGATCGTGGTGATAATGGGGATGCGATGTAATACCGCGGCCGCTCGAATGCGGCCTTCATCCGTGGTCGGTCCCTTATGCGTAGGGGTGTTAATAAGCAATTGAACCTGTTGATTTTTGATGGCATCAATAACGTTGGGGCGCCCCTCCTGAATTTTATTGATTCTTCGGCACGGCACCCCCGCATCATTAAGTACGGCGCAAGTGCCGGCCGTGGAAATGAGTTCAAAACCGACTTGGGAAATCTTCCGGGCAGAATCGATAATGGCTTGTTTATCCGCATCACGCACGGAGATATAAACCGTTCCTGATGTGGGAAGGCTTCCGCCTGCGGCCATTTGCGATTTAGCGTAGGCCACTGGAAAATTGGAATCAATACCCATGACTTCGCCGGTGGAGCGCATCTCCGGACCTAAAATCACATCCACACCTGGAAATTTATTAAAGGGAAATACGCTTTCTTTTACCGCGACGTGCCGGCGGGGAATAATTTCTTTACGTACCCCCAGGCCGGAGAGCGTTTGACCGCACATTATTTTAGCGGCAATTTTAGCCCAGGCCACCCCCGTCGCTTTGCTGACAAACGGCACTGTTCGGCTGGCACGCGGATTGACTTCCAACACATAGACTTCATTATCCTTGATGGCAAACTGCACATTCATCAGACCGCGAACGGACAGCGCCTTAGCCAGAGCCATGGTATGGGCGTGGATCTTTGCCACAATTTCCGGCGGCAGACTGAAAGGCGGCAGGGAACAGGCGGAATCCCCGGAGTGAATGCCCGCCTCTTCAATATGCTCCATAACCCCAATGACCAGATAATCCGTACCGTCGCCCAGGGCATCGACATCCACTTCCGTGGCCGCACCAAGAAAACGGTCAATGAGTATCGGATGGTCCTCCGCCACTTCCACCGCATGGCGGATGTAATAATCCAGCTGCGTTTCATTGGAAACAATTTCCATAGCCCGGCCACCGAGTACAAACGACGGCCGCATCAACACAGGATAACCTATTTCCGCAGCCACCTGGCGCGCCTGCTCGGCACTGCGCGCAATACCCCCCTCCGGCTGTTTCAGTCCCAGAGTTCGGATCAGATGATTAAATTTATCCCGGTCCTCCGCGGCTTCAATAGATTCCACCGCCGTACCGATAATCGGCACGCCGGCATCTTTAAGCCCGCGGGCTAGATTTAACGGAGTCTGACCGCCGAACTGCACAATTACTCCCTGCACCAGGCCACCGGGGCGGTCCAGGGGGCGACCATTAAGTCGTTCGACAATATTGAGCACATCCTCATGCGTCAGAGGTTCAAAAAACAGCAGATCGGATGTGTCATAGTCCGTACTGACCGTTTCAGGATTGGAATTAATCATGACGCTTTCCAAGCCCAATTCGCGGCACGCGAAGGCCGCCTGCACACAGCAGTAATCAAATTCGATACCTTGTCCGATACGATTGGGACCGCCGCCCAAGATGATAATTTTCCGGCGCTCTGTAATGCGCACTTCATCATCGACCAGTTGTCGCAATCGCCCATTTTCCAATCGGAGGATCGGGCTTTCATAGGTGGAATAATAGTAAGGCGTGGCGGCTTCAAATTCGGCCGCGCACGTATCAACAAGTTTATAGACCGGCTCAATGTCCAGACGTTTGCGGATAGATCGCACTTCCGTGGCTTGCAGCGACCATATTGTGCCCAATTGTACATCAGAGTAACCCATTTCCTTGGCCTGGCGCAGGAGCGTGGCCACATGGAGCCGATCCGCTGCTGAAAGTTTCCCTGTCGCCAGTGCCACAGCGCGTGGACGCATCTGGAATAACTGTTCTTCAAAATCCACGAGTTCCTTCATTTGCGAAAGAAACCATGGATCAATATGAGTTAAATCATATACCTGCTGGAGAGTGTACCCCATTTTTAAGGCGTAACGGATGTAATAAATACGCCCCTGCGATGGAATAGAAAGTTTGCGAACCAGGCGGTCTTTCGGAATCGGCCAGGTCTGGGCCGCCTGCTCCATAACGACAGCGCGCGTGACAAATGCCCCCCGATCCCCCAGACTGGAAGCCGTCACCGTTGGCTGCGTATCGAGTTCCAGAGCTTGCCGGCGCCACCATTTATCAATACGATCCAGCCCCAGACCAAAACGCTTGACCTCCATGGAACGGATGCCCTTTTGCAGCGCCTCTTTAAAAGTGCGGCCAATACTCATGGCTTCACCAACACTCTTCATTTGCGTGGTAAGTGTTTCATCGGCATCGGGGAACTTCTCAAAAGTCCAGCGGGGGATTTTCACCACCACATAATCAATGGACGGCTCAAAACAGGCCACGGTGCGACGCGTAATGTCGTTGGGCAACTCATCGAGGGTATAGCCCACCGCCAGTTTAGCGGCAATGCGGGCAATGGGAAATCCCGTGGCTTTACTGGCCAGGGCGCTGGATCGGGATACCCGTGGATTCATTTCCACTACTACCAGATCTCCATTGTCGGGATTGACGGCAAATTGAATATTGGAACCACCGGTCTCCACACCGATAGCCCGGATCACCGCAATGGCGGCATCGCGCATGCGCTGATATTCCTTGTCCGTAAGAGTCTGGGCTGGGGCCACCGTGATAGAATCACCGGTATGCACACCCATGGGGTCAAAATTTTCAATGCTGCATACGATAACCACATTGTCCGCACGATCGCGCATGACTTCCAGTTCATATTCCTTCCATCCCATCAGCGATTGATCAATCTGGATCTCACTGATCATGGAGGCGTCAATGCCCCGCTGCGCCAGGGTCTCAAATTCCTCCATGTTCCATGCCACTCCGGAACCGGTGCCGCCAAGGGTAAAAGACGCCCGGATAATACATGGCAATCCAACTTCCTCCACCACCTTTTTCGCCTGTTCCAGGTTGTAGGCCAGGCCGCTGCGGGGGCACTGTAAGCCGATGGATTCCATAATGGATTTGAACCGGCGGCGATCTTCACCACGATGAATAGCTTCGCGCGTCGCACCGATCATCTGGACACCAAATTTTTTCAAAATTCCGGCATCTTCCAGGGCCACGGACAAATTCAAGCCAGTTTGCCCGCCTAAAGTGGGCAACAAGGCGTCGGGACGTTCCTTTTCAATAATCTTGGTAAGAGCTTCCACGGTCAGCGGTTCAATGTAGGTTCGATCCGCCATATCAGGATCAGTCATAATAGTGGCGGGATTGGAATTTACCAGTATCACCCGGTAGCCCTCTTCTTTTAAGGCCTTGCAGGCTTGGGTACCGGAATAATCAAATTCGCAGCCCTGTCCAATGACAATGGGACCGGAACCAATAATGAGGATACTTTTGAGGTCCGTTCTTTTGGGCATGGCTTAAAAACCTTTTACACCACCATCGGGGAAAAACTTATAAATTTGTATCAGAAATTCCGTATTCTTGAAAGCGCCGGGCCGAAACTTGTACTGTTTCAATAGAAATGTCACGAGTACTCGTTTCAATAGAAGTGTCGCCCAATACTGTCCGGAAAATTCACAAATCTAAAGGATTTTCGAGATTTTTTTTCGGGCCGGGATATGCAGTGAGGACCGGGGGAGAGCTGCGGCAGCGTGTCGGTTAATTCGGCGCATGCAGCAGCGGCGCGGTCGGAAAAGCCAAAAAACTCCCCGGAGCCGCTTAGGCTAATTTATTTTAGAGCTTTTTTCCTGGCATACCTTTGGCGTGCCAGTTCTTTCTCCCACTCCAAACGAGCCAGCCCCGCCACCATGCCGGGGTCAACTTGGCCCTCCAGGAAGGCCATCTGGTAAAACAAGACATCGTATTTATCGGGGGGCCGCCCGCGCAGCAACGTATGCAGCAGCAGGGCCATGGCCATGATATAGAAGACAAAATGCGCTCCCTCCCGGCTGTGCGTGACCCAGTGGGCAAAATGATTATGCACCTTCAGCCAGCGGAAAAACAGTTCGATCGGCCAGCGTTGCTGGTACAGCAGGCCGATGATATGGGCTGGCAGTTCTAATAAATCCGTGATTAAACGAATGGGGCGGCCCGGACGGGTGGGGTCC
>JAMDCX010000053.1 GCA_023489375.1 Planctomycetota bacterium
TGGGCTTCGCCATTGGCTCGCAGGCTCGCCACAGCATCAGGCCGAATCGAGTTCGTATCCTGCGGTCTGGTGGTTCGTCTCCGGTTGCTTCCCACCCTGCCTCGCGGCAACGCGGTTACCTTCGACTACAAGCCGGAACATCGGCTCGAGGAGAACTTTCATCTCCTTGACTTCACACACTCTCCATCGCACTGGCCCGTCTGATATCCCAGACGTTGATTCGGACGCAACGCCGAAATACCACCGCCGAACGCAGCCACCGCAAGCGAACCAATCAGCGATTACACATGCTGGGGCTGAAATTAAAGGACATGATCGTCTGCGACTGGAGCCACTTGTAGCGTTGTAGTATTAGGGGCCGCGCAAAAATAACTTCGCACTTTCCGGCTGGTTCTTTTGGCCGTGGGCTTCGTTGTTCGCTCCTTACAGACCCGCGGGTGGAGTATGCGCGTCGCTCACGCCTCGCCGGCGGCCAAAACTCCCGCGCCGTAAAATATGAATTTATTTTTGCGCGGCCCCTTACCATCGACCATGGTTGTGGATGCAGTGATATTGCACCGCCGCGATAAAGTCATTTCCAGTTTCGACGGCTCATGGATTTGGGCCGTAGGTAATTTTCTTCCATTCGCCGGGTTGAATTATGACCATGGCATCCCGGCGAATCTGTTGATATTGTTGTCGAGTAATGGGCGTGTGTACCGCTCCGACCTGATTGGGATCGTTATGGAAGCGGATCACCAGCTGGTTCGACATCACGTTGACATTATACATCGGACCATTAATGATAATTTCATTGATCGTGCCGGTTTTGTTCGGTTTAAGAGACCAGGGCCCCACAGAATCGACAAGTACCTGCGTATCCGAAAGAATGTTGGAGGAGGCGGGAATCGGCACATCAATGGCTGATCGGCGGTGGGCGCCGTCAATGACACTGAGCGTATAATGCGCCGGTGCGGTCAAATTCACCGGTGGCGGTTGATAGGTACAACCCGTCAGTAAAAGACTCGCCACACCAGCCAAGCCAATGTTTTTTGCAAATTTCATCACCACGCGTATTTCCCCTTTTTCATAAACCTGTTAACCATAATAGTATTCTCCCGCACATCATGCTCGCCATCCTAACTACCATATATAACCGCTTTTATCGGGATTTCAAATCAAACACCGGCTTTCCCGGTGACTGCGGCCGCCGTGGTGCGGTAAAGGCTTCCGCAAAATCATACACATCCCGAAAATCTTCTATATTATCCTCCGGCGTTTTGTGCATCAGCCCATTTTCCACCATGGCGAAAACAATTTTACCAAAATCCATCGTAGTGTGTATATTCCAATGCGCCAATACCACTGGGGCCAATACGCCGTAATTACGGACCGCCAGATCACGCAAGCCCCGGGCCAGGTCCGATCCTGTAACATGCCGCTGCCCTTCGGATAACTTCTCGACATCCCGATGCACACGTTGGACCGTCAACGCCAGGCCTTCACGGACAAATTCAAACGCCTCCGGCGGATAGACAGTCCCCTCCAGCACCTTCGTGATCGACTTTTTTTTAACCTTGTTTTGCATAATCGCCGCCATCCAAAATATCCGGACAACCCGCCTACTATCAATATCATTATATCCAATTTCGTTATCCATGGCGCGGTAAACCGTAACGCCACAAGGCTTGGGGTGTATAGAGCGTTTAAGTCGGAGGCAAGATTTTCGCACCAAATGCGATAATACGCGCCGGGGAAGGCCTCGCTGGCAGTCTATCCGGACTACAGCACAGGGCCATGCCGATCCTTTACTTCCACAGGGCCATGCCGGATTGAGAAAAACTTCCGGCCATGGCGTAACGGATGGCATCATCGCCGCCCTATGTAAAATGCGCAAAAATCCGGTATCATGTAAACTGGACGGCTTGGAAGAACTGGAAAATCCCGAAAGGATATGTGTGAAATTCAAACGTACAAATTACTGCGGAAAACTTACGACAGGTGATGTGACGCGCACGGTTGTTCTGGCCGGATGGGTGCAATCCTATCGCGATCATGGCGGCGTGGTGTTTATCGATCTTCGGGACCGTACCGGTATTGTACAAATTGTATTTCGGCCTGAACTTGCCATGATTCATGCCCTGGCCAGGCAACTGCGGCATGAAGATGTGATTTTGGTGCAGGGGCAGGTTAATAAGCGATCCGCAGACGCCCTGAATCCCAGAATTCCGACCGGAGAAATTGAAGTTGTGGCACAAGATATGGAGTTGGCAAACAAAGCTGATACGGTGCCATTTTCTCCCACCCAGCATGATCCGGTCAGTGAAGATACACGCCTGAAATACCGCTACATCGATCTGCGCCGCGCTGAAATGGGCGAAGCCATGATTACCCGGCACCGTGTGACGAAAATCATGCGCGACTATTGTGATGAGCATGGCTTTCTGGAAATTGAAACCCCCATGCTTTACAAAAGTACTCCGGAAGGCGCCCGCGAATTTTTGGTGCCTTCCCGCCTGCATCCCGGAGAATTTTATGCCTTGCCGCAAAGTCCGCAGTTATTCAAGCAGGTGTTGATGGTCGCGGGTATGGATCGGTATATGCAGATCGCCCGTTGCTTCCGGGATGAAGATTTGCGCATGGATCGGCAGCCGGAGTTCACGCAGCTGGACCTGGAAATGAGCTTCGTGGATCGTGATGATGTCATAGACCTGGTTACCGGCTTGCTGGTGCGGCTCTGGAAGCAGGTGCTGAATGTGGATTTACCGGCCACATTTCCGCGTATGTCCTGGCGTGAGGCCATGGATCGGTTCGGTATTGATCGCCCGGATACACGCTATGGCGTGGAACTCAAGGATATCAGCGATATTGTACCGCAGACGGAATTCGGTGTGTTCAAAGCCGCCGTCACCTCCGGCGGCTGTGTAAAAATGATCGCGGTTCCCGGCGGTGCGGCATTATCCCGCAAACAATTGGATCAACTTACGGAAGATGCCAGGAAATTGGGAGCCGGGGGACTGGCCTGGATCAAACTCGGCGGTGAGGCGGGGGCCGGGACCATGGGTGGTCCGATTGCCAAATTTATTCCCACCGCGCAACAGCAGGCTCTGCGGCAGCGCTGCGGAGCCGATGACGGCGATATTCTACTGGCGGTGGCGGACAAGCAGGAAGTGGCGTGGAAAGTGCTGGGGGAATTGCGTCAGTCCCTGGCCCGGCAACTTAAACTGATACCGGAAAATCGTTTTAATTTTCTGTGGATTGTGGATTTTCCAAGTTTTGAGCATGATCCGGCGGCCAACCGGTTGATAGCCCGGCATCATCCTTTCACCGCACCGTTGGACGAAGATATTCCGCTGCTGGATTCACAACCGTTGGCTGTGCGGGCCAAAGCGTATGATATTGTGCTTAACGGTATAGAAATTGGTGGTGGATCCATTCGTATCCATCAGCGGGAAGTGCAATCAAAAATCTTTTCCCTGTTGGGCATTTCCCCTCCGCAGGCTCAGAAAAAGTTCGCCTTTCTGCTTGATGCCCTGCGATTTGGCGCGCCGCCGCACGGGGGCATTGCACTGGGGTTGGATCGGCTGGTCATGCTGATGCTTAATCGGCAAAGTATCCGGGAAGTTATTGCCTTCCCGAAAACCCAAAGCGGTACGGATATGATGACCGAAGCACCTTCCACGGTGGATCTGCGGCAATTGGTTGAATTGTCGCTGGCGGTGGTGCAGCCGGCCATAACCGGTTCCGGGGCGGCGGCGAAAACCGCGGCCAGCCCCGGATAATAAAAGCCCGTTCAACATAAAAGCTGGATTCAATTAAAATCTGGATGGTTCGTGGCGACCTCGATAACTTTGGCTGCGGACGATAAAATAGTCTGGTCGCGAGGCGGTAAGGTGACGGTAAAAAGTGAGGGCTTGCGGCTAATTCGGAATATCAGCATGATTGATCGTGTTAAAACAAAAACCGTTATCACCATGGGACCGGCTTGTGCCACCCCCGACGTGTTCAGCCAGCTGGTAGACACGGGCGTGGCTGTGGTGCGGTTGAATTTTTCTCATGGCGACTTGAGGCAACGGGAGCAATTTCTGGCTGTGGCCCGCGGCGGTTCCCATCCAACGCCGCTGGCCATTATGGGTGATTTGTGCGGCCCCAAGATACGCCTGGGGGAAGTCATCAATGATGGCATAGTTATTACGCCGGGCGAAGAGATCACCATTGGCCGCAGGCCGATTCCTGGACAGAATCATCTGCTTACCTCCAATTATCCCGGTCTGGTGGATGATGTACAGTTGGGACAATCTATCCTGATTGACGATGGTTGTATCCGGACCACGGTTATTGAAAAAGTGACAGATATGATTCGCTGCCGCGTAGTTACCGGCGGTCGGATTCAATCTCACAAAGGCATTAACCTGCCGCATACCCGCCTGTCCATTCCCAGCGTCACGGAAAATGACTGGCGCGATATTGACTGGGCAATTGAGCATCAGCTGGATTATCTGGCCTTATCTTTTGTCCGCTGTGCTGAAGATGTGCAAAGTGTGCGGCGCTATCTGGAAAGTAAAAAATCAGACATCGATCTGGTCGCCAAGATAGAAATGCCGCAGGCTCTGGCGGACCTATCCGCCATTTTGGATAGCTCCGATGCGGTGCTCGTGGCCCGCGGAGATCTGGGGGTGGAAACGGAATTGACTTCTGTGCCTCTGCAGCAAAAGAACATTGTCAATGCCGCGCACGCGGCCGGTAAACCGGTGATTGTCGCCACGCAGATGTTGCAATCCATGCTGAATAGTCCGACGCCCACCCGGGCGGAAGTTTCGGATGTCGCCAATGCCATTCTGGATGGTGCTGACGCCGTGATGCTTTCCGGTGAAACTGCGGTAGGTCAATATCCGCTGGAAGCTGTGCAGACGTTGCGCGATATTGCGGATAAAACCGAGCGTTATATCGTGCAGAAAGGTCTCCACACCGAACCGCCGCATTTGCTGCAGATCAGCCACCATCGTACCGCCGCCCTCGCGCACGGAGCCATGGCTATTGCCGGTGATATTGAAGCCCGCCTGGTGGTGGTATGGTCACAAGCCGGAGGCGCCGCAAGGTTTCTCTCAAAAAACCGTTTTCCTATTCCCATTGTGGCTTTGTCGACCGATCCGGCCGCGGTGCGCCGTATGGCCCTGTATTATAGTGTAACCCCCATACAGGCCCAGATTCCCCGGCATTTTGACGATCTGCCCGCCATGGTGGATGATTTGTTGCAACGCTGGAATTGGGCGCAACCGGGTGACCGCATAGTGATTGCTGCCGGTGCGCCGCTGGGAATTGCCGGGGCCACCAATAGTTTGAGTGTATACACCATTGGCGAACCGGGGCGCATCAGCAGGGAAAGACAATGATACAGAAAACTTATAAATATTTTCTGCCCGGCATCGCCACGTTATGCGGCGCCATCTTTAGAGACCGGGGAAAAACGCATTATGCGCGGTTATACGTAAAACAGGCGCTGTTGGCATTGAGTTTACTGCTCCTGGCGGGCTGCGGCGTATCTCTGCATCATTATCCGAAGCCGAAGCTTGGCTGGCATTCCAAACATTATTCCATCATTTTCGGCGTGTTGAGTCGGCATGATACCCATCCGATATCCTGGACGGTACGCTATGCGTCGGTTTATTCCGGGGACCCTTATGGTGGAAAATTTGCGCTTACGCCCACCTCCGCACTGGTGGGTTTTTGGCCCGGTAACATGGTTGAAATTCATGGCCACCCCGAAGTTAAAGCACCCAATAAAGCCGGTACCGGCACGTTGTATGCCATTACCAGCATCCGCCTGTGGCTGGGGAAAGGCCGCCCTAGTAATCTCACGCGTTAATGAGTCCAAAAGCGGCGAAAACAAGGCGATGGCAATAAAACCAGAGGTCGGAAAAACTTGCCAACCAGAAAAAGTTATTGGCAATTTACCGCAGAATGATGTAAATTCAGAGTTTTTATAATAAGGATGATATGCTTTATGACCAAAGATGCATCAGGAACCAAAGTAGACGCCGTTGAACCCCAAAAACGGACCACCGTACCCAAATTGCACAAATATTTTGAAGTGGTGACAAAAGTGGAGGGCAGCGATTTGCATATCAAAGCGGATGTATTGCCGCGCGTGCGCAAATCCGGGCGGCTCATGCCGACCACCGGTTCCCCGCTGACCAATGCGGAAATCGAAGCCATGGTCAAGGAAATTCTGACTGAAGAACAGTGGCATGATTTTACGCATCGCGGATCCCTGGATATCGCCTATGCGGTTACGCCTTCGGAACGCTTCCGGGTTAATATTTTCCGGCAGCGCGGCATGGTGAGCCTGGCGGCCCGGCGTATTAACCCGAAAATTCCCAATTTTGCGCAGTTGCACCTTCCGGAGATATTTGAAAAAATTGCCGATAATGAACAGGGCCTGGTCATGCTCGCGGGTATTACTGGCAGCGGCAAAAGTACCACGATTGCGGCCATGCTGCAGCAGATTAACGAACGGCGATCCTGCCATGTTATCACCATTGAAGACCCTATTGAATATACCTACATGGATCAGAAAGCCTTTATCAACCAGCGCGAAATCGGGCTGGATGTGGAAAGTTTTGAACTGGCCATCCGCTACATGATGCGTGAAGACCCGGATGTTATTTTGATTGGAGAAATGCGCGACCGTTTGACTTTTCAGGCGGCTGTTCAGGCCACCGAAACCGGGCACATGGTGTTTTCCACCATTCATGCCGCCAGCGCCCCCGGCGCTATTACCCGTATTCTGGAACTCTTTCCACCGGACATGCACACCAATATGCGTCAGGCCATTGCCAACAATATGAAGGCGATTATTTTCCAGAGACTTGTGCCGGCCATTGATCCCGCCATCGGACGGGTTCCCGTAGTGGAGGTCATGCTTAATTCGCCCTCGGTGCGCAAATATATTCTCGAGGGGCGCGAAAATGAGCTTACGCAGGTAATCCGCTCTGAACGTGGAGCGGGTATGATTGACTTTAATGATATGCTTTGTGACTTGGTTTCCAGTGAAACCATTACGCATAAAGAGGCCTATATCGCCTCGCCGAACGCGGATGAATTGCGGATGCGGATGAAAGGCATCAAAACCAGTTGAGAACCGTGCGGTCATGGCGGAATCAACGGCCGTGATCGGTGCCATCTTGTCGTGCCCATTTAGTACCGGCGTTTGTACCACAGATTTTGAATCTTCCGCCCAATAATACGCCTGCATCGGTTGACAGTGGACCACGGAAAAAAGCGGTTATGAAATATACGGTAGTCAGCATCGGAACTTTGGCTAAAAATCCACTGTGGCAGGAACGAACGGATGTGCGTACCAGCCACAACACTACTACCCTGATCCGCGTGGGATCTATGGTCCTGCTGGTGGATCCATCGCTGCCGGGGCGGATAATGGAAGCACGCCTTTTTGAACGCACCGGCCTGAAACCCGACATGATTACCCATGTTTTTCTTACCAACCTGAAGCCCGTTGCCCGCCGCGGATTGAATTTATTTCCGAAGGCCATCCATTGGGCCTCGGAATCGGAAATTGCCTTAGCGCAACAGGGGCTTGAGGCTGCCATACGGCATCTCGGCAACGCTGCACGTGAACTTACGGAGCTGGCCCGTGAAAGGCAATTGCTGGCGGCAATCCGCCCCGCGCCAGATCAACTCTCCGAGGGGGTAGATCTGTTCCCACTGCCGGGGTACACCCCGGGACAAGCCGGGTTGTTGCTGAAATATCCCGCTCGCAGCGTCATAATTACCGGCGATGCGGTGCCGACCGAAGAACATTTTGAAAATGGTCAGGTATTTCCAGATTGCTTTGATGTGCATCAGGCGAAGGAATCACTGGCGGAAGTGTACGAATTGGCCGACGTTATTATTCCCGGGCACGATAACGTATTTCTAAACCTGCGCGGCGTATGATGCAATATAACATATATCATCCCTGATGCGGTTTTTCCGCATCACGCTTTTCTTGCCGCATAACTTCGCCTATTATATTGTTTCCTTTAATCGCCGGAGTGGCGGAACTGGCAGACGCGCCGGACTCAAAATCCGGTTCTCGCAAGAGAGTGTGGGTTCGATTCCCTCCTCCGGCATAGGTGGTAAATCAATACTTTCCACAACCAGATGCGGTTTTGCTTGTTAGGCAGTTTGTATTTTATCGTAACTATTTACACGCGGGTTTTCGCACCCGCACCCACGGTCGCGGGACAGGCCTAATGCCCCAGCGGTCAAGATTACCATCGTCATACCGCGTATCTGAGCTTTGAAATTGGAAATTTGAAATTGGAGAACGGATACCGGCCCCCGCCAGACTTTGCGGTGCTGCAAGGGTGATATTCCACTGCCATACCAACATATAGTCATGGAGGCATAAGGCTTGAATGGTTACCCGCTTCTAAAAGCGACTCTATTCACGATCAGCACTTTGGGTTATAGTAATACTCATGAGTGATTGCCAGGGTCATACCGATGATTATGAAATGCTGCGTGCCGTTGAACGGACGTGTGCCACTGTGGAGCCGGCGAAAATCCGGCACAATCTGCTGTTTTTGCAAAAGTTTTTTAGGCATGGCACCCGCATTGCGTCGGTTTGGCCCTCAAGTCGGTTTATGGCCCGCGCCAGCATTCATCGGGCGGACTTCAGTTCGGCGCGTTGTATTGTGGAGTTAGGAGCCGGTACCGGGCCGATCACATCGGAAATTCTTAAGCGTTTGCGGGAGCCTACCCAATTTCTCGCCTTGGAACGCGATCCGGATTTTTTTACCGTGTTGCAGCAGCGCTTTCCGCGGCAAGCCAATGTTCGGATTCTGCGGGGGGATGTCGGCCATCTGGATACCATTTTAAGCGACCACGGTATTGCGCCCCAGGGGGTGGATTGTTTTGTCAGCGGCCTGGGCACACCGAGTCTTCCGGCGGCGGTGCGGCAACACCTGTTCGCGGCGGTGCGCAAGTATCTTCGTCCGGACGGCTTTTTCAGCAATATCACAGAGGTGCCTTTTTACTACCTGCGATTCTACCGGTCGATATTTGAACATGTATCCTTTCAGTTTGTTACCCGTAATTTTCCCCCCGGCGGTGTATATCACTGCCGAAATATCCGCGCTAACGCGGCAGAGTTGGCGGCGGGGCGGTAGACAACATCGTTCAACCGCACTTGCCAAAAATAAAGACATTTTTGCAAATAATCATCGCCGGTATGTGCTATAGTCTCCACCTGGATTTCCAATCCGTGCGGCGAAAGTAACGCCCGGAATGAGACGACGTGCCAACCGGCAAACCATGCGGGTGCGATAACTAAGGAATTTCATCATGCGTCATAAGAACGTCAAAATCAACAGTGGATTTCTTGCGGCCTTGCTGGTTGGTACGGTGGCCCTTTTTTTCGCTGCAGCACGCGGAGTTACCAAATTGTTGCCGCCCGGCCCGGCCTGGTGGGACAGTTATCCGCCGGCCAAAAATCTTCTGCCGCAGCCGGAGGTTCCCAAAGGCGTGATTTTTACATTTCCACTGAATAACTCCAAAATATTCCCCGGCACACAACGTAATATTCAGGTGTATATTCCCGCCGAATATACCGGTAAAAAACCCGCGTGCGTTTATGTGCGGCTGGATGCATTCGGCCCATGGTCGTTCGCGACGTTCAACAATCTTATTTACAAGAAGGAAATACCTATCACCATCGGTATTGGATTGCCGGCCGGGGTAACACCATCGGTGCCGGCTAATACCAGCCAGCGTTTTGAACGCAGTTATGAATTTGACGCCCTCAATGACAATGTTGGTCGATTTATCATCCAGGAAGTATTACCTGCTGTGGAACGGCGGCGTACGCCTTCCGGCCTGCCGATTCTGCTAACTAAAAATCCGAATCATTGCGCTATCATGGGCGGCAGCTCCGGCGGCACCGCGGCTTTTACCGTGGCCTGGGACAATCCTAACGTATTTCGCCGTGTACTAATCTACAATGGAACATTTGTAGATATGCGTGGTGCGGAAGACTACCCCTCCCTGGTGCGTAAAACCGTTCCCGAACCGCTGCGGGTTTTCATGGGGGATGGGTGCCATGATGAATGGTGGCCGGGCGCCGAAATGGGTAACTGGTGGCTCAATTCACGGGCTATGGAAAGCGCTCTGAAATTCGCCGGCTATCAGGTCCACCATATCTGGGGTTATAACACGCATAGCGGAGCCTTGGCGGCGTGGACTTACCCAAAGGCTCTGCGTTGGCTGTGGCAGGGGCGGCACCCCCGACCGATTACCGCCGGCATTTCCGGCAACCCTGTGCTCAAGCAAATCTATCGGCCCTCGCAACACTGGCAAAGAGTTTTTTCCAATTCCGCTGGCCTCGGCAATCTGGCCTGTAACAGCCGGGGACAGGTTTTCGTCCAGAGTCCGGCTACTGGAAAAATTTTCCGCGTCAGTCAGAATACCGTTCAGCTGTACGCTGCGATTCATCCCGGCCACGGAGGGATGGCTGTGGGGCCGGGCGGACACCTCTACACGCTTAATGCGGCACGGGGAGATATTACTGAGATCAACTCGCACGGCCAAACCCGGATCATTGCCACAGGGGTGCGGGGAAACAATCTGTGTGTCATGCCAAATGGCAATATTTATGTTACGGATACCGCAGCCGGAACGTTGTGGTTGGTGAACCGTCAAGGTAAGGTTTTAGAAGTGGCCCATGGTCTCAACGGCCCCACCGGTGTGGCTCCCATCCCGGATGATCACTGGCTATGCGTAGCGGAAGGCACCAGTCATTATGCCATGAGCTACCGAATAGAGCCTGATGGAACATTGCGTTATGGCATTCCATTTTATTGGATGTACCAGCCGGGTTTGGCCGCTAACAGCGGTGTAGGTCAGTTGTGTTTTGATCGCGGCGGATTTTTATATGCCGCTACGCGAATGGGCGTGCAGGTACTTGATCAGGCCAACGGTTTTTGTACCGCTATTTTACCGATCCCCCGTGGGTATAGCCGACGGATTACCGGAATTTGCTTTGGCGGCGAAGGTTTTCATACGCTTTATGTTACTACCGCTCATAGTCTATATGCCCGAAAAATGAAATCCCAGGGGGCAATCGTGAGCCGGGTTGGCAAAGCGTTGCCGCGGATGAAAATTCCATGGCATTAACCCGGCACGCGGATGTCAACATTTCTTTTGTAACCGTTCTCACCGCATAACCACTAATATCGCCTGCTCTGCAGTCACGCAGCTATATGTAATGAATAATGAGTAATGAAACGGCCTTAATGAGACGTTACGCTGCGCTCCAGTTAAAAGCGTCGGAGTCGCAATGATTTTTTGTTCGTTGTTCGTTGATTATTATCCCACAGCGGCACATAAATGTGCCGGCCAACTTTTTCCGGTGGGATAAACCCACCGACTCGCACCTTCGTCCCCCATCCTAACTCCTAACTCCAACTCCTATGTTCTATTCCTTATTCATTGTTTATTATTCACTTGTATGATGATTTCTCGCGGAGGGAACCGTAAATAGTTTCCTCAGACACAGCATACCTGAGTGTAAAAACGGTTATAAATTCCAGTAACCGTTAAAGGCGTTATACATACATTACTATATGTCTGCATGAATATGGAATATTATCCTTGCGGCACCGCAACGCTTTGCGGTAGTTGGCATCCTTTCTCAAATCTCAAATCCTAAATCTTAAATCTCAAATTTCAAATCACTGATACTCCGTGGGGCATGGTGATTATCCACGGCCATGGTCTCGATTACGCGTAGTCGTGAATGGTTAGGAATTTTTGGCAAAGCATGGTTGATGGTGGAAAAAAGTGGTAAATTTATAAAAATTTTTAGAATATTTTTTATCGGCTAAAATATCAACTAATTGTGTTAGTATTTGATTTATATCTATTAGTAGTGGTATGTGGAATTTTATTGACCTTGCAATCCCATTGCCGCCCATGATTTGGAGCAATTTCCCTTGACTAAACTGAAAGTTATTGTATGATTCTAGCCGATGAGTGTAGAAGTAGATAGCTTTGGAAGGTCTGGCGTTTAAGATGCAATTGTGTGACGCATTTGATCATGTCATCGACGGAAAAAATCGCATGGCGATTCCCTCTTCGCACCGCCAGGAAATTCCTGAATCGCCGACGGGCAAAAAAAAACTATATGCGCGACCTATTATACAAGTTACAGCCAATGGTGACAAAAGACGTTTTATCGAATTGATACCGGAACCAATTTTTATTGCTTTGGCGCAGAAGGAATCGCAAGAGGACAGCTTGGAATTATCCATGGAAGAGCAGGATCGGCGAAGAGGTTTATTTGCCGGCGTCAAACGCCTGGAAATTGATGACCAGGGACGCGTCGTCATGCCGGATGATTTTCTTGATCGTCCGGAAAATAAATCGGATCAGAAAAATTATCGAACTGCTGTGAATATTTTAGGCCGTGAGGTTGTGGTTGCGGGCGTTGGCAACAGGATGGAGGTATGGAACGCGGAGGAATATCATCGCCGTTTTGATGGTGTCGGGAAGGCCCGGACGACGTAAAAAATACCAGGAGATCTGTTGTATCGCCAGGGATTGGCGGTAATGGAACTCCACATACATGGACCGTGTGTATAGCTTCGATTTCCGACAATCACATGGATGCGATGAGTATGGAAGTCAACATAAGGGCGAATAGCGAAACCGGCACTTCACGGATGAAGTGCCGGTTCCGCCGCCTGAGAATAATGGCCAGGCAACCGGACCGGAGGTTCGGTATCGGCACGCCACCAACTTAAAGGATTGAGTCTGTGGTGCCGTTAGTCTTCATGGATGAACGGGCCTGGGCCATGGAAGGTATGGCGGGGACATGTACCGGCCAGTCATGTTCCCGTCTTTTTGATTTGCCCGGCGACCCTGGCGAATGCCTGAGTCGCTTTTAATGTTGTTGCCTTGGGAGCACCGGCGTAAGCCGCTGTTGCAGATGGACACGCCGCAACATGGTCATGTTCCGGTACTGCTGCCGCAAGTTATAGAATTGCTGGCGCCGCAGCCGGGTGACATGGTGTTGGATTGCACCATTGGCCGCGGAGGTCACGCTTTGGCCATAGCCGAAAAAATTGGCGCTTCCGGTACACTTGTGGGGCTGGATGTGGACCCGGATAATCTCTCTTTCGCCCGACAACGACTGGAAAAATCCGGCCCAGTGTGCCGATTTTTTCAGGCCAATTTTGCCCGGCTGTCCGAAGTCCTGGCCGTAGCCAAAATTCCCGCGCTGGCGGTGATCCTGGCCGATCTGGGTGTTTCGACCAATCAGATATTGTCCAGCCGCCACGGCTTGAGCTTCAGTCATGACGGGCCCCTGGATATGAGATTGGATCCGGAACTGGATCGCACGGCGGCGGATATGGTCAATCATCTACCAGAAAAAACGCTGGCGGATGTGTTGTACAATAATGGCGATGAGCGTTATTCAAGGCGTATTGCGAGGACCCTTGTACGGGCGCGTAAAACGAAGGCCATTACCACTACGGCTGAACTGGCGCAACTTGTGCGTTCCTGTCTGCCTCATGCGCGTTCAGGCGCAATTGACCCCGCCACCCGCACGTTTCAAGCGTTACGAATGGAAGTGAATCATGAGTTGGAAAATCTGACGGAATTGTTGAAGGCGGCTCCCCGTTGGCTCCGGCCGGGTGGGCGCATCGGCATTATCAGTTTTCATTCGGGAGAGGATCGATTGGTAAAACAGGCTTTTCGAAACTGGGCTGCGGATGGGCGCTTTAACGTATTAACCCCCAAGCCCGTGGTCCCTACGGAACTGGAAATGGCTTCCAATCCACGGAGCCGAAGCGCTAAAATGCGGGTTGCTCGTATGCGGATGGAATAAAAATATTGCACATGAGGTGATCGTGTAAACGATCTTGCCCTCAACTGCACTTTATGGGAGGTTATCATAATATGAACCGCGAAACAAAAATTGGTCTGGTTACAGGTGTGACGCTCATTGTGCTCATTGGCGCAATGTTATCGAGCTATCTAAGCTCTCCACGGCGTCACATCGGAGATTTGTCTTCTGTCGGTCAGGGACGTCAATTGCGGCAGCAGATCAGTAATCCGGTGGGCATTGCCCAGGTTCCGGTGGTGAACAATCCGTCGGCATCGAAGGCTGTCACTGTGACAACGCAGCGACTCGCGGCCTATACGCAACCGGCTGCCCCCTACAATCAAGTTACGCAACTGCCTTATGGCTTATCCGCTTCCAGCAACACCGTTAATGCGCCAAATACCCCCACTGTGAATCCGGTAGTCATTCCGGTGGCCGTGAAGCCGATTCCTGCGCCCGGTCCAATGCCGACCACAACCAATATTCCGGTAACTGCCTCCGCAGCTAGATATACCGTACGCCCCGGTGACACTCTGGATAAAATTGCCTGGCATTTTTATCACGATAGTGGTCCCTTGGCGGTACGGCGGATTGTCGATGCCAACCGTGGCACGATGACCAGTGCACAGGCGATTCTCCGTGTTGGTGAAACATTGAACATTCCGGCCGCCAATACGCCAGCGGCTTCCAGTCTATTGACCATGGTCGCGTTAACGAAGAGTACAGCCTTTACCAGCCACCGCTATAAGCGTAATACCAGTGCTCCCACGGCCGATTCGGTTCGGATGCGGACTTACCGCGTGCAAAATGGTGATACTTTATGGAGTATTGCCAGAAAGACTATGGGGGCAGCCACAGAATCCAATGTGCAGCGCATTATGGCGTTGAATCACATCCACAATGCGCGGACCATAGCCATCGGTCAGATACTCAATATTCCATAAACCGTTACTGGTGCGTTGTAAACGAATGTCAGGGCAATACTGATACAAACTTTCACCTTTTGTGCAACATACTACTGGATACCATACTTTTGCGTAACCGTTCACGGTCATGTCGACGGGCCAGAATTGCCGCGGTTTTGACATAGCCCAAAGGGTGGGAATCCCTTGTGGCGCATGCTTCCAGCCTGCCCAGTTGTCCCTTCGTGAACGGTTACACTTTTGCTTATGATTTAAACAGGCTCCTTCACATAAATGAAATATTGTATTGCTACGTCCCAAAGTGTGGATAAAAGGTGGCCAAAATACCTGGCCGCATGGTGCGGCCTGAAATTATACTGCATACGGCTATTAATGAGCCATTCTGATATACATTATACCTCTAAAATCAGCACTTTCCCGCATATTCCACGTCTCCCCTTGTATCATTAGAAGCCGCGTTGAATATATGTCATTCAAAACAATAACTGTCTACAACGCATCCATGGTACTGCTAAGTCAACAACCCCTTGAGGACGACGGCGGGCGAGACACCCGCGATCCCAGAATACTTTTGGCTTTGGCCCCAAAATACGGCCGCACCCCGGCCGCATCCCCTTGAATGCAAAATATAAAAGAACGCTTGCAATTCTAAATTGAGGTGTTATTATAAAAGAGCCTGTGGGCAGTAGCGCCCGAGTTCGAGGTTGGCTGAAGCCATTCCCGCACCGCCCATCGCTAGTTACTCTATTCCTCCAGTTCTGGTATACCCAGGGAGCACTCGTATGTCTTATGAAGACAAAGTTATCACATGCGTCGACTGTGGCGCGGAATTCACGTTCACTGCGGATGAACAACAGCGGTTCGCCGAACGTGGATTTACAAATGAACCCAAACGCTGCAAAACCTGTCGCGATGCGCGGAAAGCCCAACAGGGTGATTCGGGCGGTCGCGGCGGAAGCCGTAGTTTCTCTTCTCGTTCCGGGGGTGGTGGCCGTGGTGGTTCTTCCTCCGGACCCCGTCAAATGTACCCTGCGACCTGCGCGTCGTGCGGACAACCGACGGAAGTTCCTTTCAAACCCTCTGGAAATCGTCCGGTATATTGCCGCGATTGTTTCCAAGCGCAGAAGAGCGGACGCTGAGGCGTCCGTTTTTTCCGAGCGTTACATTTTCTGGGCGCTTGGTTGCCGTGTAACTTCATTGTTGTACGGCCTATATTAAAGGCGAAGCGTGTTCGCCATCGATGAGCGCATGATCCAGCCATATAATGTGGCGGATTACGCTAAAGAACCACAGGCAAACGGGCCGGTTGCAAAACCGGCCCGTGTTCTTTTACGCGCGGGACAATAACTCACCACCAGTGTGACCGAAAATTCCTTGATGACGCTCCTGCGTGAATGGTGACCTCTTTTCCTTAATAGCTTTTTCGGGTGCCCCGATCGTGAGAATTGTTATCAGAAACTCCCCGGTTTGTAGCGTAGAATACGAAAAAGAATGGTGGCGCGATCTGCCGTCGGCAACTTCGGTTTAGCCAATGTGTACCAATACGCCGCACGTTTGAGCAGATTGTACCTTTCCAAACTCTCATGTTGCTGTGCGAGTCGCCACCAGGCGTCCCCCACGGCCTTACAGCCCAGGGGCGTGGTGGGTGCGGCCCGGTCCAGACGCGCCGCTTTCGCCAGAGCTGGTGAGGCGCTGTGCACTAAAAAGGACAAGCCGATTTTTTTCCAGCGGCCCTCCACCAGACAATAAAATTCTCCAAGGACTTGATTGGCTTTGGGATTAGCGCGGCCCTCCGTCATCTGTGCCATGGCGATCTGATAACGTCGACGTTGCCTGATAAGCTGCGCCAGTGCGGCCTTCCAAGTCACCACATTATTGCGAAACCAGGTATAGCCATGGCGCAGCAGTCGACGGTCGCCACGGATGGCGAGCTGAAGTAAATCCACCGTCTGATGATAGTGTCCTTGTGCCAGCAGAGTCAGGGTGCTGGTCCCCGCGCCATACGTGCCGCTGTCGTAATCAAATTCACCCTGCTTGAGCAATGCGTCGGCCAGGGCATAATTGGAACATTTTCTACGCAACTTCCAGAACAAGTCTCCCATTTGAAAACGGGTGGCGCAGGGAAGAGCATTAAAGTTTTTGGTTAACAATTTGCCGAGTTTTGCCAAGGTGTCATTATTACTTCGAGCCAGATAGGGACCCACTTTATCTCCTTTTTCCCCGTTGGCCAGCAGATACAAGCCCACCGTTTGATTGGCGCGGCTGTTGGCGGGATTGGCACGCAGTGTCGTCAGCGCCTGTTGGTATTGCTTCTGCAATTGCGCCAAACCATGCGCCATGCGAAAAACTTTTCCGGCGGCGATAAAGCCCGGATGATCCGCGATTCTTTGCGCGGCGAGACCGGAAATATCCGCCAGTTGCGCCGCAGAATGATAATGCTGCTCCTTCATCGCCGCTTTAGCCGCGTAAAGCGTGGATTGTTCCAATTCCTGCTCCTGCCAGCGGGTCACATTCATATTATGAATCATGACTTGTGCGGACTTTACCAGCAGGGCATACCCGTTAACACGGTAATGGGCATCCAAATACTGCGCCGCCAGTCTGGCCATATACGCGGCGGTGGTGCGGGTAGTTAACGTAAGTTGCAGCTGCATGGCGACGTAACAGCGCACCGGATATTGCTGGACATTGTCAAATTTACTCCACAGCGTCTGAATAAATGGCCCGATGGTGGTGTTATTCAGGGCATGATATTTTCGTGTAAATAACTGCTGAATCTTCCGTCGTGCCTCCGCCTGATCGGCGGACGGAGGTATAGGAAGACGCGTATCTTTTTTCGGGGTCAATCCCGGCGGCACGGGTACTGCAGCCGCGCAGCTCGGATTGCCACAGTGCTGGCTTAAAGAGGCCAGCATGATCGCCATCGCAAGTCCATAAAATTTCCCTGATTTACCGGCCATAACCCAGCCTTTCCATTTGTACACTCCTGTGAATAGTAACGCCGAATACTGGTATTTATTTTATCTATGCGGCCTCCCGAAGGCTATCGCAACGGCGGTGGGTGTAACCACATTTTTTTTGGCAATTCTTTATCTCACCATTATTTTCGCAGCCCGGCACCGCCAATTCCCATGTCAGTCGTGTGGCCTTGGCCGCGCGTTAACCTGGAAATCTCATCCCCGCCAGAAAATATGGCCGCACCTGAAAGGTTACTGTGTCGGACACGAATGGTGGCCGAACGACAATCATCAGCGTATTATTAAATAATGAAAATACATACCAATACCGGTGGACTTGCGGTAACCAACGCCTACCTGATTGTTGATGAAACCACGGGAATGGCGGCTCTTATTGACGCGCCGCACAATACGACCGCTCCCTTGATGAACGTGGCTAAACACAATAACTGGACCATCCAATATCTGCTATTAACCCATGGCCATTGGGATCACATCAGTGATCATAAAGTCGTCACGGATCAGTATCCACAGGCACAAATTCTTATTCACCATCTGGACGAACCCCAACTTTTGACCCCCGGCAGCCTGTTTTTCCAGCTGCCTTATAAAATTCCGCCGCGAAAAGCGGATGGATATCTGGAAGATGGCCAGATGGTACACATTGGAAACCTGGAATTTACAGTTATGTTTACACCGGGGCATTCTCCGGGGCATGTGGTATTGTATTGCCCCGCGGAATCGTTGTTGATATCCGGGGACCTGCTGTTTGCCGGAACCGTTGGCCGAACGGACTTGCCCGATTCCAATCCGGACGATATGCGGCAATCGCTGCTGCGTGTGGCGGAGCTGCCCGATACAACCGACGTCCGTCCGGGCCACGGACCACCGACTACAATAGGCGCGGAAAAAATATCCAACCCCTTTTTTAACTTTTAACCACGGTTTTGAACACCTGCCGCCGTCGATGCGCTCTCATGGCGAGGGAGTTGTGAAGACTGTGGCTGGGCGGATGAAAAATTTGGGGTTCAAAATATTGTAACTGTTTACGGCCCGCCACCAATATCGCCCGCCCTGCGGCCGCGATGCAATGAGTAATGAGACGGCCTGGCGGCATTAATGAGACGTTGCGTTGCGCTCCACTTAAAAGCGTCGGAGTAGCAATGGTTTTTTGTTCGTTGTTCATTGATTATTATCCCACAGCGGCACATAAATGTGCCGGCCAACTTTTTCCAGTGGGATAAACCCACTGGCTCGCATTTTCCTCGTCTCTTGTCCTATATACTAAATACTAAATACTACTCATTACTCATTGTTTATAACTCACTTGCATTATGATTTATCACGATTATGGCCCCGTGAACGGTTACAATAAAATCATGACTGTTGACCATACAGGTTGGCCCAAGACTTAATTATCCGATATCGCATCGGAATCACTATTGACATTTACCGCAGTACCGGTTATAAGATAATTTGTTATGAGAAGCTCTAAAGAGTTTTAATATGGTAGTGAATATAAATAACCTGTTGGTTCTGGCACTAAGCGGAGGATATACCGGTCGCTCCTAGGGTTGTTTTTTACATGGAAAATTTGGAAAACCCTGTGAGCGCCGCTCGCGGGGTTTTTTTATGGCATCATGGTAAACTTATTTTTCAGGAGAACTATTCATGGACACACCCGACACTCAATACAATTCATCCCGTGACACGCCTGCGTATCCGCGTGTGATGATTTTTGACACCACGCTGCGTGACGGCGAGCAATCGCCGGGGGCGTCATTAAATCTTCCAGAGAAACTGGAAATCGCCCATGCCCTGGAAAATTTGGGAGTGGATATTATTGAGGCGGGCTTTCCCATTACCAGCCCGGGTGATTTTGAAGCGGTTCACGCTGTAGCCGCGGAGATCACCAACTCCACGGTTGCGGGTTTGGCGCGCTGCACCGAGCGTGACGTGCGCCGCGCCGGCGAGGCCGTGGGTAAAGCCGCCCGGGGGCGGATTCACATTTTCCTCGCTACCAGCAAGATTCACCGTGAGTTCAAACTTAAGAAGGCCAAAGAGGAAATTATCCGGCTGACTGTAGAAAATGTGAAATTGGCCAGAGAATATGTCGCGGATGTGGAATTCTCTCCGGAAGATGCCAGTCGGACGGAGTTGGATTATCTGGCGGAAGTGGTTCATGCCGCCATTGAGGCAGGCGCCACCACCATCAACTGTCCAGACACGGTGGGGAATGCGACACCCAGTGAATATCGGGCCATGTTTGAATATCTGCTCCAGCATGTACCGGGTGCCAAGAATGTTATTTTCAGTTCCCATTGCCATAATGATCTGGGCTTGGCGGTGGCCAATTCTCTCTCCGCCGTCCTGGGCGGAGCACGCCAGGTTGAATGTACCATTAATGGCATCGGAGAACGGGCGGGCAACGCCGCGTTGGAAGAGATCGTCATGGCCATGCGCACGCGGCCGGATCAGTTTCCCTTCAGCACGCGCATTAACTCCCGCCGTCTGGTACCCTGTTCGCGCCTGGTCAGTACGTTGACCGGCCTGCATGTGCAGCGCAACAAGGCTATTGTGGGAGAAAATGCCTTTGCTCATGAGGCGGGTATTCATCAGGATGGGATACTCAAGGAACGCAGCACTTACGAAATCATAGTTCCGGAAGATGTGGGCTGGGTACAGAATAAACTGGTGCTCGGAAAACACAGTGGTCGCCACGCCTTTCGTCAGCGGTTGGAGGAATTAGGGCATCACCTTGATGAGGCCATGCTGGATCGCGCCTTTGAGGCTTTTAAGGCGCTCGGCGATAAGAAAAAAGAAATCTATGATGAAGACCTCGAAGCGCTCATGGATGAACAACTCAAGACGGATCGGCAGTTATTTCAACTCAAAAATCTCCAGGTGATGGCCGGTACCTATGGTGTCGCCACCGCGACGGTGACACTGTTGGACAGCACCGGTGTGGAGATCACCGATGCCGCCATCGGAGATGGGCCGGTGGATGCCATGTTCGCCGCCATTCAGCGCTTGACCAGAATCAGTGCGCAGTTGGACTCATTCCAGGTGCGCAGCATTACCGGCGGACGCGAGGCGCAGGGTGAAGTTACGGTTGAACTCACGCACCATAATCATAAAGTCCGCGGTCGCGGCTTCAGCACGGATATTCTGGAAGCCTCGGCCAAGGCTTATCTGACCGCGATCAACCGCATCCGCACGATCACGCAGCGCACGGTCGGACAGGCCTCGCCGCTGGACGCGTAAAAATAACGCGCACGACCGTTACGCCGACCAGTTCAATATGATCGCTCGACGAAGGCCGTATCTGATCCTGATGGCGCTAATGTCTAATCCGGAGTTCAGGCACGAAAATGTCATTATCGAGTTAGAAAATCCCTAATGGTACTGCATATAATGTGCGTACAGGGTAGTTTGTCGATGTAAAGTATTCTCATGTGGATGATGCAAATTTCCTTGATTTTTGAGGTGGTCTGTTTTCAGTGCTGGGAAGTCGAAAATTAATTTAATCATTATGGCAAAAAGATTTATCATATTTTCCGGCCAATCTCCGATTTAGTGGTCTTCTTGTTGATTGGTTAACCACGACGAGAATGACCAAAATATAATCCACCTTATTGGGGGCAAGGTAACAAACTTGTGACATGCCACACGGCAATACGGCTATACTCCGCTGAAATAGATGCGGACGGTTTGGGAAATCTTAAGGATGCAACGAACAGTAAAATCCGACATTAGTACGGCTGTTGCTTCAACCAGGATCGATACATGGTTTTCCAGGTTTGTAGTAGGCGTCGTGTGCCTCGCCGCCTCCATGTTTTATCCCCATCAGGCCATGGCTGCCAATCGTCGTATAGCATCTCCCCCGGCGTCAGTATATTTTTCCTGGGGCCGAACGGTGCTGCGCAATACGCTGACGGTATTTCAAAGGCCAAAGATGATTTATCTCTCTGAAAAGGCGGTGCTGTCGCTAAAGACTAAAAGTTACTGTGCCGGAAAGCATCCCGCCATCGCCTGGTCCCAATCCATGGAACTATTAATGCTCGCGGAGGCGACACAATATCATGCGGCCTACGCCGGGATATTGCATAAGTTTGTCGGAACACTGAAACCATACTGGCGGGTGGGCCATGGCATCGGCGGGTTTGATGTCCTGCCCGGCAAGGGGCCGCTGGATCGATATTATGATGACAACGGCTGGATGACATGGGGATTTTTACGCGCCTATGCCGCAACAGACAAACGGCAATACCTGGCCATCGCCCGGCGTGATTTCAAGTTCATATTAAGTGGAGAATCCTCCGCGCTCGGCGGCGGCATATTCTGGCATGAACAGGCAAAAAAATCCAAAAATACCTGCTCCAATGGTCCGGCCATCATTGATGCCCTGAAACTCTACCGCATAACCCGACAACCCGCTAT
>JAMDCX010000109.1 GCA_023489375.1 Planctomycetota bacterium
CCGGTTCCAGCGTCAGTGCAGCCCGGCGGGATATAAATGGCATACGGCACCTTCCTTTCTTGGACATGGTGCAGTATACGCTGGCAAATCTATTATTGCAATGTTATTATAGAATCATTCTACTAGTAATATTCCGCAACCATGCACACCCATAGTCATTTTACGCCCAATTATACGCACTATTACCCAGTAAACCGGGCCGTATCCGGGAAACATGGTTTGGTTTATTCCGAAAAAAACTTGAGAAAAGCCTTGAAACCCGTACCATAGTCGATATGGCTACACTGTTACTGCAAAATCAGAGTTGGGATGTCGGCCAGGTTGGGGGACAATGCGCCGGCTGTTCTGTAGAACTTCCGCCAGGCGCACCCTGCTGGGCGACATTAGTGGAAGTGCGATCGGTGCCGCAACCTTCCGGGGAAGTGAAAACGTCCGCGGGTGCCTGGCAACGCCTGAATTTCTGCCCGGAATGCTGGCGCGGCGGCAAACGCCCGGCAGCTCCGGCGGAAATGTTTTCATTCTGGAAAACCATTGTGCCGGAATCTCCCAAAAAACCCAAGGTTTTCGTGGATGATTCGGTTTTACTGGACTTATTCAACCGCCTGGCGGATCGGGAAGAGATTATGGATTTGCGGTTCCGCTTTGTACTGGCGCTGTTATTGATGCGTAAGCGGCTGTTGAAATATGAGGGAACATCCGCCATGCCTGAAATACTGCGGGATAAATTCGGGAACCTTACACCTTTGCCAGAGGTCTGGAACATGATACAGCGTGGTGGCGGCGCGGTCGTGGTGCTGAACCCGCACCTCTCGGCGGAGCAAATCGGAGAAGTATCCCAGCAGCTTTCCAGCATTCTGGCGGAAGAAATTTGAAATCAATTTAAACTTACATGGCAAGCCGCGGTGCGGCCATTGCCTTTGATGACTTCAAATACCAGCTCGGATTTACCGGGTGTATTTTCCGCTTTGGTAACCAGCTTTTTGAATGCCACGACATTGGCAATGCGATGATTGTCCACACGGGTGATAATGTAACCGGGCTGCACAGGCGTGGTACCCAGCGACGCCGGTTTGCCGTTATGCACCAGCACCACATAAACACCCTTCTGAGTGAGCGGCAATTTGCGGGAATACGTGTCAATGAACGCCAGATCATGAACCACCAAACCGATTTTACGATCATAATAGCGCGGCAACCGGGAGGGCGGAATGGGAGCCGATCCAACTTTGATGGTAATGATTTTCGGTTTGCCGTTGCGGAGAATACCAAATTTTATAATTTCTCCCGGTTTAAAAGTCTGCATGACGTGTTCAAAACGCTGCACCATCAGTACGGGCACGGGAGTATGGGCAAAGGGCCGGCCATTAACCGTGAGAATAATATCGCGTGATTTTAAGCCGCCTCTGGCCGCGGGCATTGACGGTATAACCTGTCCGACCATTAAACCGGAGGGTTGTTTGATATTATATAATTTTCGCACTGCTGGGCGCAGCCCGGTGCTGTCCAGTGTGCCCAGCCATGGAATTTTCACCACAAAGCGATGCGTTGGAATATGCGCTAAATCGTCGGCGAACGACCGGTACGCGACGAACATACCAACCTGTTGATTATCCCGCAGCGTGACGGGAACGGAGCGACCTAAGAGGGTCAAAATCATCCCATCGCCGGGATTGGGAACGGTTATGCCCACGAATTTTCCGGTTCGGTAAGCAAATACCGGACTGTTGGCATCGGTGAGACCAAAAGATTCAGTGGCCAGGAGGGTATGCACCAGCGGAATCATCGCTTTGATCCGGTTTACGCCCACAAAGGCCGCATACGCCTGATCCTTGCCCAGACGTCCCACGGAAAAAACACGCTGCGCCAGATAAGGTTTCGCGGTGGCTGAAATATTCAGCGGTGGCGCGGCCAGAGGTTTCAAAGCCCGGACGTAACAGAATAACCCATCCACCGTACGTCCCAGGTACTGTGCGGGAATCTTGGGCATGTCCCCCGCGGCTACGCGGATTATCAGATGGTGAATATAAGCCAGTGGAATATCCTGCGGAATCAGATCGGAGGATACCAGCACCACTCCGCGCTTATTAAGCACCAAACCCTGCCCGCTGACCTTGTTGGTTTTATGAAATTCATTTTCCGCCGTGTATTGCACAATGACAATACTGCGGGCTATTTCCGGAATCAATGTTGGCAGGCGCGGGGCCGCCATAGCGGAAGCACAGACCGCCCATATTCCCAGAGGAACGCCTGTTACCGCCAAAATCCGCATGAACCGGGCATAATAATTCATTTTTATATCCTGCTAAAAAATATTTTCCTGATATTTATCCACGACTATTGATAGCTTTCAGCTTCCACTGCCCGGAGTAAAAACCAATATCCGTTCCGTGCGGCCCCGCCGGACTACCACCGCATAGGGCTTTTTTGATTTAGCCATGCCACGGGCCACAGCTTTGAGTTGCATACTGTCGATAATTCCAGTAGCACCCACTTTACGGATAATGTCGCCATCTTCCATACCGGCATTATCGGCAATGGAGCCGCTTTGCACACTGGTAACCAGCACTCCGCGCATCATCTTCATCTGCTGTTGTCGCAGATAGGCGCTGGTAAGATTACGCACGACAATTCCCCAGGGCTTAATTTGATGCTGCGGCGAAATGACGCTTTCCAGCCGCTGCGTCACGATGTACCGTGTGATCCGCTCGACAGCCGAGCCGTTGCGCATGCGTTCCAGTACCACGGTTAACTTCGAGCCGATCGGTTGGTCGGCGATATAGCGCCGCACCGCGGAAATTTGTTCCGGAAAGCGGCCATTCGTGGCCTGTCCATTTACAGACAACAGAACATCCAGCGCCCGTATGCCTGCGGCGGAGGCCGGTGAATCATGATCCACCGAGCGAATCAATACCCCCTTCTCCGGCGGCAGATGATAAAAGCGGCTTAACCCCAGCATCGGCTCAAGTTCCAGACCGGTGTAACTGCGCGCTACTTTACCGTACTTTAACAACGACGGAATCACCCGGCGCGCCACATTAATGGGTATGGCAAATCCGAGATTATTGGCTTCGGGATCGCCGCGGGTATTGATACCAATGACGTAACCGCGCAAGTTAATCAGCGGTCCTCCGGAATTGCCGGGATTAATGGCGGCATCGGTTTGCAGCCAGTTGTTAAACCATCCGGTTTCATACCCATCGATGGTCGTGGCGTTAAAGAAGCGGTCGGTATTGGAAATAATACCTCCGGTTACCGTTCGGGAAAGACCGTAAGGCGTGCCAATGGCCAGCACCGGTTCGCCAAGGTGCACATGCCGGGAATTGCCCAGTGTGGCCCATTGGAAATGCAAATGACGAGCTTTTATCTGCGCCATATCCATTTGTACCAGAGCTAAATCCGTCCAGTGATCCGACCCGATAAGCGTCGCCCGCACGCGTTCCTGATCCGGCAGAATAATCTCTATGCGCCTGGCCCGCCCGGCAACATGAAAATTGGTCAGCACCCGCCCCTGTTTATCTATAATAACTCCACTGCCGATGGCGCGGAAATTTTGCGGCACTCCGTTACGAAAATCACGCATCACCACATTGATCCGCACCACCGCGGGCGCTACATGCGCCAGAGCATATTGTGTGCGCCAGGACGGTTGGTCGTTGACCAGCCATGCCGGTACCGCTGTGCACCCGCCAAGCTGCGGAATCAACAGCACCATGGCGGCGATTACCCAGCCCATGTACCGCCATGGACCCCGTTTTACATCCTGTTTCACACTTTTGGGCATTATGCACTCCATTGAGGATGGTCACGACAATCCGTTCTTGCCGGGACTTCCGGTAAGCTTATAATACTTCCGCCATTACGCATCCCATCGGCTGGCAATGGTGAAATTTTTGACAGGTTTATTGGCGGAATCCAAAATCAATACCCGTGCTTCGTGTCGGGCCGCCTCTTCCGCCGTAAATTCCGCAAAAGCCATAATGATGATCGGTTCGCCCGGTTTAACCAGATGCGCCGCAGCGCCATTGATGCCAATAACCCCGGTTCCCGCCTTACCGGCCAGAATATATGTTTCAAAACGCGCCCCATTATGGATATCCGCCACTAATACGCGCTCATTGGGTAATAGTCCACTTAGACGCAGCAGATCACGATCGATGGTGATGCTGCCGACATAATTACGATTGGCTTGAGTAATCACCGCGCCATGAATTTTTGCCCGCAGTAAGGTCAACAACATGACAACTTCCAAATCCGACCGGAAACATAGACTGATCCAGACCAGCCTAAAGCACCAGTGTACCGTGGATCACCCGCTTTCGTCTATAAGTATTGGTAAGGGGCCGCGCAAAAATAAATTCATATTTTACGGCGCGGGAGTTTTGGCCGCCGACGAGGCGTGAGCGACGCGCCGACCCCGCCCGCGGGTCTGTAAGCAGCGAACAACGAAGCCCGCGGCCAAAAGAACCTGCCGGAAAGTGCGAAGTTATTTTTGCTCGGCCCCAACCGTTAATCGTAACCATTCACGGACAGATATATGAACTATGGTTACCGTTACGCGGTTATAATTAAATCTGCTCAATAACATTCCGACGATGTTACGACGGGGCATTCACCACAACGACTCAACGACATGACG
>JAMDCX010000006.1 GCA_023489375.1 Planctomycetota bacterium
ACCTCTTGAACTCCAGTTATCACATTATTTCTTTGATATTTCGCAATTTATAGCCCGTGAACGGTTACAGCAGATTTAATTATAACCGCGTAACGGCAACCATAGTCCATATATCTGTCCGTGAACGGTTACTTTAATTTTTCGCGGGATGAAACTATGAACAGTTATCATAAAAATAATATGACAGCAGGATATTATCGACAGGATGATAAATCCTCTGCTACACCAGAAAAGCCTCAAGTGCACTATTTATATGGCACTTGCATCATCCCAGAAATACTTCCGACGGGCACGAGGTTGGTTCACCTTTCTTCGGGCCAGCCATTGGAATACTCTGGCTGAACTTTTTCCGCAGACCGCCGGTGTCCGCGACAAACGAAACCGGACAGGCCAAAATGCGTCCTTGTCCGGCAACGCTGCGCGCACGGCGTGCCTCCGAATGTTCAAGCCGGTTCAGATCTTCCACAGGATGAATCGGTTCCACCTTGCCGCTCGCCGTTTTGAATTCCTGGTTTACCATGGCAAGCTCCTTATGCTGTGGCAAATGGCCGGAGTTGCTCGGTCTGTTCCTCAGTGTCAGTAATTATATACCAGACAGATCATCCAAGCAAGTCAAATTCCCAAAATTTCCGGAACGCCGGGGCCATCTACGGGCGGGACTCACATATCGGGACTCACATATATGGTGGTACGCCTGCCACTAACTCCGCCCCCCATGGCATTTTTAGCAGTACCTGTATTTTGAGGGCCGGTCCCTCTTCCTCCGAAACTCTTTGTCTATGGAGTATGTCGGCACATGAAACCACTTGACTTTAAAATTTGTGGCCATACCCTTCCTGAAAATGATAGCCTTGCACGACATGGTCACAAATATCAGCCACCCCTTGGTCATTTTGTGAAGTGCTTTTGTGCCGTCGTGGTAAATTACCCCATCGCGTCATCGCATTGTTTCATCACAACGACACGACGAGCAACGAGCAACAAATAACAACAGATGAACACCAGAGGTGACGGAAATCAACGGAGGACTGATAAACACTACTCTAAAACTCTGTGGTCCTCCATTTCCTCGGTTGTGAAAAATAATAATCAACAGGCAAAGCCGTGCCTGTAACTGTAAACTGGTAACCGTTTACAGACAGGAGAAACGTAACCTGCATCAAAATGTGACTTTTCACCAGGTGGGTACTGTTTTTCGTGGTTTTACATCTCATGAACTTCAGAATCCACATTTTTTTCGCTTATTGGCCTGTGAACGCTTATGAGGTCTTTTCATACAGACGTTCAGTCCGGCCATAGTATCTCGCGGATTTAAGGCGTGGAGGCCAACGGCAATTCGACCGGCCAAACTTTGAATATATGGATTCCCCCGCTGGAAATCTCAAATGGGCCGGGAAATGGATTCATTTTGTCATACGATTTGCCAAAATAGTCCGTCCGAAGAGTCAGCGGCGAGCCATCAGGGTTTTCATAAGCACAGTGGGAAATCTTCGCTTTGCCCAGCAAAACTGTAGTCACCAGTTGACGCTTCACGGCACGACGCCAGGACAAGTCCTCCGCGATCGTCAGATACCAGCCGTCGGGTTTTTCCGTCAACTTTATGGCCATATTGAAATCCGCCACGACCAGTGCCCGGGTGTCAAACGCCGAAGCCTGCGCGCCCTGGGTGAATACGTTACCGCTGGCGAAGCATCGAAGAGCGGTGTTATCCATTACCTTAAGACTGCAGGGTCCGACGAGCAGATTGTTGTAAAAACGGTCATCACCGCTGTCACCCTGGCTGGCCGGATACATGCCGGCGATAGCCGTCGAATGGCATTTTTGAAAAGGCGTGATGCGCGTATCGCCACGATCGTTTGCTATCGATCCGGTCATGAGATTCTGGGCGAAAGCGATACCCTGGGAATTCAAACTCACCGCATGACTGGAGAGCAACAGATTGTTGGCGACCAGGATTGGTCCATGCTGCATTTCAAAAAACATATCCTGCGTGTTGTCGTGCATCAGGTTATCCATCACCTGGGCGCCCTGTCCCATCCAGTCCAGCCAGATGCCGGCCACCTGGCCGCAGCGATAAATGTGATTGTGGCTGATGACGACATCAATGGCACCGTGGAACTTGATACCAGCCATTTCCGCACCACCGAAAATCTGGTGAACATGAATGTCATGAATGTCATTGCCGGTAATGGTGCTAAATGCGCAGCCCATGCTGCCGACGATGCCGGTCTGCCCGCAATTCGAAATTTGATTGTAGCGGACGAGGTGACTGCCCACGGTTGCCTTGTTCCAGCCATTCGCCAGCGCGCGAAGAATGGTGTCGACATAACCATCGGCGGAATCAGCAGCGGTATTATCATATTCATCGCTGTATTTGCCCAAGGCGATACCGCAACATCGGGAATAGCTGATTTTATTGTTCTCTATTATCCAACCTTTGCACCAATAGGCGGAAACAATGCCGATCTGTCCCGCAGTAGGCGGCGCCCACTGCGTGGCACCATGGCGCATATCAAACCCGCGCACAGTGAGGTAGTTAATGCCCGTCTTCCGCGGCGTGAAAACGGTTCGCCGGACATTGATCTCCACCTCGGCCTGGTTCGGATTGACACCTGGAAATTGCGCGTAAATCGCGGTGTCGTCCGTCGTCGATCTGGAAGGTGGGGACGGTTTGAAAACCAGACATAGATTTTTCACACCGCGTAACGGTGTAATTTTCGCCGTAAACGTCCGCCACTTCTGCCAGCCACCCGTGACAGGCACTGCACAAACTCCCAGCAGTTTGCCATCAGCATTGTCCAAATGTAGTTCGATGTTACCACCAGTGCCTGGTGCGGCCGCCGCACAGAATTCAACGCTTGTCGTTCCGTTTCCGAAATTTACAGCCGTGTAGAGCAGAGAGTCGTTGTTGTGAATAAAACCGACGCATTGGCCGCCTTCGGAGCATGCGGCCAATTGTGTGCCACGTTTTTCCACAAATTGACTGGCGTTAACCGTTGTCGCCCCGACACGAAACCACGCCAGGTTCAGCAGATATGGCCCACTCATTCTGGCGAACCACCGTGGTGGTTGATCCGAGAACTGTTCCTCTGACTTTTGTTTTTCTGCTACGCCATTGACTATGGCGAACCAAAGCGGCGTATTACCCGCCGGCTCGAAGACCTCCTTCAAATGAGCCGCCTCGGACAACCAGTGGCCATTGAGATAGACGCATCCGGTGTGATGCAGCCGGCCATTGGGTTCAAACCAGTCGCCATGGATGAGATCGGCGTATGGATTGAATGTACCAAAATAGCGGTTCGGAATCGTCACCTTCCACGTATCGTGCACCACTTTTCGCCATCCCTTAATGAGCTCGGAGCCGGTGATAATAACTTTCTCTCCCGGCGCGGCTTGATAGGTAATCCGCTTCACTTCCGAGGTGCCACCACGCGGCGGCTCAATACGCTCGCGATATACTCCCGCATGAACGGTGATGGTATCTCCCGGTTGCGACACTTCGGCCGCGTGCTGGATGGTTCTGAATGGTGCCTGCCTCGTTCCGGGATTAGAGTCGCTGCCAGTGATGGCGACGTGATATTGAATTGCATCAGTGGTGAGTGTGGCGGCGCTGGAACGCTCGATGGTGGTAATAGCCAAACCCGCCAGAGCAGTTGTGGAAATCCATCTACGCCGCGTATATTTGCTCATTACCGTATCCTTTTAATTCTATAACGTTCACGTATCCATAGAACACAATGTATTCCCCTTCCCCAAAAAAGCAAATCCATTCTTCTAAAATAAAATCAGTATAATGCTCCTGATCCGGCATAGCTGGAACCAGACGCCAACAGGTTAACACCGATCAGGTCAAAAAGGGCGCGGCCAGAAATTGTGGTATTCAAATAAATATCTGTCTCCAGATCATCCATTGGCAATACTTTACCAACGGTTCCCTGGGGAGTACCGGCGGTCGAGACGCCCGCGATCATAGTGCACTGGGATATTTCTCTAATATGCAAACAAGTGACGGACGTGGGGCTTTTGCCAGAAAAATGACCGCACCCGGTCAAAAACACATCCAGTACTGCATAAATATTGAACAACATCATGGTGTTCAGAAATATATTGTGCCGGAGGCGCGAGATTTTTCTAGTAAGAAAGCAACGCCGCTTGATACATAACTGTTCACGGGTAAATGTGGCGAAATCAGAATGGAAACGACACATTAACATTGAGCAAGTCCTGTTTTTTGTGGCTATTAAGCCTCAGGAACTCCAGATGACACATTTATTTATGGTTATTGACTCTTGAATAGTACATTATTATGAATATTTGATCCTAAAACGGAAGTCACCTTTCCAATTTTGACACTTGTAAAGCTTGTAAACAAGGTCTATGCTTAAATCAGTATTGATGAATCGGAAAGATTTCCGAGGCTTGTTGAGAACAATTTGGCGTTTTTCTCGCGGACAATGCCGCAGTAAACATGCTCGCCGTCAGCATGGATATTAGAGAAAGGAGGCGAAAAAGACGGAAAGGTTTTTCTGGGGCAGAATGGTAAGTTGGCCAAGGCGGGCCGACTTGAAGTTTTCT
>JAMDCX010000008.1 GCA_023489375.1 Planctomycetota bacterium
TGACATTACAAATGGTGCGTGATCGCGGCCCCTGTGGGGTGCGGAAGGATTGTCGCACCAGAAAAGAGCAGTAGGTAGCCTTGCCGTGTTTACAGATGGTCTTCTGCATAAACATACGAGCTACATAGTACACCACACATCATGTTAAATTAAGCATACCAATAAAATATTAAACCATAATAGTACTTGCTACATTTTACCTCAAAACCGCGTTTTTTCGGGCTTTTTTGCAAAACCAACGGGAAGTTAAGCTAGTCGACATGACCATGAACGGTTACCCGTTCACGGTCACACGGTTTAACCAGTTGGTATACGTATGCGGCAATCAACAATTAAGCAGCCGGTTTGCCGATAATTTCCTGAATTTTCGCCAAAGAGAGGGCAAGGCCCTCCATGCAAGGATTAATGGCCAGTGCCTGATGATAACAGTGTTGGGCTTCAGACAAATTGCCCAGTTGGGCGTAACAATGCCCCATACCTGCCATCGCCCCAAAGTGTGGCGGCATTTTCGCCAGAGTATAACGGCAATCAATCAGGGCTTCGGCGTACTGTTCGGAAAGGTAATAGGCGATAGCGCGTTGATTATAAGCTTCGGCGAAGTCCGGATCAGCGGCCACAGCCAGTGTAAACTTTTCAATGGCTGTGGCCATATTGCCATGTTTCAGATGATGCGTACCACATTTGAGATAAGCACAACCGCGTGGGTTGCCACAACGAAACCAAATCGCCCATAATGCCTGATCGGCCAGCTCATTGACCCGTGGATTAACATCATGCAAAGCCGTGACCAGCGGCGCAATGGCGGTTTTGTCACCCATTAACGTTAACGCCATGGCGGCGGCACTCCGCACATTCAAATCGGAATGCCGCAAAAAGCTGCAGATGGTACTTACGCACCAGCAATGGCCTATATATTCCGCCGCCCGGGTTAGATTCCCCGCGCGAGCCAATGGTTCAACAATTTTGAGAAATTCCTGTGCTTGCTTACATTCAAATTGTCCTTCGCCTTGGATCATAAACGTTGTTTATCCGAATTGATACCGAAACAAAAATCTATTCATAACGCCGCCATCTTATGATTTTACTTCGGAGGCTCAATACGACCTCCCAGCCTTCAAAGTCATATTATTCTAGGCGCTGAGGAACCGTCAGGCTATATACCTATCAAAATAACGTCAATGCTGGGGCTGCATAAGGAATGGGACCGTAATAACTTCCCAAGTGGCATTACCATTGAATACTCCACCACCGGCGAAGCCGGTGGCCATATCACGGATGATGCTCCGGAATCCGCGCACCAACCGGTGCAACGATTATTGGGAAGTTATTCGGCGTGAGTTCCTGAATAATAACCATTACCAGCACGCGGCGCATACTAAAAACCGTTTTGTCCGCCGTAGGGCATAGCGCCACCACCGACGCCATCTTCAGATTGAGATTGATCAATAGGGTGGGGATCCGGGAAATACTGGGATTTACCTTGAATATTCTGGTCACGTCCGGTAAACAGTTCCTGCTGGCAGCCTCCCAACAATGGCATGGTACATAAAACCAACACTGCGGCGCTGCGGAAAAGTATCGGGCGGAATATATGTCGTTGTTGATTCATAATGATGAATCTCCAGAATGACTTCTACCTATATCATTATAGATATCAGCAAAAGTTTTGAAAGTCAGAGAACCAGGCAATGGGTGCATCCATATTTTGGGGCATTTCATTTATCCCTCCATCCTTTTCGTAGCCCTGTACCGACAAATTCCATTTCAACCGCGTGGCCTTGGCCCGCGCGTTAACTCTGCAAAATATCGCCCCCGCCAAAAAAAATATGGCCGCACCCCCAGGCCATGTTGCCTCGCCGGCGCGTTTCCAACGCCGCCAACTTGAGCTACCATTAAAGGCCGGTGGTTGGTTCATTGGTGGATTATGGCGCGCGACACACTACAAGAGTTTTTGATGCAGCTGGATCAAATGGGGGAACTGCGGCGAATTTCCGCGACCGTGGATCCGGTGCTGGAAGTGTCGGAAATTGCGGACCGGGTGAGTAAGGCCCCAACGCGCGATGGAGAATATCCGGCCGGCCAGGCTCCGTTTGCGGGTACCGCCCCCAAATATGGCACGGCCGCAGTAAATCAGGCACTGTTGTTTGAACATGTCAAAGGTTCAGCTTATCCATTGGTAATCAACACGTTCGGTTCCTATCGTCGAATTCATGCGGCCCTGGGATGTGAGAGCCTCGACGCGTTGGCGCAGCGTATTGCGGATTTAACACAACCGCAGTTACCGGCGCGGTTTATGGATAAGATGAAAAAAGGGCTGGACTTGCTGAAAATCGCCGGCTACGGACCGAAAGTTCGCTCCGGCCCAGGTCTGTGCCAGGAAGTGGTGCACACCGACGATGCTGATATTACCCGTCTGCCGGTAATTCAATGCTGGCCCGGAGATGGTGGAAAATATATCACATTAGGACAGGTTATCACCAAACATCCGGAAACCGGTGCGCGGAATCTCGGTATGTACCGGGTGCAGATATTTGATAAAAAAATGACCGCCATGCACTGGCATACGCACCATGACGGGGCACGGCATTTCCGGGCATGGGCCAAACTTGGCAAGCCCTGTCCGCTGGCCATTACTCTCGGCGGCGAAAGCGTTTTGCCCTATGCCGCCACGGCCCCATTGCCACCGGGAATCGATGAGCATATTTTCGCGGGTTTCCTGCTGGGTCGGGGACTGGAACTGGTGCCATGTAAAACCGTGCCACTGGAAGTACCGGCTAATTGTGAATTTGTGATCGAAGGATTTGTGGCCCCCTATCAGACGATTCTGGAAGGGCCGTTTGGCGATCACACCGGGTTTTATTCCCTGGCGGATCAATACCCGGTATTTAATATTACCGCCATTACCCATCGGCGGAACCCTATTTACCCTACTACGATTGTCGGCAAGCCACCGCAGGAAGATTATTATCTCGGCAAGGCCACCGAACGGGTATTTCTGCCGCTGCTTAAAATCATGGTGCCGGATGTGATGGATTATGATTTGCCGATGTTCGGCGCGTTTCATAATTGCGCGTTTATTAAAATCCGCAAGGAATATGCTTATCATGCCCGCAAAGTAATTCACGCCATCTGGGGGGCCGGACAGATGGCGTGGACCAAGATAGTAGTGGTGGTCGATGAACATGTGGATGTGCACAATCAGAATGATGTGCTGTTTCATCTGGGAGCCAATGTGGATCCGCGCCGCGACACGTTTATCGCCGAGGGACCATTGGATATTCTGGATCATGCTGCACCAGCCATGGGAGCCGGCAGCAAAATGGGCATTGATGCCACACGCAAATGGCCCGGTGAAGGTACGGTTCGCGATTGGCCGGATGAAATTGCAATGGATGAAACCACGATAAAAACCGTAACCCGGCGTTGGAAGGAATATGGATTCTAAAATGGTCAAAACACGATTTGCTCCGTCACCTACAGGATTTTTACATGTGGGCGGAGCCAGAACCGCCTTGTTCAACTGGCTTTTTGCCCGCAAGCATGGGGGGCAATTTGTCCTGCGTATTGAAGATACCGATCAGGTACGGTCCACGGCGGAATCCGCAGCCGGCATTCTGGCGGATCTGCAATGGCTGGGGCTGGATTGGGATTGCGGCCCACAGCCCGGCACAACCAAAAATGAATATTTCCAGTCCATGAGGCTGGAGCTATACAACGGCTATCTGGAGCAGCTGGTCAAAGATGGCCGCGCGTATGAGGCTTATGAAACACCACAGCAATTGGCGACCATGCGCCTGGCGGCGGAAAAAATGAAGCGACCTTTTCGTTACCGTCGCAACATGCCGGGGCGTGCGGAACCAGGCAGCGGACCGACGGTATTGCGCTTTGAAATGCCCTTTGAAACCATCACGTTTCATGATTTGATTCTCGGTGATATTTCCGTCGGCGGCGATGAACACGATGATATCATCATCCGTAAATCTGATGGATTTCCCACCTATCATTTTGCCGTGGTGGTTGATGACCATGATATGGGCATTACGCATGTGCTGCGGGCGCAGGAACATCTGATGAATACGCCCAAACATCTGGGCTTGTACAAGGCGTTGGGCTGGCAGCCGCCCGCGCATGCCCACATGCCACTGGTGTTTAATATGGATAACACCAAAATGTCCAAGCGGGACAAAACCAAAGCCGCGAGGGCGGCGGCGGCGGCGTGGGTCAAGCAGGGGAATAATTCCGATACGCTGTCTGAAAAAACCGGCATTCCTCCCAATCAGTTAAAGGAATTTCTGGATAAAAAAGCCGATGATTCGCGCATTGCGGCGGCCATCGGCGCGGCTTTGAATGTCGCGTTGCCGGAAATTGATGTGCAGGACTTCCGCCGCAGCGGCTATTTATCTGATGCACTGCTGAATTTTATCGCTTTAATCGGCTGGTCGCCGGGAGAAAATCGGGAAATTCTCACGCGCGATGAAATGCTGCAATTATTTTCGCTGGAAACCATCGGTAAAACCAGCGGCCGCTTTGACCGCAAAAAACTCTTATGGATGAACGGCGAATATATTCGCCAACGCTCCATAAATGATTTGCAGCGTGATCTGGCGGCGTTTAACGCTGTGACGGACTACCCCCTCAAACAAGCCACAGAAACACAGCAGCGAGAACTATTGGCGATGTACCAGGAACGCACCGGAACGCTGGCCGATATGGCGGAAAATTCGCGGTTTTTTTTTGAAGAGCCAACACTGGACGCGGCCGCATATAAAAAGCATATTGAATCCGGTAACGGCTGGACCGCACTGCGCCAGATTCGTGACATGCTGACGGCGGTAACCGATTGGTCCAGGGAGCCATTGGCTCCAGTGATTGAAAAAATTATAGAATTGGGCGAAAAACGCGGGGCTGCTCCGCAGACGCTGCGCGTGGCCGTATGCGGCGGGCCGGTCTCCCCGCCATTACTGGAAACACTGTGTCTGCTGGGGCGGGAAACCACGCTGGCGAGAATTGACCGCATTCTTGGTTTACAGCGCCCCACGTCCGGAACCTGACACAGTATGCAGATCGGGACCTAAGAAAATGGCGTCTTCTACGGCAGTAAAAGCGGAATCCTGATGGTTATGCCGGGACATTTTCTAATGGCTTTCATTGACTATCTTTTCCGTACTCAATCGCAGCTCCCCGCTGGAAACTGTCTGCCGACCGGTCCGGGTCATAACCACCGCGTGACCGGACTCATTGACATCCAGCAATTGACCTTCAAGACTATGATCTTGGGAATCATAGCCCAGGATCACCTGTTGATTCCGCCAGGCCAGACACTGGCGAATGCGGGACAGCAGATGACTGCCAAACCGACCGGCTTGAAGATATTCCAGATTTTGACATATATTTTCAATGAGCAATATTTGCAGAGCCTGAAGATCAACAGATTGCCCGATTTCATCATATAGACTGGTCGCTGGCTGTCGCAGATCATCCCCCAATATGACAGCGGGAAAATTGCCGTTGATTCCCACCCCCGCAATGAGCACCGGACTGGTTATGCCCCAGTCACATTGGCACAGCACCCCCGCCAGTTTTTTACCCTGGACCAGCAGATCATTAGGCCATTTGATAGCACACGATAGATGGCAACAAGCACGCAACGCGTCGGCGACGGCTAAACCGACCACCAGAGGTGCCGGGGCGTAGATATCCGCGTTTTGCTTTAAGGGCCATGCTACGCTCAGCCATAAGCCGCCGACGGGACTTTTCCAGGTGCGGCCCGCACGCCCCATCCCCGCTGACTGTTGGGCGGCGATAACGGCAAAGGCGCAAGCCGATAGCGATTGACCTGTCGTGAGCCATCGCCGCCGGGCTTCGAGATTGGTGGAATCCAGTTCATTAAAATAAAATGTTTGCATCAGACTCTTCAACTTTCCTTGAAGTGCCCCAGACCCTGTGGCCCATATACTCGCCTGGGGAGGCATTTACTGAAATTCAATCTATACCTGCCTGCATTGGACTTGCAGTCCCGGAGTAACCATGGAGGCTTGTACGGTACGGACAAACTTAACGGTCCTCGGCTTTTCCATTTTCATGGATTCCAATACTACCAGAATCTGTTCCAGTGTAACCATATCGCCGGGTTTAATATTCACGGAACTGTTCCTGGTTGCGTCACCAACAGCTTCTGTAGTTCACAATGCTGTTCCGAAGACGGTTACGCATAAAATTTGCCGCAAGGGCCGATGAGCCCGGTATAAAACACATCCTCCATAATGGCCGGTAATTCGGATTATTGCATACACCGCCTCCTCGTCAGGTGGTCTTACGGTTTCACAGGCGGCTCCGGTGAAGAAATCGCGTGCGTCGTGGGGGAAAAGTTTTGCGTCAGGCGGCTATTGATCAGCCCGCCGGTCACCGCCAGTGTCAATTCTACAAGAATCTGACATACTCGCGGCAAAGCCACCACCACTACCACCAGCTCCGGCGATCCCACCAATGGTGCAATAAATAGAGCCTGCACTGCTTCGCGCACTCCCAGGCCGCCGGGCAAAAGACTGAACATCCCCAGACTGACCGAAAGCGCAAAAACGCCGATTAATTCCACCGTATGCAGGATGCTGACATGATGGACACAGCTTACCGCCGCCCATAAGGCAATACCGCCGAACAGCCAGCACGGCAAAAACATTACCACCGCATAAATCATGTGTGAGAGTTTGAACCGCCGGCTCGGCGGAATGGCACCTTTGCCCAGAGAACGCAACGCATTGTTAATAAGCCAGTAAAAAAAACGCGGGTGAAATACCCCTAAAAGCCCGACCATCAACAAGCCGCATCCCACCAGATAAAGCGGATGATCGCGCGCCGCCACCACCAGTGCGGTGGATCCCACCAGACCGCCGGACAGGGTATACATGGCATTTTCCAACAGGGTGGAAAGGAGGCACGTTTCCCGCGCCATGCCGGCGCGGTGGGTACGTTCCAGACGCATCAGCACCAGCAACACCTTGCCTGGTGCGTATTTGCCGATCTGACTGAAGGTGTATGCTCCCAGCAGCGGCAGCACAGGGCTGTGATCCCCCATCCGCCGTGTCAACCACAGCCACGTCATGGAATTGGTGGCCATAATACCCACAAACGCCAGTGGAATAAGCGCACAATAACGCCAATCAATTTGTACCGGGTGCCGGCCGACCTTATGCCAGGTTTCAGTAAGCTTGATGCCCACAAATGTGAACACCGCCACCATTACCACCAGTTTAAGGATAAATATGCCGGTCTTTTTGTTCACAGACATTCATCCGCCTTACATGAATCATCCGGTTGCCGCCCGGCCGGCAATCCCATGTTCCCCGCCGACGCGCCCCATGCGCTTCATTATGCGGTAAACGCTCGTACTTGTCTGTTTATTCCGGCCTGACTGATTGGAAGGATAGCTCGGCGGCCCGGCAAGGTATCGATATCTTGAAGGACTGCATGGGCGTCCGCGGTGTTCATGATTGTGGGTTATTCAGCCTCCATGGTCACTTGAATGGCCATGCGCAATAGTTCACTGCTGCTGGCAAGATTCAATTTTTCCTTGATATGTTCACGATGCGCTTCGATGGTTTTAGTGCTTAAATGCAGTATCTTGGCGATTTCACGAACGGGTTTACCGTGCCCGAGAAATTGAAAAATTTCCAGTTCCCGGTCTGTCAGCAGGTCCAAAGAAGATTTCAAGGGCTGATTGCCGGAAACTGCCAGTTGACGCAGCACTCTGGCGGCAATGGCCTCACTGACATAGATATCTCCGGCCAGAATCCGGCGGATGGCCAGAAGAATTTTTTCTGTGGCCTCCTGCTTCATAATGTAGCCGCGGGCACCGGCACGCAAAGCTCTTTCGGCATACATGTTTTCATCGTGCATGGACAGTACCAGCATCAACAATTTCTCATACCGCGCCGTCAGGTCTTTGATCAACTCCAATCCCGGCTTGCCCTTCAGCGATAAATCAATAATCACCAGGTCCGGCTTGAGTTTGGGAATCAGCGTGATGGCCTCATCGGCATCGGGGGCCTCGCCACATACTGATAAATCACCGGCGGCCTCAATAAGCAGACGCACTCCCTGCCGCGCTACGGGATGATCATCCACCAGTAAAATGCGCGGTTTATCCTTCTGTGGTTTTACCTGCGTACGAACATTAATATTAGCCATGCGGTATGTGCTCCAAACCAGGTTCCGGTCCACCGACGGAACATATTACTGTAGTATCCGAGCCGGGGCTGCTGCGGATTTCCAGGTGCCCACCGATCACCCGGGCGCGATAATCCATAATGCGCAATCCCAATCCTTCACCGCGTTGGGCAGTAAACCCCTGGCCATTATCACGGATCGTCAGGCGCACAGCAGTCCCCATGGTCCGGCAGCTTACCTCAATATTGTCGGCGGCACCATGGCGCACGGCATTATGGACCGCTTCCTGCGCAATGCGGTAGAGATGCGTAGCAGTCAGTAGGCTGCAGGATTGGGGCAGTGCTTCAGCGCGAATGCGGCACGCGATTCCGGAAATGTTTTCCGTACGAAACCCCAGTTCCTGCAGGGCATTGGGTAAGTCATCGGGGCTGTCGAGCGGGTGTAAACCGCGTGCTAATTGTCGGCTCTGGGCAATACCCTCGTTAATAAGTGCAGTGAGTTTCTCCACCTCCTGGGCCAGTACTTTGGATTTTTTCTTCAGACGTTGCGAGATCGCTTTGGATACCATGGCGGCCCCCGTTAGAAGTTGGCCTAATCCATCATGCAGATCCTGCCCGATTCGGCGCTGCTCGCGCTCGGAAATATGCAGTATCTCCGCCTCCATACGTTTGCGCTCGGTGATATCGCGGACAATGCCGGTAAAGTGGAGGCCTTCGTGAGTTTTCTGTTCTCCGACGGCCAAGTACATCGGAAAAGTGGTGCCATCTTTTCGCAAGCCGGTGACTTCCCGACCGATCCCAATAATTTTGGCATGGCCGGTGCGTAAATAATTCTCTATATATTGCTGATGTTCATGGCCATAGGGTTCCGGCATAAGTATGGAAACTTTCCGTCCAATAATCTCCGGCGCGGAATAACCGAAAATATGCTCTGCCGCGGGATTAAAAGATTCAATGGTTCCAGTGTCATCAATGGTAATTATGGCGTCCACCGCGGTTTCCACAATGGCACGAATATGAGATTCGCTGCGGCGCAGGGCCTCGGTTAACTCCGCGCGCCCGGTAACATCAAAACCGATCAACAGCGCTACTGTGTCCTGCTCGCCGCCGGAGCTGTGCCGTGATGCCAGAAATGCAATAATCCGTTGTTCCCCTTGTGCGTTTTGCATATTTTCCTCAAACGCCAGAGGATCGAGTGTGGCTGGCGAATCTTCCAGCAACGCCATAACTTTAACCAGATTGTCCGGGGTTAGAATATTACCAACGGCGGGTTGCCCGACCAGGGACTTGGCACCTTGATTACCAAGGCGCATGAGGTCCGAATTGATAAAAGCAATATGACCAGAATGATCCACCACCGCAGCATAAAGCCCTGGTGAATTGATTAAGGCTGTAAGCCAAGCCTCACTACGGGATGCCATCTGGCCTCCAAAACCGGAAAACACCGGCCGCACATCCAGGCGCGCATTTTACAGCACCAATTTGCGGCCTACCTGCGCCTGCCAAGTTCAATTATAAACACTTCAAAATCCCTGCCAATGCCAGTGCTCGGTTGCGCCAAACAAATCCTATTTTAGCCGTAACCGTTCACGAAGGGGCGACTGCAGCAGGCTGGAAGCCTGCACCACAAGGGATTACCACCCTTTGGGCTATGTTAAAACCGCGGTAATTCTGGCCCGTCGACATGACCGTGAACGGTTACTTTTAGCCGTATGGACCTGATCCGCGCGTAAACACTGGCCATCTTGCCCCCGCCACAAAATATGCCCCCATTTTACACATCAGGCCACGAACAGTTATGTATTTAAGAGGCGGCGACATCCACAAAAGCCCGAAACAATTCCGGGTGCGGCGGATCAGCCAAAGCTTCGGGGTGCCATTGCACACCGAGCCAGAATTTCAGGCTGTCATCTTCAATGGCCTCCACAAGTCCGTCAGGACTCATTGCGCTGGCCGACAATCCGGTGCCCAGGCGATCAATGGCCTGGCGATGGCGGCTGTTTACCTGGACTTCATCGCGGTTCAAAATAACGTGCAAGCGTGACTGTGGAGCAATGGCCACGGCGTGCCAGGCATTTTTATCCGCAGTATTATTGGGATTAGCGGCATGTGCCAAAATCATAGAACGTGACACATCAGGAATATACTGATGCAGCGATCCGCCGCGTTGCACATTCATGGCCTGACAGCCAAAGCAGATTCCCAGTGCCGGAATATTGCGTTGCGCGGCCAGAGCCAGCATGACCAGGTCAAAGTCCTGCCGCAATGAATCCACGAGGCGTGTCCGGCTGTGAGGAGGCTGACCATACAGAGCCGGGTCCAGGTCTGCGCCTCCGGGAATCAACAATCCATCAATAGTGTTAATATATGCCTCGCGCAGGTCCGGATCGGTGGTATGATGCAGCAGCATTGGAAGGCCACCAGCTTTTTCGACAGCCAATGCATAAGTTGAGGGCAGTTCATAAACTCGTTGCTGTTGCCCAGGCGTTTGCGTATCAAGCGATATACCAATAACAGGCCGTCGGGCCATCCTTTTCTCCATCGTACCAGCGTCCGGACATAAAGCATTCCATGGCGTGCTGGTTTAGTGTTTATTGCGGTGCCACAGCAACAAGGCCACAACCATAACCTGCAGGATCAAACCTCCGCCCAACCATTCCAGGGCGGTAAGCTGATCTAAAATTCGATAATTCCACCAGTAAGGATCGCGGGCAGTGGCCACAATGTGGATTGCGGACAGGCCATCCCATGCCCCCACGGCCAGAGCTAATACCACCACCGCCTGCAACATGGTCGCCAACAACAGGGAAAGCGAAAATTCAGCCATATCGTTGTTTCTGTGGGTACTGCGCAACTGCTGAAGAATATCCTCCAGAACCGGCTTGATGGGTTCCGACGCCGGACCGGTTATTTTCCCCGCGACAGCGGCGGCCAGCGTCTCGACGTCGGGCAATGGCTTATCGGCTAATGCGTTACTTAAAGTCTTGGTGGCGTCATCCGGAGAAGGAGTTGGAACTTCATTGGCCGCCAGGGGTATGGGGGTGGGATCACGATTCGGACTGTTACCTTCCCGGACAATAATGCGCGCCGCATCGGCCAGCGTGCGCACAATAAAATTCGGCGTAATGGCGGGGATATTTTCATTACTCTCCATCTGCTTTTCCGGATCAGAAAGCAGAATGGTCCGGCATCCCACTGCGGCGCCGGCGGCCACATCACGCGGTTGATCGCCGATCATCCAGCATTGAGCGATATCCAGACTGAAATCCTCGCATGCAGCTTTGAGCATTCCAGGTTTGGGTTTGCGCCATTCATGATCCAGTTTATATTCGGGTACCACGGCATCCGGATGATAAGGACAGTAATAACTGGCGTCGATGTGCGCGCCAGCCTGTTCCTTGAGTTGACGGATCATTTCCTCATTGACTGATTCCACCGCCGCTTCGTCAAATAGGCCCCGGGCCACACCGCTTTGATTGCTGACTACAATAATGCGGTAACCCAGGCGCCGCAGCGAGGCAATCGACGCTGCCGCTCCGGGCAGCAGTTTCACCTTGGAAGGATCACCGAGGTGATCATCATTGGCGATGATGGTATTATCACGATCCAGAAATACTGCGCGTTGAGCCATCTTATTTTCCTGCCTTTAGTATGGACCAGCGTACCTGGCGGTACACAGTCCTTTCATGAACCTTCTTTGGATGCATCCCCGTTATTAACCATGGGTTCGCATTTTTTCCACAATACGGCTGGTGGATCGTCCGGCTAAAAATGGCGCCAGTACCACCTGGCCGCCGGCCGCCTCAACACATTCCCGGCCCACCACAGGTTTATCCTGATAGTCCGCACCTTTCACCAATATCGCCGGAGTGATGGCGGCAATCAACTCCAGCGGCGTATCAGCCTCAAAGGCAATCACATAGCTGACCGATTCCAGAGCCGCCAGGATGGCCATACGATCTTCCAGCGTATTGATCGGGCGATCAGCCCCTTTCAACCGCCGCACCGAAGCATCCGAATTCACCCCCACCACCAGCAGATCCCCCTGGGTGCGGGCAAAGTTCAGATATCGCACATGGCCGGCGTGTAAAATATCGAATACGCCATTGGTGAATACTATTTTTTGCTCTCGATGGTGTGAGTGCAGGCGTTCCAGCAGGCGCGGCAGGGACACAATTTTTCGCGTTCCACCGGAGTCCAACTGTTGTAACTCCTCAATAATTTCAGAGCGGGGGATCGGCACACAGCCAAATTTTTCCACCTCCAGACCGCCGACGATATTGCCCAGGTCCATGGCCACGCTCCAAGAAGTGCCATTGGCCCGGGCCATGGCCAACATGGCCAGCACCATATCACCGGCGCCCGTAACATCATAAACATGGCGCGGCCGGGTGGCATGTAACATTCCGGGTTGACCGCGTTCCAGACGATACATGCCATGGCGATCCAGGGTCAGAACGCAGATTTCCAAATTCAGCTGTTCCAGGAGCTGGGCCGCCAATTGCGGCGCCTCCTGGTGAACGTTATCCATGCGTATGGCGGTGGCCAATTCGGCTTCCGTGCGGTTGGGGGTAATGGCGGTGGCGCCATAATAGCGTTGATAATCTTTTATGGCGGCGGGGTCCACCAGAACATCGCGACCGGCGGCACGGGCTATAGAAATAATTTTTTGGCACAAGGCTTCGGAAAACAGGCCTTTGTTGTAATCTTCCAGGCAGACCAGATGGCAGGAGGCCATTTCCGCTTCCAGCACTGCCAGCAACCGCTTTTCCGCCTCATTATCAACTGGTTCGAGTGTTTCATGATCCAACCGCAGCATCTGCTGCTGGTGCCGATGCTGGGCCAGCCCGATGAAACGTGTTTTGGTGGAAGTGGGACGCTGGGGTAAAGTGATGATCGAGGTGGTGTCCACATGGGCTTGCGTAAGCAAATCCTGTAAGGATCGGCCGGATGGATCATCGCCGCAAACACCGGTCAGCACGGGCCGTGCGCCCATGGCTGCCAGAAAAACCGCTACATTGGCGGCGCCGCCGACCCGCGTATGGCGATAGCGTTCACGTACCACGGGCACCGGTGCTTCCGGGCTTAAACGCTCCGCATCACCATAGACATACTGATCCAGAATCAGATCCCCGATTACCAGTATGCGCGGCGAGCCAAAGGCTTCCACCGCCGAAAGTAATTCACCCGAAGTATGAATCATAGTACCACCACTTTACTTTTTGGAGGCTAAATCAGCCAGTGACCGCCGCCATAATTCCCCCGCCGCACCGGTAATTTGCGCGGCGATGCGAACATGCCACAAAGGCACCGGAGGCTGAAAACCACGCAACTTTACCCAATCCTTGGCGGTAGTTACCCACGCTATAGGATGCCGTTGTGCGGTAAGCTTGTACATTTCCAGAAAATCCAGTTCCGGCATATAGCGATGATGATCATCAAACCAGCAGCCCGCCGACACGTGCATTCCCAGCTCTGAAAGTGTGTGGACAAAACCGTCCGGATTGGCGATACCGGCAAAAGCCAGCACCGTGCCATCCGTGGCCTGTACCGCAGCGCCGTTTTGATCATATACGCCCACCACCTCTGTAACCTGTTTGTAAATACATCGCGGGTTGACCCATTGCGTCAGCAAGCCGGCGGCCAGATCCGTAAGTTCGGAAGAAACCTGTTCGCAGCGGGTAAGAATGATCTGGTCGGCGCGAGCCAGTGATGCCGGTGTCTCGCGCCAGGTCCCACGTGGCAACAGGCCCGGTATGCCCAAAGGGCTGGTGGCATCCATTAATACAATATTCAAATCCCGCGCCAGCCGCCGATGCTGAAATCCGTCATCCAAAATCAGCACATTGGCCTGATACCGTCGGATCGCTTCTTTTCCCCCGGCAACACGATCGGGATTGACCACCACAGGAATGCCGGGACATTCCTGTTCCATCACCATGACTTCATCGGAACGTTCACCCGTTTTGGCTCCGTAACCACGCGTAAGAATCGCCGGTTTCAGGCCCGCCGCAGCGAGGCTATTGGCGATCATGATCACGGTGGGGGTTTTTCCGGTGCCACCGGTGGTGACATTGCCAACAGAAATCACAGGTACCGGCAGGCGCGTTATGCGCTTCCAGCCGCGGTCGTACGCGACATTCCGCCAATACATGACTTGACCGTACATCATCGCCACGACCGACAAAAGCCAACGCAGCACCGCCGGAATCACACCGGCGGCTTCACCGGTAATTACACGGTTGTACCATTGCTGCATGTCAGTACGCCCCGCATTAGCCTAGACCACAAGATTAATCATGCGGCCTTTAATGTAGATTTTCTTCTTAACCGTCCGTTGCGCCAACCGGACCGCCACCAGCGGATCCGCTACGGCCAATTCCAGGACCCGCGCTTCCGGACAATCTGCCGGTACGCGGACGCGCCCGGCCAGTTTACCGTTAATCTGTACGGGAATTTCGAGTTGCTCATCTACGCACAGAGCTTCATCAAATCTAGGCCATGGCAACATGGTAATGGACCTGGCAGCATCAACCCCGGCGAGTTGATGATACAATTCTTCGGCAATATGCGGGGCAAAGGGTTCGAGTATCCGCACAATATGCAGTGCGGATTCCATCGGCACAAACGTAAGTTTAGCCAGCGCATTATTAAATTCCATCATCGCACTTATGGCGGTGTTAAAAGCCAGCCGCTCAATATCCTCGGTGACTTTACGAATGACCCGGTGCGTGGGGCGGAGAATCGCCGTAGCATCGCGCGCGGCGGCTGCGGATTCAGTCGCATTAAGCTCCCGCCCGCCGCAGGTCCATGTTCCCGCGGTTGTTTGCCGCACCACGCGGCAAACTCCTTCCTCACCGCCCAGCAGGTTTCTCCACAGGCGTTGTAAAAAACGATAAACGCCTTCTACCCCAGCTGTGCTCCATGGTTTTACCTGTTCCAGCGGCCCCATGAACATTTCAAAAAGACGCAGGGAATCAGCGCCATATTCCGCAATGACATCATCGGGGTTTACTACATTACCGCGCGATTTGCTCATTTTGAAGGAACGGGCATCAAGTTCAATGTTGGGATCCGCTTTCAGCACAAACACATTACCGCGTTTTTCCACCGCCGCCGGATCGCACGCCCTGCCAATCACCAAAGACCCAGTGCTTTTATGACGGCTGATAATTTCCGACCGGCCATCGCTGCCGACGCGGGTGGAAAATTCCGGATCAATTTCCGCGGCGGACACCTGTCGACCATCCTCCGCGGTAAAGACGGTATATTCCGCCTCGCCGAGTATCAGCCCCTGGTTGACCAGCTTGCGGAAAGGCTCTGGAGAGCCAACCAGCCCGCGATCATACAGCACCTTGTGCCAAAACCGCGAATATAACAAATGCAGCACGGCATGTTCCACCCCGCCAACATATAAGTCCACTCCGCCGGCCATCCAGTATTTCTCTTTATCCGCGGCGCAAAAGCTTTGCCGGTTGTGGGGATCGATATAGCGCAGGTAGTACCAGCATGATCCGGCCCATTGGGGCATGGTATTAACTTCCCGCCGCGCACAGACCGCTCCGGGCGTACCGGTGGGAACCACATGAGCGTGCGGATGCCCCGGAGAACCTTCCAATACTACCTGTACCTGATGCCAGGACGTAGCCTTGGATAATGGCGGCTCCAGAGTACCGGTGGGTTTGAAATCTGTAACTTCCGGCAGCAGCAACGGCAGCTGTGAATCCGCCAGCGGTACGGTCGTACCATCTTCCAGATGGACAATGGGAAAAGGCTCGCCCCAATAACGCTGGCGGGAAAACAGCCAATCACGGATTTTATAATTTATCTGCCGGGTGCCCAGAGACTTTTGCTCCAGCAGTGCGCACATTCTGGCTTTCGCCGCTGCGGTTGCCAGACCGTTAATTTCCGGTGAATTCACTGCGAACCCCGGACTTTCCAGCGGCAGATCTCCAGCTTCCAATTGCGTGGCCGCCGCGCTGACCACGCGTCGAATGGGCAAGTTCATACTGCGGGCAAAATCAAAATCGCGTTGATCATGCGCCGGCACCGCCATAATGGCGCCGGTACCGTAACCCATTAACACATAATCGGAAATAAATATCGGAAGGTGTTCCTGGTTGACTGGATTAACCGCATAAGCGCCGGTAAAAGCCCCGGTCTTGGAGGTATCTTCCTGTCGCTGCCGCTCGGAACGGGCGGCGGCTGTTTTTTGATAAGATTCCACTGCTTCCCGTGGCGAAACTTTATCGCCGCGCCAGCACGCCGGAATGTTCGTTGGCCAGATTGCGGGAACAATACAATGCGGGGAATTCAAGGCTACCAGTGGATGTTCCGGCGCCAAAACAATATACGTGGCTCCATAAAGCGTATCGGGTCGCGTGGTAAAAACAGTCACTACATCGTCGCGCTGAGCAATATCAAACCGTACCAGCGCCCCCTCGGAGCGGCCAATCCAGTTGCGTTGCATCATTTTCAGCGATTCCGGCCATTCCAGAGAATCCAGGCCATCCAGCAACCTCTGTGCATAGTCCGTTATGCGTAACATCCATTGCCGCATGGGCCGGCGCTCCACCGGAAATCCCCCGACTTCACTTTTCCCGTCAATGACTTCCTCATTGGCCAGCACCGTACCCAGCGCCGGGCACCAGTTGACCGGGGCTTCAATTTGATAGGCCAGGCGATACTGCTCCAGCACCCTACGCTGCTGGGAGGCATCGAGCTGAATCCAGCTTTTTTCCCCGGCCGACTCCGGCAGCGGGCGTATCCCGGATTCGAATTCCGCCACCAGTTCCGTAATCGGACGTCCCTGTTGCCGCTGAACATCAAACCAGGTGTCATACAATTGCAGGAATATCCATTGCGTCCAGCGGTAATATTCCGGGTCGGTGGTATTGACCTCACGCTGCCAATCATAAGAAAACCCGATAGCCTGAAGTTGGGCGCGAAAGCGGTCAATATTTTTACGCGTGATCACTGCTGGATGGGTATCGGTTTTGATGGCATATTGTTCCGCGGGCAGACCAAAGGCATCCCAGCCCATGGGGTGCAGGACATTAAATCCCGCCGCCCGCTTGTAGCGTGCCACGATATCGGTAGCGGTATATCCTTCCGGATGGCCGACATGCAGCCCTTCCCCGGAAGGATAGGGAAACATATCCAGTACATAAAATTTCGGTTTGGAAACGTCAATGTCCGATGTGAATATCCGGTGGTCCCGCCACATCTGTTGCCATTTTTTTTCGCAATCGCCCGGTTGATAACCCGCCATGAGTTCCTGTCTCCAATCAATATAAGCGTGGCCATCATTTTGTATCACCACGCCGCAGCTCGCCGCTTATCGTTTCCAGCTTGGCCGTAAACCCGATGGGCACAATTCGGCCTCCCGAAACCCTTGCCGCGCCCCGCGTATATGTGGACAAAGGATACGAAAGGTAACGCCGGGCCACAAGTAAACGGCCTGTTGCTCTATTACGTCTATAACGTAACAGAGTAGCCGTTCATGTGGCCATAACCATGAATAATAAACAATGAATAATGAGTAATGAGTCGAATATGGGAGTTAGAATTTATTAGGAGTTAGGACGGGGGAGGAAGGTGCGAGCCGGTGGGTTTATCTCACCGGAAATAGTTAACCGACACATTTATGTGCCGCTGTGGGATAACGAGCAACGAATAATAAATAACGAGCAAAATACTATTGCAATTCCTGCGTTTTTAAGTGTTGCGCAGCGCAACGTCTCATTAAGGCCGCCAGGCCGTCTCATTATTCATTACTCATTGCGGTGTGGCCGCAGGGTGGGCGATATTGGTGGCTGGGCTATAAACGGTTACATTCCATGATGGATGCGTATACCACCGTACCTGGCAACCTCATTCAGTTATCTGTAGGATATAGTTGGATATGTTTGATGCTTTGGCAGCCTGAATCATTGGAGTTGATATGTTGGATCCGGAAGTGCTTGCCATACTGGTCTGCCCCCTGACCAGAAGTCCTCTTCGGCAAGAAGGAGACTTTCTGGTAGGCGAGGCAGGTGGTCTGCGCTATCCTATTCGGGATGGAATACCCGTGCTGCTGATTGATCAGGCTCAATTACCGGAAGGCATAACGTCGATGGAAGAATTCCGCCGTAAATTTGCCGCTCAAGTTCCAAAATAATCATAAGTCTTCACCGCCTTGTGCGTCCATGATTATATGTTGACATGGCTGCAAAATATCACCGTTGCAGCACCACAACGCCTTGCAACGGATGTTCCAAGAGCATTTTGACACATCTCTTGTATTTACAACGACTTACGTAATAATTTGGCATTGAAGTATGGTATTATACGCCACGCGGCCAAAAATCCGGTAACCGTTCACGGGCTATAAATTACGAAATATCAAAGAAATAATGTGATAACTGGAGTTCAAGAGGTGTAAAAACCGCGAAAAACAAGACCCGAAAGGTGAAAAATAGGGTTTTCCTGCTAATTTCGCCACTTTTACCCGTGAACGGTTACAAAATCCGCTTAAATAAGCACAATGAATATATTATGTATATAGGAAACTATATGATAGCATCTGCTGCTCTGTAAATAAGCCGAGCCAACACTTGCTGTTACGCTGCAACATCACCAACCAAAATAAATTGGCCCCGGGCCCAGGAATCGCGCTTGAATATTGGACATCGGTACCCAGCGCACCGAGCCGTCGTTGTACATTTCATGTGATCCGGCGGGCAAATAATTACCCAGAGAGCCATCGACGTAATTGGAATTGGCTCCTGTAAACAGGAAATTCGCCAACCCCATCGCGGAACCGGCATTGGTAAAGTTGTTGGAAAATAGTGCATTATCCGTTACCAGCAGCGTTCCAGGGTTGGATTGTGGATTCAAAGCCGGTTCATGTTCCGGATCGCCGTTGACGAAAAACCACTCATTACCCAGATTACCGGAATAAATGGTGCCGCTAACTGGCATGCCCTGATAGTAGCCGGCCACCGCCGGTGCATCATAGGCGGGTTTATAGTCTATGCCACGATCCACCCAATAGCATAAGCCTGTATAAAGCCACCAGTTAACCAGATACCCCTGAGAATTATAAGAAGTTGCCGGCATTTGCAGCGATTCCTGTTCACCACTGCTGGTATCCGGCGAAAATAATAAACTTAACCCGCTTTCCGTCGGAGTCAGCACGCCGGGGCGGGGTGTAGATGGGATCATATTTCCGCCTGCCACGCCAAACGAGCTGTAATACAGCAGGGCCAGACCCGCTATCGGATAGGTGGTGCCATGCGGGCCGCCAAACATGATTTGATCCCCGAAGGGATAATTCCACAAATTAGCCAGCGGATAACGTCCACGATATGTATTGGCATACTCCTGCAGCGCAATACCGATCTGCCGCATGTTCGATGCGCCTTGTATTCGCACCGCCAGTTGCCGTGCTCGGGCCAACGCCGGCAGCAGCAACGCGATCAGCAGCGCGATAATACTGATGACCACCAGTAATTCGATGAGCGTAAAAGCGTTTCGATGTTTCATAATAAACACCTTATTATGTTATCCGGCGTTCAGTTTGCAGTCAACATTTCAAAAAGAACAGCCGAGAGTTTTAAGATTCCCGGCCCTTCCATATATCCTCCATTTATCGGCGGTTTCTCGGCCTGCAAAAAACTGGCACGAAAAACTCTATTACAAGGCACCGACTGCCAATCCATCGCAGGTGAGGAGACCCACGTTTTCAGACTTAGCCGCTGGCTCTGCCGGTGGCGTTATCAGCGTTTTTCGCCGCCCATTGCTACCCGTCGCATCAAACCGCCTTCCGCCGCTTCAGCAACAGCAGCAATCCTGCCGCACCGACGGCGAACAGGCCCAGCGTGGCCGGTTCAGGAACTGGTGCTGTTTCCGCCAAACTGGCGTTGGACATACGAATTTCATCATAAGTTCCGGTTGAGCCAAAACTGAACAGGGACATATTGGTGATCGTTTCTAATGAGCTCAAAATGCCGGAGTCCGTGCCGGACGCAAACGCCTCCTCTGTAATCTGGTTGGAACCGGTTCCGGTAGAGGCTGAATCCAAATTGGCCGCCGTCAGATTGCCTTGAAAATTGGCGAATTGCGAAGCGCTGAGCGTCCAGGACGATGCGTTTATAGCGCCGGTATTTATATTTATTGAAATCTGAAAAAGTTCCAGATATGGGGTGTTGATAGCTAATTGCGTTCCAGTTCCGGCGGCAGCGACGGATCCAACTCTGATTTGACCATAATTCTGGCCCCAGGAGATTGGAGAAATGTTGATAATCGAGCTGTTATCATCCGAAGTTGAAGTGCCAAAAAGCATACCATCAACATAGCCGGAACCGCTGCCATTAGTTCCCAATTGATTCGCGTTAGTGGAAACCAGAAAACTGCCGTACACGGTACCACTCGAAAAAGCGGAAAGGTCGGACGAACTTAGCCCAATGGAAAAGATCGGTTTGCCACCATTGGGGTTGCTGGTTATGGAACCACCCTGGGTCTGCAGATCTCCGAAGTGCATGCTGGACGTGTTATAGGTCACGTCGTTGACGGACACGTCATTGGGAGAATTAATGACATTCGTATCGGTATAAGCGCCAGTTAACCCTACAGCGTTAGTGGTTACGCCGGTCATGGTTGTACCTTGAGCCAATCCATAATTGTATGGCTCATAAACAACCAGACTGGCCCGGGCGTGCGCTGCCGCGAACGCCACACAAGCTGCCGCCGCGAGTGCCGCCTTGACAACAAGGGACGACCGGTTGGAAAGATATTGGTGTAGCATAAGAAAATCTCCATTTAGGAACTACTTAATTTCTCGTCATTTCCAAGTCAACCTGCGGCTGACAAAAATTGAAAATGGAGAGTATTAACCAACTATTTCATAAGGCCCATTTAGCTTCATTCACCCATTAAATTCGCGGCATCCCTGCTGCTTCATCCATCCACCTGATACCACACGCCTGAGTTT
>JAMDCX010000035.1 GCA_023489375.1 Planctomycetota bacterium
AGCGGTCGCCATGCCTGAAGCCCCCTGAAAAGCACCGCTCCGCATGGCCCTTTATAGACCGCCTATAATGTTATGAATCGGGACGGTTCCGAACGGCGGGTTCTGCCGGGTGGTATGATGACCTGCGTTGAAAGGAAATTGTAACCGTTCACGGGGCCATAACCGTGAATAATAAACAATGAATAATGAGTAAAACGCAGGAGTTATATGTTAAGCCGGCCAGCCTGCTGGCCGCTTGGTAAAGAAGGGTGCAAGCCGGTGGGCGATGGAATTTGCAGGTTACAGAGGACGTGTGACGAAGGTGCGAGCCGGCGGGTTTATCCCACCGGGATGTTGCATAAAGCCGCGACCGCGGGTCGCGCTAACGCATGATGAGCAATGAGCAATGATCTGAAAACTATTGCGACGCCTGTACTTTTAAGTGTAGCGCAGCGTAACGTCTCATTACTCATTTCGGCGTGGCCGCGGGGCGGGCGATGTTGGTGGCCGGGCCGGGAATGGTTACATACATTTTAATGTCGGAATAATCACGGCCTGAGTGGCGGCAGGAGGCCGGGAGACTTCGCGTTGGCTGGTCAGCCTACTTGACGCACTTACCAAGCCCATTGTCAAATCACGTTACAAAGAATAAGGGTGCGGCCACAATTTCTGGCCACACCCAAGAATAACGCTCTTTCTTCCCATTGATGTGTACGGGCTTTATAATGACGGCAATGTTATCTGTTGCAGCTTTTGACAGGAGTTTTCAATGCAGGATCGACGGGATTTTATCAAAATTGTTTCCACAACAACCCTGGCTGCGACGCTGGCCGCACCGGTGGCCTCGACCCAGGCCCAGGTTGTTTCGCAACTTGGCGCGGTTACCGGTACGCGGCTGGAGGCGGATGGATTAAGCATCCATATCGGTACCGATGTGTTGCGTGTGCGTACGCCCGCGCCCGGTATGTTGCGCCTGGACCTGTTGGCCAACGGCAAAAGCGATCCGCACACGCCGGTCTTGGATCCGGACGCTAAATTTCCCGGCGATCCCTCGGCCAAGTATGACACCGCCGGGGATACCATTGACGTGCATACAGATCATTATCAAGTTCGTATCAGCCGCAACCCCTGCCGCGTGACGGTTTTGGATAAATCCGGCCAAGTACTGCTGGATCAAGCTGCGGATCAAAGTTTGCATGTGGACCCGAAAAATCAGGGTACCACCGGGTTTACCTTTGGACACAATCTCCAAGATCATTTTTACGGCATCCGTAATTCCGCCTGTTGGTCTAAAAATATTCTTCCACTGCTTAAAAATGGCGCTGGTGTGCCCAATGATACCTATAAGGTGGAGGCCTCCATTGAAGGCGGCGGCGGAGCGCCGTTTACCTGGACGACCGGCGGATACGGAATTCTGGTGGATTCCGATGGCGGCTATTTTCATATAGAACCCGAGGCGATCAGTTTTTATTATGGCAACCCCAATCCGCACCGGTATGGCCGCAATTATTTCCGTCCCAACAGTCTGACGGTATTTATTTTTGTTGGCGGTGCCAAAGACATTTTCCGTGGCCTGGCCATGGCTTCCGGCAAAATGCCGTTGTTTCCCAAGTGGGTGTATGGCTTTACGAATTCCCAATGGGGCACGAATCAGGAGTTGCTGCGCGGCTATCTGGAAACCTATCGGGCCAGGGATATTCCCATTGATAACTTCACTCTGGATTTCGACTGGAAAGACTGGGGTGCCAGCCATTATGGTGAATTCCGCTGGAATCCGGTGAAATACTCTCAGGCCCTGTATACGCCGGATAATCCCGATGCCTTAATTAACTGGACGCGCGAACTGGAATGTAAAATCACCGGCATCATGAAGCCCCGCATTATTATCAGCACCTTTAAGGGCCATCTGAACCCCATGACCACCCAGGGGGCCAGCGCCAAAAAATTGGGAATATTTTCGCCCACAGAAAAGCCCTTCCCGGATTATTTTTCCGGTCGCATGTCCATAGACCTTGATTTTTATAAACCCATCTGCCGGCAATGGTATTGGCACGCCACCTGGACCCATCAATGTATGCAGCATGGTATCGCAGGCTTCTGGAATGATGAAGCTGATTCCCCGGATACCGGCAACTTTGAATTCATGCACATGCAACAGGCCTTGTATGAAGGCCAGCGGCGGGACCGCCCGCGTTATCGCGTCTGGTCGATCAATCGCAATTTTTATCTCGGTTCCCAGCGCTATGCCTACGCCACCTGGTCCGGCGACATCAACACCGGCTTTGCGGTCATGCGGGCACAGACCCTGGCCATGATTAACACCATCAATCTGGGCCAGATGCGCTGGGCCCAGGATACCGGCGGCTTTGGGGGCCATCCCACTCCGGAAGTCTATACCCGCTGGTTCCAGTTTACCGCCGTGTGCCCAACCTTACGCACGCACTGCACGCTGGGCGAACGCCGCCAGCCATGGGTGTATGGCGATCAGGCCTGCGAAACCGTCAAACAGGCCATTCGACAACGGTACAGCTGGTTCTTCTACACCTATGCTCTGGAACACGCCGCCTGTACCCAAACCGGCATTGGCATGGTGCGGCCACTGACCTTCGATTATCCCAAGGATTCCAATGTTGTATCCATGACGGATCAGTGGATGTTTGGAGATTGGATTCTCTGTGCTCCAGTGCTGACCAAAATGGGCACCGGCAAAGGTGAATCCCTGATTCGACGGGTCTATCTGCCTGCCGGCGAATGGACCGACTATTTCCGCGGAGATCGTTATCGGGGCGGTCAATGGATTGATTATGCGTACAATCCCCGCACTTGGATGGACTGGCCGCTGTTTATCAAGGATGGAGCCATCATCCCGACGGCCAAGCCGGTACGGGCCATTCACACCGCCAAACCAGAGATGATTTATCTGGATGTATTTCCTGCGGCTGAGGCCTCATCGGGGGAGTTTTATGATGATGATGGCGAATCTTATGATTACGAACATGGACAGTTCCATCGGCAAATCATCACCGCGCAACAACAGGCCGACGGCGCCCGTCTGCATATTACCGCCCGCCAGGGCACCTACAGTTCCACCGTCCGGCATTTTGTGGTCCGTCTGCATGGACAGGCGGCCCGGCAGGTGCATGTTGGCGGTCAGGAATGGCCGCGGGTAGACGATACCCTGGCCTTGGGCCAGGCCGCCAGCGGCTGGTGCACGGATGTGGATGTCTACGGCCCTGTGACGCTGGTAAAGGTACCGGCCGGAATGGAGCGGGAGTTGATTCTGGTCACCAGCGGTCGGCAAGCCATACACAAAACGGTGGAAGTGCTGACCGCCGGCGAGGCCTCACGTTCCGGACCCAAACCAGCCACCGTGCCGCTGCAAACCAATAACCCCATGTATACAGATGCTAATCTCTTCGGGCCGATTCCCAACACCCGCGTGGGGCTGGCCAACAATCACACCGGGTATACGGGCCGCGATTTTATCGCCGGGTTTGAAACAACCGGTACGGCGGCGAGCTTTTACTTCCGCCGGCGCAAGGCGGGAAACTATGCGGTGCAATTCCGGATGGCCAATGGTGCTCCGACCACAGTGCAAAGTCTGAATGTGTATGTCAACGGCATTCGGTATGAGACGTTGCATATTCCGGGTCTGCAGGATTGGAATACATGGGAAGACTTGACGTTGTATCTGCCGCTGGTGGCCGGTAACAACACTATTATGCTCCGACGCGACCCGGAAAATACCGGCGAGGTCAACCTGGACTGCCTGAAAATCCCTTATGCGCCGGCGGTCTGAAAACTGGATAGATGATAATTCCGGTTGGTACCGTTCACAGCGTTGGGTATAAACCGGCGTAACCATTCACCGTTTCATACCGCGGAAAATCATAATGGAAGTGAGTATTACGCAATGAATAATGAGTAATGAGTGGAACATGGGAGTTAGAATTTAGGAGTTAGGACGGGGAACGAGAGTGCGAGCCGGTGGGTTTATCCCACCGGGATGTTGCATAAAGCCGCGACCGCGGGTCGCGCCCACGATTAGAGGTAACGCATGATGAGCAATGATCTGAAAACCATTGCGACGCCTGTACTTTTAAGTGTAGCGTAGCGCAACATCTCATTAAGGCCGTTTGGCCGTCTCATTATTCATTGCGGCGCGGCCGCAGGGCGGGTGATGTAGTACTACAACGCTACAAGTGGCTCCAGTCGCAGACGATCATGTCCTTTAATTTCAGCCCCAGCATGTGTAATCGCTGAATGGTTCGCTTGCGGTGGCTGCGTTCGGCGGTGGTATTTCGGCGTTGCGTCCGAATCAACGTCTGGGATATCAGACGGGCCAGGGCCGGTGTGCATCGGCCGCCGCGTGTCCAGACTCCCACCAGGCT
>JAMDCX010000101.1 GCA_023489375.1 Planctomycetota bacterium
TCATCGGGGATGGTGATGTTTTTATTTGCGGTTTCGATCCGGTGCGGCAGAAATAAGCCGCCGTTGAGGTAGCGGATATTGCCCAGGGCCTTGCGCGCATCAACCGAGCGTTTTTCTTCCGGTTTGGCGAAACCTTCAAAGAACAGCAACTGGAGAAACCGGCGGTAAAACTGGTTTGGGCTGGAGCGTTGGGATTCAGCGAGTTTATGTTGCAGGTACAAAACATCGCCATCGCGGGAATTATTATTTTGGAAATCCAGAAAGCCTTTGCGCTGCAGGAAGTAAATAAACATCAGGCGGTTCTTATAGCGTACCAGCGGCGATCATGCGGATCGGCGATGCCGGAGATCAGATCAACGAGATTATCATGGATGGCCTGAAATTCGGTAAAGAACCGTTTGGTAACGCGCTGGACATCCAGAGCGGTTTTGATGCGGTCGGAAACTTCCATCAGGGCCACGCGGCCATCGGAATCAAATTCGGAAAGTTCAAAGACCATAGCGCTGATTTTGCTGATAAACAGATCGCCGGGCTGGCCTCTGGTAAACAGATGTTCGCGGGACAGCGTTTTGCCGTCCTGGCGTTTGGCCCAGTGCCAGAGGCTTTGGGTGCGGGCGGCATCAATAAAAATCAGCACGCATTCATATTGGATTTGCGATATTTCCCGATGGATGGCAGAACGGATTTTGGCATCGGGAATGGTTGGAGATTCTATTTCATAAACGCCCACGCCGGAAAGATCGGCGATCTGCCGGCGGGTAACGGCAATATCCTTGATATTCATGGCGACAGGATTGGGTGAAGGTGGATTGGACCAACCCAATTGTTGCACAAATAACTGGCAGAATTTGAAATCATTAAGCAGATCACGGGCCTGCGTAAAAATCAGCGGCATGGAGAATTCTCCGACGTAGGAAGCCGCACGGTGGGCAGGTTAAATTGTTGGCGCGTTGCGGACATGCGGTGAATTATGCGGCATGATGGGCGGTTTGGGTAGTGGTGGCCGTTGATCATGGCGGATAAAACTGCGGGATGGCGTGCGGGCGCTATATACGTGTCACGCGCGGGCATCCCGGCTCGCCAGGCATCCCGGCTCGCCAGGACCCGCGGCTAAATTTGGGGTTGCGTTATACGCGGGCGCGAATTCCAGGGAAAATTGGGGGTGGGGTCATTTAGCGGGCGGCATTGGGCCGCGGCGTATCTGTCGCGGGGCGTGGTGTCATTCCGGGGAAAGATGGGTCGCCTCAGGCGAAATGGGCTGGTAGGATTTCCCCGCGAATGGGAGGTGCTCTGCCGGCCAGCATGTCTCCAGTCGGCAGAGCAGTCGCTGCTGCAATGGGATCGTCTGTGGATTGGCCTTAACTACGTGGCAGGAGATGTACTGGCATTGATTCCAGAGTTGTAATGCCTCCCCGAGAAGAAAGCCGGGCAGGTACCCGACTATGACGCGGTCATCGGATCGCAGCGCCAATGCACGCCCGTCATACTCATTCTGACAATCATGCATGACGTAGAGGCGTTCGTTCGGTTGAAGTGTGGTGATCCGATCCAACGATGAATTTGCGAGATGGCTCAATCCATGGGCGAGGAAGTGCGTGCTGTATGGCTGCAAGTTTTCGCGTCGCACAGGACATTCGAATATCTCGAACGGATCCGTCACACGTCCACCGCCGGTCCGGATAAGAATATCCATCGGCGTAGCATGATCCGGCTCAAGCGCAAGACTTTGGATGAACCGGGAATAATCTGGTCGACTTGGCTGCATCACGCGGTTTTGAAAGAACGGGAACAGTTCATCGCTGCGATAAACCCGGTTAATGTCCGGAAAAGCCAATAGCGGCCCCAAGCCTTCGGCGAGCGCATCCTTAACTCCGCTTAAGAATACAAATTCGTACTCAGGCTGCTCCGGCCCCAGGCCGGAGATCAGACGACCCAGCGGAAGGTAGGCGCGGTCAGACGGCCTGCGCCAAGTGACGATCAGGGCTTGCAGTTGCTTACGTGCGGTAATCATCAATCTGATCCATACCTCAATAACCTATCCCTATTATATACCAGAAGTGCTGACGCAAAGCGACGCGCATTGATGGACATGCGCGATTCCGGAATCTGGCCGATAATCGTGGCGAAGTCATTCTCGTCAATGGCGGCAAGGTGTTTAAGCCAGAAATGCCGAGCCTCCTGGATTTCCGTTGTGGCATTCACAAACGCTTCCAGTGGTGTAAGAGGTTTGGACGATTGGGGGTTCGGATAAATTTTAGAACGGCCTTTTTTGGCATAAAGCGCGATATTCCGGTTGCCGCTTCCTGAAAGGAATTCCCCGCGGGCGGCGTCCCTTAATTCCCGGCCAAGTGATGACGCATGGTCAAAAGAAGGGGCCAGGATGGCAAGACTGCCCGGCAGAATGGAGCGCGTAATCAAGCCCCAGTTTTCATGGTGGCGGTCGGTGTTGCCAATCAGGGCATCAAGCATCAGGTATCCAGCGAACTGATGCCACAAGGTTTTAATTACGCCGACGTCGAGGTCTCCTGATTCTTTGGAAACACTGTACCGGCTGAGAATATCCCGGACGGCAGGAATGCAATGCTGGCTTACCCTGTAAGAACTGTTGATCGGATAGCTTCCATTGTAGTAATCATTGAGCAACTCATTTCCATGTACCAGACGCTCACCCGCCAAGTCATCAGCAAAATTCTGCGCAATCACTCCGGATTCTCCCGCGCACCGCGCCAAGTCAACATTTGCGCACTTGATCGCCAGCCGATGGCCAATTTCAGCGGCGATCTTCTCCGACCAATCCTCCCCATGGCCGAGGCGGTTGTACTTGAAAAGCCAGCGCCGGTGATGATACATCACCCAAAATTTTGCCTTGGTTCCCATCGGCTCGGACTTTTCGCCTCCGGGGTCTGATATCTCAATAACCGGATAGCTATCAACCATATTACACCCGTATCCCTAATGAGCAGATAATTGTCGGAGTCAGGTTGTTGGAAACTTCGATGATATTGCACAACTGATTTTCCGCCCGCAGGTCGATGACCAGCTGTGCCAGAGCCTCATCATCGATGGTTTCCTTCATGCGCCGGAGTAATAAATCCTGCGCGGATTGTTTGAGCGGATACCGGTAAATGTCCTCCAGAACCTTATCCAGATCTGCCGGGCGGAAGAGGCTGTTGGCGGTGCGGGCGTGCAGGGCCTTAAGGCGGTCATAGAGTTTGCGGCGCACGCTCCGGCGGCCACCGAGCTGGCCCCCGGATTTATTTTGATCTCGAACGGCAATTTCCAGCGCTTTGCCGACCAGTTCATTGTGCTGCGGCACACGCGGTGCCGCCGGCGTATCCGGCTCGCATTGTGCGGCCTGGAGAATTTCCAACGGGGATTCAGTAACAATCCGCTGCCGGTGATCCAGGAAAATCAGGGAATTGTTGCCCTGGCCGGTTTGGACAAAGGTGATAACACCCTCAGATGCGGCAGGTGCTCCGGCGGCGTTTGCGGATGGTTCCACAGTGTTATCGGCAGAGCGCGTGGGCGCGATGTCCGCGGCGGCATTCGGGCTTGCAGAGTGCGGGCGTGTGGAGTAAATGACGTTGGGCAGCTCTTCAATGGTTTGGGCCAATGCAGGGTTATCCTTCACCGCCTTTTGCCAGATTTGATAGGCATAAGAGGACAAGTCCACATCAGATTGATCTTCCTGCTCCAGAATGCGGGAATTTTCATTGTACAGATTTTTGAACAGATCTAATTCCGCAATGGGATCGCCCTCAATGAGCATTTCATCTGCGCCGATAACTTCGCCTTCCTGCCGTTGCCGCTGGCGGATGCGCTGATGCAGGCGGATGATGCGTTCCACCCCATCCGCGGGCAGAAAGCTGTAACAGAGAATCTGTGGTGATTCCTGGCCGATGCGATCCACGCGGCCCACGCGCTGAATAATGCGTATAAGCGCCCAGGGCAAATCATAATTGACGATAATGGCGCAATCCTGAAGATTCTGCCCTTCGCTTAATACATCCGTACTGATCAGCACTCGCAATTCATCCGCCGGAGCCAATTTTTTATCATTGCTTTTCGGGCTGAAGCGGTGGGCCAATGTGGTAGGGTTGTCGCTGTCCCCGGTAACGACCGCGAGATTGCGGATATCGGCCTGCTTGAGCTGTCGATACAAATAATTGGCGGTATCGGCAAACTGGGTGAAGATCAGCACTTTTTCATGGGGATGTGATTTTAGTAATAGATGGATCAACTCCCGGATTTTATTATCCCGGCGCGGATTCCATTCTCCAATGGCCGCGCGAACTTGTTCCAAGGCGGTAATATCCTGTTGCAGATGTTCCGCCAGGGAAGGCTCAAAAAAGGCCGCCGGCAGCCAGCGGTAGCGGTTGTTGGCCTTGAAGCGGCCATACAATTCGACGATTTCAGCTGTAGAATCTCCACCGGGAATAGCGCTTTCGGCTGATTCATCGGCCAAATCCAATAGAGCATCGGCGTCGTTGATGCCGGTTTCAAAAATGGCAGCATCGCTGGAACCGATAGGGACATCGAGTCCCTTTTGCAGCGCGTACAACGACACTTTATCACGTAAAATGTGCCGTTCCATGGTCAATTCAAAGGCAGCTCCGCTGCTTTCCAGCCGTTTGAATAAGCCGGTGCGGCAAAAGCCGATGAGATGTTTTCCGGCGCGGGAAAGATCCCGGACCAGTTCCTCATGTGCTTTGGTGCTGTCGGGACGGTACAGCGGCGCTTTGACATAGTTGCCCAGACCATAGCGGGGCAGATGAAGAGAATTGATGGCGTTGACGATATCATCAGCAAACATGCGGGCGTATTGATCATGCGGGTCTTTTTCATGGATGGCAAATGTAACGCTTTTGGGGATGCGATCCGGAAAATAGGACCGCCCTCCGCCGGTGAATTGCAGATAGGGACGGACGTTTTCCGGATCCATGCGGGCATAATTTTGTTTAATCCAACCGCGCGTGCGGCGAATCAGGAATTGATCCATGAGAATGCGCCAGTCTTCCGCCAGATCGCTTTTTTCAAACGCGACAATGGTGTGCGGATCAGCCTGGGTCTGGGCGGAAAGAGCCTCCAACCCGCGCGTGCGGATAAAATGTTCGGGGCGCACGGGAAGCTGGGCTTCCGGATCAAGAAACAGCCGCAACTGGCTGGATAAATCCAGCAGGGTTTTGTTGTAGGGTGTGGCGGTCAGCAGAATGACCTGGCTGCCGTTACGCTCAATGTAATCGCGGATGGCTTTGTAAGCGGCGGTTTCACGATTGCGCAGATTATGGCTTTCATCAATGAGCACGGTGCGGAAACGCTTTTCATCCTTTAACAGCCGGTGCGCCAGGCTTAACGGGATAACTTTGGCGTTGACGGCATAACGGAGGCGGTAGTCATCCCACATGGTGACCAGATTTTTCGGGCAGATAATAAGTGTTTCATGATTTTTCTGTTCCTGGAGAACTTTGGCGATCGCCGAGCCGACCAGTGTTTTTCCCAGGCCCACCACATCCCCGATCATCACGCCATCATGCCGTTCAATAATGCGCACGGCCATCTTTACCGCCGCGATTTGAAAGTCCAGCAACTTCCTGCCGAACTCATCGGGAATATCATATTCTTCCTCGCTGAGACGCGCATCGGCGGAAAGGTGGTAGGCCATTTTCAGATAAATGTGGTAAGGAGGCGGCTGGATGTCCCGCGCCCAGCTGCTTTCAATAATGGCCACCAATTCCTGGGATATGTCCACGCAAAACTGGTCATACCACCGATCTTCAAACCAATGGGCCAATTTATCCCAGGCGTCCGCATCGGTGATATCCACATTTAATTCACCCTGCTTTGAAAGTCCCGCCATGGTTAAATTACTGCTGCCCAGATAACCGATTTTGGGATTCAATTCATCATGGCGTTGCAGCAGATAGAGTTTGGCGTGCAGGGGATGTCGCAAAAACAGTTTGACCTTTAATTTACCGGCGCGGATTTGCCGGGCCAGGCGGCGCAGACCGGCTTCATCGGCATCGGTGGGCGCGCCGAGTGTTAATTGATTACGAAATTCCTCCGCCAGTTTTTTCACCCACCTTTTGGCGCTACTGTTGTCGATTTCACTGCCTGTGCCGGGCAGGGTTGCGGTGAGCAGCAGTTGTTCTTCCGTCGGGCGGTGCATGCCCACCAGCAACCGGCAGCAATTGCCATCTCCACCGGACCATTGTTCAACGTACTGATCTATATACCGCCAGCCACGGAGATTGAAATAGCCCACGCAGAAATCCGCGCGTTGGGAAACTTCCATCGCTTTTTGCAGCGTCGGCAAAAATTCCAGTTCTATATTGTCAAATATCCGCGGCACTTTGATTATCCCTGTAAGATACGAGGTTGTACGGCCACATTTAATAGTCCACGGCACAGAAATTCTCTTCTATGCGCACAGGGATGTTATTCCGATTCTCAAAAGTAAGCAATCGCCCGCCTTGAAACCATTGGCCTTATCGTTCTGTAGTCCTCCCGCGTGACAATAATGCCGCCGGCGAACCACAAGCGCTGACTTCCAAATACCAAAAGGTCATAGCCGTGGATGAAAAATGTAAACATCATTATGCGTACATTATCATGCCCGAGAGCACCTGAAACGTCCGTGCCAATCCTGGTTTTCATCACGCTCCTGTACATCCGGGCGGGCATTATTTTCAAAAGCCTCCCGTCGGGTACTTGGTATTGCAGTCAATACACCATAAAATTCATCATTGCGCGGGCTGGGACAGGCTTACCGCCCGGACTGGAAAACGGTTACTTGATGCGGAGAATTCATGCGGCGCGTCGTCATTACTGGAATTGGAGCGGTCAGTCCGCACGGTTTAACGATCACCGATTTATGGAATGGCCTTACCGCCATGAGGTCCGGCCTGGCGCTGCTATCAGCGTTTGATCCGGCGGCCTTCCCCAGCCGGGTTTCCGGGCAGGTACCGAGCTTCAAAACTACAGAGTTTGTCCCCAAAAGTTACCGCAAGGCCACAAAAATCATGGCTCGTGATATTGAATTAGCAGTGGTGGCCGCGGATGCGGCGGTGCGCGATGCCCATCTGGCCACCCGCGGCGTGCTGGAAACCTTCGGTGGAAAAAAGCCGGACGATTCCTGGTTTGAAACAGATCCGCGTCGGCTGGGCTGTAACATCGGGGCGGGTTTAATCTGTGCCGATCTTAATGAATTGACCACCGCCATGGCTCAGGCCAGGATGGAAGATGGCGGGTTAAGCCTGGAAAAATGGGGACGCTCCAAGGACCCTGCCAAACCCAGCGGAATGGACCTGCTTACACCGCTGTGGCTGTTGAAATATCTGCCCAATATGCTGGCTTGCCATGTCAGCATTATTCACGATGCGCAGGGGCCGTCCAATACCATCACCTGCCAGCAGGCTTCGGCGGGCCTGGCGTTAACCGAAGCCTGCCGGACGATTCAACGCGGTCAGGCCGATATGGCCCTGGTCGGGGGTTGCGAAACCATGGTCCATCCCATGGGCATGATGCGCTGGACACTGTTGAAGCGCCTGACCACGTCGGGTAATGAAAATCCGGCGGCAGCATGTCGCCCCCTGGATCAGACCGCGTCGGGGACGGTCCTGGCCGAGGGCGGCAGCGTGCTGATTATTGAAGAGTTGGAACAGGCGCAAAAAAGGCGGGCCAAAATTTATGCCGAAGTGGTGGGCCTCGGAGCGTCTTCCAGCGCCCGGGGAATAGCCGGACCTGATCCGGCCGGTGAAGCGATGGCCATGGCCATGCGGAAGGCATTGCGCAATGCCGGTATTAGCGCCGCGGACGTGCAGATGGTTCTGCCATGCGCGTACGCCATCCCCGCGCATGATCAGGCGGAAGCGGCAGCGTTAAAGAGTGTATTTGGTTCGCACCAACCGGAAATCGTGCCGATTCGCGGCGGGATCGGAGATGCGGGGGCAGGTACACAAGCCCTGGATTTAGCGGCGGCGGCCATGGCTTTGCGTGAACAGATCATTCCGGGCGCGGTAAACTGCCCGCATCCGATTGCCGCGTTAAACGTGCCACAACAGACCCATCCCGCTGTAATTAACCATCTGCTGATCAACACCGGTTCTATCGCCGGTCAGAATTCCGCGGTGGTGTTACGCCGGTATTATTAAGTGAGAAAAAGATCATCTTAAACCGCGGGTGAAAACCCGCCGCAAATTGGAGCCATTATGAGAAATCGTGTAGTGATAACGGGAATTGGATGGGTTACGCCTTTAGGCCGAAGCATCGAGGAAGTCTGGGCGAAGCTGCTGGAGGCACAAAGCGGTATTGCCATGACCACGCTGTTTGACGCACGTTATTTTCCCACCCAGTTTTCGGCGGAAGTTAAAAATTATCATTTGCCGGAGAATCTTAAACAATCTGGAAAGCATGAAGACATCAGCCGGGCCACAGGCTTTGCGCTCGATGCGGCGCAGCAGGCCTGGCGTATGGCCGGCTTGCCGGAGCCGGGATCAGAAAATAGTAAGGCGGTCGATCCTTATTCGGTCGGTGTGTATCTGGGCAGCGGCGAAGGCTCGCTGGATTTTGAGAATTTTACCCGGACCGCGCTGGCGTCCTGGAATCAGGAAAATCGCGGCCTGGATATGACTTTATGGGGACAACGCGCGTTGCAGTCTTTTCATGCGTTACGGGAAATTGAGCAGGAACCCGCCATGCCCATCTCCCATTTGAGTATGGAATTCAACGCCCGCGGGCCGACGCTAAACTGTCTGACGGCATGCGCGGCGTCTACACAGGCTCTCGGCGAGGCGACGGAACTGATCCGGCGGGGAGATGCGGAAGTGATGATTTCCGGCGGGGCGCATTCCATGATTCATCCTTTTGGCGTAACGGGCTTTAACCGCCTGACCGCATTATCGACTTTTAATGAAGACCCGGCGCGTTCCTGCCGGCCCTTTGACGCCACCCGCAGCGGGTTTGTCATTGGTGAAGGCGCCGGCGTGCTGATTCTCGAAAGTCTGGCCCACGCGGAGGCCCGCGGTGCCCGGATTCTGGCGGAAGTAGTGGGCTATGGCAGCAGTGCCGACGCCTATCGTGTCACTGATCAGCATCCAGAAGGTCGCGGGGCCATTGTCGCTATTGAATCCGCTCTGCGCGACGCGGGATTGCAGACTGGGGACATTGATTACATCAACGCCCACGGCACCGGCACAAAAGAAAATGATTCCACGGAAACCTTCGCCATTAAAGGCGTTTTCAAGGAACGGGCCAAACTGGTTCCCATCAGTAGTATCAAAAGCATGATGGGACACCTGATAGCCGCGGCCGGCGCGGTGGAGGCCATTACCTGCGTGTTGTGCATCCGGGATCAGATTATTCCGCCGACGGCTAATTACAGCGTTCCGGATCCGGAATGCGATTTGGATTATGTCCCGAACCATGCCCGGAAAATCAAGGTGAATGTCGTGATGTCCAACAGCTTCGGCTTCGGCGGCCAGAATGATACGCTTATTATCCGAAATTTTTCCTGAAGCCCAACGAAGAAACAAAATTTACCGTTCACAGGTGTGATCGTTCATAACCGCAGCTTTGAAGTATCCGGGGGCCACGGTCACCTCAAAATCTTCGGGTAAGGAACTGAAGCATCATTACTTCCAGATAGTTGTTGTACCGGTTGGTGCGCAGATTCCGGGCACCATCCGTTAATATAGCCACCGGCTATGCCGGTGGTGGAGTATTCAATGGTAATGCCAATCGGGAAGTTATTATGGTCCCATTCCTAATCGTTCATATTTGCAGTGTCCCACCGCGTTTCTGAGATTTGAGATTTGAAATTTGAGAACGGATACCAGTCGCCGCATGGCGTTGTGGTGCTGCAGGGGTAATCTTGCGCCGTCATGCAGACATACCGCTATTGTAACAGTATGTCGTTGGCGTGGTAATTTTTCCGGTCCACGTGGCCGTGCGGGGACTCGTCACCTAGCCGCCGGCTTTGCCGGCGGTGGAACGTACCATAAAAATACTTCGCTGCGCCGGAACCAAACGACGTGATTTGCCCCCGATTTATCGTTATTACGGTCACGCCCGGTAAAATTACCACGCCCTATGTCGTGAATAGTTACGAAAAAATCTTGACTTGACTATGGAAAAAGGTGTATTATCACAATGGATATATTCAGTGAAGGACTTGAGAGCGGAGGTGTTGTTATGTCAAAAGATGCAAAACCAAGTCAATTACTGGCCGGGGCGTTGGCCTTATCCGCGTCGGTCTTTATTTGCCACAGCGCCGGGGCGGTGACGCCTAATGCGCCAATTGTAATTCAGGGCGTGCAGCAGGGAGTTCTATATTCGCCACAAATTCATGCGATATTAACGGACCCATCCAGTGGTACTATTTTACAGGGCAACGGGGCCTATGGTGGCTATGGCAGTTACAGTTCCTCGTCTAGCGGGTCGGGACCATACTATGATATTCAAGGTTATTTGGACACCGGTACCAGCGGCATATTACTTAGTGAATACGCCCAGAAGGGACTTGGTGTGGGCTTGGCAACATATAAAGGGACACCAGTTACATATACGGATACCGGGCTCGGTGGAGCCGCTTCTTACAACGTTTCGACACCATACGTTGTCGCTACTGCGCAATTAAGCTCTGGGAATTATCAGACGCAACTACCGACCACCGCCTACACCAACAGCATCGGCGCGGTGCAAATGGAGACATCCACCAGTGGTGGTTACAATATTTTTGGTATGCCGGTCATGCAGGGGAAAGTGACGGTATTTCAACCGGGAAATTTTACAGATCTCAACAATCCTGTTCCGACAAGCAGCTATATATATAATCCAGGAACACCGTACAGTCCCAATACGCCAACGAATCCCGGAATTGTGCCCACAACGTATCAGGTGCAGTTGAGTTTTGCCTCATTTTCCAGCCCATCATTGATTCAGCCAACTGGTGCTCCCGGTCCGGTGGAAGATGCCAATCCATTTATTGGTCCCAATCCGCTTAATCCGCAGGGGTCTAATATTCCGCCGGTAACTATTGCCTATACAGAACCCACCTCCACAGGGGGGATAACACGCACCAGTACCGGCAGCTTTTTATTCGACACGGGTGCCGACTTATCTTTTATATCCACTGCTGAAGCGGCTAAATTGGGTATTTCCGAAACCACCAGCAGTTCCGGGAATATAACATTGGTCTATACTGATACTGGACAGGCCGTACCTGACCAGTTCAGTTCGTCTATCACGGGGGCTGGAGGAAGTTCCGCCAGCCCGGTGGGTTTTTATCTCAATTCGCTTAGCCTTCAGACCACCAGTGGACAGACCATAGAGTTTGTCAACGCTCCCGTTGTGGTAATGGATGTAACGGTCACAAACCCCAACACCGGCCAGCCATTCACACTGGATGGGGATCTGGGCATGAACTTTTTTGAAAGCGGTGGACTATCCAGTCAGGATACCAATGGGTTTAGTTGGTTCACTTTTAACCAACCCGACGGTCTTTTAGGGCTGACACTGGCACCGGTTCCGGAGCCGCCCGTTGGGTTGTTGCTGCTGATCGGCGTCGGGGCTGTGGCCTTATTATGGCCACGGCGTGGCTATTGGCAACGGTTGTGATAACACAAGCCACGTGCCAATGTGCAGCCGTTATATCGTCGGCTGCGGCTAAAAAGTAACCTGCTTGAAAAACAGATTCCATACGCCATGATCTATCACGGCCGCAGTTGGTTTGTTGGGTAAGGAACGAGATCATAATAACTTCCATAAAGAGATTGTATCGGTTGGTGCGCGGATTCCGGAGCATTGTCCGTCAAATAGCCACCGGCTTTGCCGGTGGTGGAGTATTCAATGGTAATGCCAATCGGGAAGTTATTATGGTCCCATTCTTAAATACTGCTTTGTATATAGAACTTGGTACCTCCGAACTCCCGCGAAGCTTTTCCATTTCGGGCTGTATCATTTAACTTTTTTCCAAAATCGTATATCTTTCACCTGGTAAGGAGCCTGAACTACAGGCTCCCATAGGAGTTTGGTTACATGAAAATTCATGAATATCAGGCGCGCGAGCTTCTGGCCAAGGCTGGAATTCCCGTGCCGGCGGCGCGGGTTGTGGAAACCGCAGATCAGGCCGCCGCGGCTTTTGAAGAAAACGGCTTTTCCCTGCAGGTAGTCAAAGCGCAGGTATTTGCGGGCGGTCGTGGCAAAGCCGGTTTTGTCAAGCTGGTCAAATCCGGCGCGGAAGCCCGCGCCGCCGCGGATTTTATGCTCACGCATCGAATGATTTCCGTGCAGACCGGCCCGGAAGGCATTGTGGTCAAAAAACTGCTGTTGGCCGCAGCCGTGGATATTGCCCATGAATATTATCTGGGCATGGTTCTGGACCGCGACCGCTCGACGGTCAGTATGATCGCTTCGGCGCAAGGCGGTGTAGAAATTGAAACTGTCGCGCATGAACACCCCGAAGCGATTATCAAGGAACCTCTGCATCCCGCTTTGGGAATGCAGAGCTTTCAAGCGCGGAAGACGGCCCTGGGCCTGGGCTTTACTGGTAAGCAGGCCCAGGTGGTGGCGGATCTGCTGCTGAAGCTGGCCCGCTTTTTTATTAATTATGATTGCTCGATCGCGGAAATTAACCCTTTGGTACTCACGAAGGACGGCAAAATTCTGGCCATCGACGCCAAGGTAAATTTTGATGATAATGCCCTGTTCCGCCATCCCGATATTCTGGCGCTTAAAGATGATAGCGAAACCGATGCCCTGGAAATTCGCGCTGCCGCCGCCAATCTTAATTACATTAAACTTGATGGGGAGATTGCCTGCCTGGTCAACGGCGCCGGTCTGGCGATGGCGACCATGGATGTGATCCAGCTGCACGGCGGCCAACCGGCCAACTTTCTGGATGTCGGCGGTGGTGTCAAGGCGGAGGGCGCCATTGAAGCCTTCCGCATTATCCTTTCGGATAAAAAAGTCCGTGGGATACTGGTCAACATTTTCGGCGGCATCGCGCGGTGTGATCTTATTGCCGAGGCCCTGATTCAGGCGGGCCGTGAAGTCGGCTTCAAGGTTCCGGTAGTGGTCCGTCTGGAGGGCACCAACGTGGAAAAAGCCCGAACGATGCTCGGCGCCGCGCGGCATGAACTGCCGACATTACAGGTGGCCGACGATCTTAATGACGCCGCGAAAAAAATCGTTGCGGCGACGCGCTAAGCGTCTGAAATTTTCAGGAGAACAATGCATGTCCATATTGGTTAATAAAAACACCCGCGTGATTTGTCAGGGAATTACCGGCAGCGGTGGCGGTGCCTTTCACACCAGAGGCTGTCTGGATTACGGCACCCTGATGGTTGGCGGCACCAGCCCCGGCAAAGGCGGCAGCAAAGATGCCAATGGTCTGCCCGTTTTTGATACGGTGGATCAGGCCGTACGGGCCACCGGCGCCCAGGCCACCATGATTTTTGTGCCCCCGCCGTTCGCCGCCGATGCTATTTGTGAAGCCGCGGCGGCGGGCATAAAGCTCATCGTGGCTGTTACGGAAGGCATTCCGGTATTGGACATGGTAAAAACCAAAAAATTTCTGGCCGACTTTGGGGATTCGGTAAAACTGGTGGGGCCAAACTGTCCCGGTGTCATTACGCCCGGTGAATGCAAAATTGGCATTATGCCCGGTTACATCCACACGCCGGCCCAAAAAGGCAAACGCGCGGTGGGCATTGTCAGCCGCTCGGGCACCTTGACTTATGAAGCCGTCTGGCAAACCACGCAGATGGGCTGGAGTCAAAGCACCTGCGTGGGCATTGGCGGCGACCCGGTAAAAGGTATGGATTTTATTGATGTATTGGCGCTTTTTATTGGCGGCGACCCGGTAAAAGGTATGGATTTTATTGATGTTTTGGCGCTTTTTCAGGCGGACCCCTTAACCGATGCCATTGTCATGATCGGGGAAATTGGCGGGGCCGCGGAAGAAGCGGCGGCCACGTATATCCAAAAGCATGTCACCAAACCCGTGGTGGGCTTTATCGCCGGGCGCACCGCGCCGCCGGGCAAGCGCATGGGCCATGCCGGGGCGATTATCAGCGGCGGTGAAGGCACCGCCGAAAGCAAAATTACCGCCATGCGTGCGGCCGGTATTCGCGTCGCGGATTCTCCCGCCGATATCGGGAAAACACTGCGGGAAGCAACCGGGGGCTGAGATGCCATGGACGGGCCTGAAGTCGATGCGCTGTCTTTCCGGCTGGCGGCTCTCGCCAATCATCAGTGGGTGGATCGTCTTGATGTGCCGACCCATCGTTGGCAGGCTAATGTCCTGCTCAAACATTGCGCCGGTAAACGTATAAATCAAATTTACGCCCAGGGACGCTGGTTGCTGTGGAATTTCAGTCATGGTGTCAGTTGGGCTATTTATCCATTAAAGCGCTGGCGCTGGAGTGCGCAGTGGGTGGATGGCAATAAGCCCATGGCTGCCAGTTGGAGCGGCCTGATCTCGCCGCTGACCGAGGCTGTTGGCCGCCGGCCTCTGCTGCGTATTACCCTTGAAAACGGCGGCTGTATTACCCTGTCGGGCCGCCCCTTGTTATGGGTGCTGCCGACGGAAAATCTGTATCGCCATGCGTCCCTGGCTAATCTGGGACCGAAATTAACTGATGAGTTTTTAACGGATGAACTGTGGGAAAAGCGTTTACGCCTGACGGCCGGTAATAAGACCGTCTCCCAGGCGATTATGGATGAATCCGTGGTTGCTGGTATTGGCAATCAAATTAAATGCGAAATGCTTTTTGCCGGTGGCATTCATCCCGCCGCCCGTACCGGCACAATCAGCTCCGCCCAGATGCGCACCATGCTTTCCGCCGCCCGCCGCTGGGGCGCGGCCATGTGTCGTGCGACATTGGAGGGGCATCCTGTACGCGAATTGCCGCGGCATGTATATGACCGTGCCGGTGAACCCTGCGACAGTTGTGGCACCAGTATCGTAGCCGAACGTTGTGGCCGCGATGGCGAACGTTGTGGCCGCGATGGTTTATGGAGCTGGTTCTGCCCCCGATGCCAGTCGCGGCCCTGCCAACCCGTGCTCTTCAGCACTGATCCGGAAATCTAAATACACCACCCGGCGTACGCTGCACAGAATAATGCTTCCATGGTCATACATCATAGCCGCAGGATCAATGGAGGCGGGAAATGTAATCAAGCCTCCTGTGTGGAGCAAACGTGTCAACCGCGACAGGGATGTTAAACACTTCCAGGTATATGGACCGTTATGCCATCTCCCTGATCAATTACGCATCAGGTAAATGTGATGGCGCGAGCCATCGCGATAATGTGCTTTGCGATTCGTGTGGATTTCGGATTAAATAGTAAGGCTGCGGAAAGTAAAGGAGTGGTCTAACATGCGGGTATTGGTGCTTGAAGATAATAAGGTCAGTCTGGCGTTAATTCGTCATACCCTTACTGCGGCGGGGCATGAGGTGGTATGCACCGAATCCGTGGAAGAAGCTCTGGAAATTATACGCCAGGGTTTAGCGCGTCTGATTGTGGCGGACTGGGAAATTCAATCACCGCTCAGCGCCCTGTCACTGTGCCAGACGATTCGACGCGAAGAGGTATGGGGATATGTATACATCATTCTGATTACCTCCCTGAATGATCCGCAGGAACGGGTGCGCGGCTTGACCGCCGGCGCCGATGATTTTATCAGTAAGCCTTACGATCCGGATGAACTGGTGGCCCGTGTGCACAGCGGCGAACGAGTGTTATCCACCGATACCCGCAATCTGGCTATTTTTGCCATGGCTAAATTGGCCGAATCGCGCGATCCGGAAACCGGTATGCACCTGGAACGGGTGCAGACCTATTCCCGGCTATTAGCGCAGGAAATGGCTGCAACCCCCAAATATCAAGATGTGATTACCGCCAATTTCATCCGTTGGATTTATCTGACCAGCCCGTTGCATGACATTGGCAAAGTGGCTATTCCGGATTATGTACTTTTGAAGCCGGGCCGCCTGACCGACCGTGAATTCGCGCTGATGAAAACGCATACCACGCTGGGGGCCAATACCATCGATATAGCCCTGCGCAAATTTCCCCAGGCGGAATTTCTGCGCATCGCCAGGGAAATTATCGCCACCCATCACGAACGCATGGATGGCACCGGCTATCCCACCCAGATGCGCGGGTTGGAAATTCCCATCAGCGGCCGCATTGTCGCGGTGGCGGATGTGTATGACGCCCTGACCAGCCGGCGGTTATACAAGGACGCCTTCCCGCATGACATCGCCCGCTCCATGATTGAAGCCGGTTCCGGTACCCAGTTTGATCCTGATATTGTCGCCACCTTCTTGAAAATTCAGGAGGCCATTCTGGAAGTAAAAGAGCGTTTCACCGAAAACCCCCAGATCATCACCTGATCAGGTATAATTCACGTTGCTGGATAACTTGAGTATCTTCGCGGTTGGCGTGAAGAGCAGTGGGATTACGGGGGCTGGCCGGATGTATATTTTTCCCATACGCCAGGATGGGGCCAAGCGGTTCAGGTTGGTATAAATGGATGTTCAGATGCTGCCGTTGATGCCTCTGGCCATGTCGCATGTATCCGGGACGGATACCGCATTGACCGCGTTACTGGCGGTGCTGGTGGTGGTTTTGGCGGCGATTGCCATCATTGAGATGCTGGTGTTGCTGCAGCGTGCCCGCTTGATGAAGGATATTATCCGCTGGCTGCGGGTGCGACAGCTGGGGGAACCGGAAAGCCCCCCTGTAGTATCGGCGCATCGACAACTGGAGCGGCTGGTACGCGAGATACAGACGGCCACGACGGCCTGGGAAACCCAGCGGAGAGAGTTATTGCCGCACTCCAGCTACCTGAAAACACTGCTGACGTGTCTCAACGACGCGGTAATTATTCTTGATGGATCTGAAAAGCCGGTCTTGTTTAATCGCCGGACGGAGGAACTGTTGCTGGCGCCGGTGGAAACCGAAGCACAGAAAACTCTGCGTGAATTTGCGGCGCAGAAACCGGTCGCAGATCTCGCCCAGGCCGCCCGGCGCCATGGTCATCCGATTTCCCGGCAGATTCGCCTCCCGGTGCTGGGAAGGCTGCGCGTGTTGCAGATCACCGCGGCCCCGATAGCTCCGGAAGTGTCGTCCGGTGGTCTTTTGTTGCTGCTGCAGGATCAAACGGAACTTTTACAGAACGCCCAGATCAAGGCCGATTTTGCGGCCAACGCCAGCCATGAACTGCGCACCCCACTGGCCAGCATTCGCGCCGCGGTAGAAACCATCAGCGAAGCCGGTTATGAAGATCAAGTCACCTTAAAACGCTGCCTGGATATTGTGGGCGGCCATGTACTGCGCTTGCAGCTTCTGGTGCAGGACTTGTTAGACCTGTCACGCACGGAAGATCCGCGTGCTGTGGTCCGGCAGGACCCGATCAAACTGGAGGACGTACGCGATCTGATTCTGGGAATGTTTAAAAACATAGCCGCGGATAAACATCTGGCGCTGCGATTTGACATCGCAACCGAGGCGCGGATCATGATCGGTGATGAGCGGCTGGTGTTGCTGATACTCAAAAATCTTGTCGATAATAGTTTAAAATTCACCACCGCGGGTTTTATTCAGGTACGCTGGTATCGGCAAGTTCGTCCGGCGCGACTCCTGGAAACTCAAGATCGAAACGGATCGGAAATCGAGAACCCGCAGGAAGTAATTATTCTGGAAGTGGAAGATACTGGTTGCGGAATTCCGCCGGAGGATATCAATCGTGTCTTTGAGCGGTTTTACACCGTGAACCGAAGCCGGGGCGGCGCCGACCGTGGTACCGGACTGGGACTGGCGATTGTCAAACACGCCGTCGCCGGAATGGGAGGCGTGGTGGAATTGCAAAGTCAGGTGGGGAAAGGCACTATTATACGCTGTCTATGGCCGCAATCGCGGCAGGCCATGCCGCCGCAGCGTCCGCCAACCGAAGAGGCCTCCATCTATCCGCCAACGTGACCTTGATTGTGGAGAGGAATGCTCCCAAAAAATCAGGGCGTACTTTTTCTCCGGACTGATGCAAAGCCCAATACCGCTGCACCCTGATTGCATTTGAGCCGAATCAACTACCCATATCTTTTAATGAATTATTGCTATAATACATAGTATGGTTTTGGGAGAAAGAGCCTTGGAATAGTGGATCATGACGCAAACAGCTACTCTACAACCTATAACCATAACGCCTTCACCGGTCGTGGATTGCACTTCGCAGGTTTCGCGGCTATCGGTACACGGCAAGTTGCTCTGTCTGCGCGAGGAACCTTTTCTAATCAAGGGAGTCACCTACGGTCCATTTCGACCGGAAGCAGATGGCTGCGAATATCACACGCCGCAGCAGGTAGAGCAGGATTTTGCCATGATGGCGCAACATGGCATTAATGCGGTACGGGTGTATACGGTTCCACCACGTTGGCTGTTGGATGCGGCGCAGCAGCACGGCCTGTATGTGATGGTGGGGCTGCCATGGGAACAACATACAGCATTTCTGGATAATTCCAGTACACGTCAATCAATTATTGAACGGATACGTCAAGGTGTACAGGCCTGTGCGGGGCATCCGGCACTGCTGGCCTTGGCGATTGGTAATGAAATTCCCGCAACTATCGTCCGATGGTATGGGTATCACCGCATTGAGCGGTTTATCAAACGGCTGTATGACACCGCCAAAGAAGTGGATCCCGGCGCGTTGGTCACCTATGTGAATTATCCGACTACTGAGTACTTATATCTGCCGTTTTTAGATTTCATGGCCATGAACGTGTACCTGGAATCAAAGGAACAATTGCGTAAATACATCAGCCGCCTGCATAACATTGCCGGCGATAAACCTCTGTTATTGGCGGAAATTGGTCTGGATAGCTTGTCGAAAGGTGCGGCCCAGCAGGCGGCAACACTGGGCTGGCAGATTCGCTCCGTTTTCAAATGCGGTTGTGCGGGGACTTTTTTGTTTTCCTGGACCGATGAATGGTATCGAGGCGGCTGTGACATTACAGGATGGGAATTTGGCCTCACCACTCCTGGCAGATTCGCTCCGTTTTCAAATGCGGTTGTGCGGGGACTTTTTTGTTTTCCTGGACCGATGAATGGTATCGAGGCGGCTGTGACATTACAGGATGGGAATTTGGCCTCACCACTCGCGATCGGCAACCTAAAGCGTCTCTGGCGGCGGCGTCGGATGCGTTTTCCATGGCGCCCTTCAGCGTGGATGCAAAATGGCCGTCGATATCCGTGGTGATTTGCAGTTACAATGGGTCGCGGACCATCCGGTTTTGCCTGGAGGGCGTGGCAAAACTTCGCTATCCGAATTATGAAGTTATTGTGGTTGATGATGGATCCACCGATTCTCTTCCGGACATTGTAAGAGAATATCCCGTACGTTTGATTCACTCGGAAAATAAAGGGTTAAGCAACGCACGAAATGTGGGACTGGCGGCCGCAACTGGTGAAATTATCGCGTATCTGGATGATGACGCCTGTCCGAGTCCCTATTGGCTGCATTTTCTCGTGGAGACATTCCGCGGCGGAAAATTTGTGGGTGTCGGGGGGCCTAATATTGCCCCGCCGGGCGATGCTGATATTGCTGATGCGGTAGCTCATTCACCCGGTGGACCGATTCATGTGTTGTTAAGCGATACGGTAGCCGAGCATATTCCCGGTTGCAATATGGCGTTTCTAACCAAATCCTTACGGGCGGTAGGTGGCTTTGATGCGCAATTCCGCATTGCCGGGGATGATGTTGATGTCTGTTGGCGCCTGCAGTCGCGTGGCTGGCATCTGGGTTTCAGCCCGGCGGCGGTGGTTTGGCATAAACGCAGAAATTCCCTGCGGGCCTATTGGCGGCAACAACTGAATTACGGCAAGGCGGAGGCCATGCTGGAACGCAAATGGCCGGAAAAGTACAACGCCTTCGGCCATATCGCATGGCATGGACGGTTGTATGGCCGCGGAATATGGCAGTTTCTCAACTGGGGGCGGCGCCGAATTTATCATGGATCATGGGGCGGGGCTTTATTTCAAAGTGTATATCATGGCTCACCGGGGATTCTAATGTCTCTGGCCATGACGCCAGAATGGTATCTGGGCGTGCTGGCGCTGACCGTGATGTTCATGGTGGGTTTTTACTGGCATCCGGTGATATTGGGAATGTTGCTGCTGGCGGCGTTGGCGGCAACAGTTACGCAGGCGATCATCGGCGCCCTGTACTGCCGTTTTGATGAAATTCCACGTACACGCAGCGCCGTATTGAAACTGCGCTTGCTGACCATGTGGTGCTATTTAATTCAACCTGTGGCGCGTTTACGCGGACGATTATCACGCGGACTTTCACCGTGGCGAATGCGCTTCCCCAGCGGTTTGGATATCCCCGTCCCGCGGGAATTTGTGATATGGAGTGAAAACTGGCGCAGCGCGGAAGACCGCCTGACAGAGTTGGAAGCCTTTTTGAAGCGGGAAGGTGTATGCGTGCAACGCGGCGGAGATTTTGACCGCTGGGATTTGACGTTCCGTAGCGGTACATTCGGTGGATTACGGATGCGCTTGGCCATGGAAGAACATGGGAGTGGTCGACAATTGGTACGTTTCCGCACTTGGCCGACGTTTCCGCGGGTAATTCTGATTATTCTATTTACCCTGGCGGCTCTGGGAATTTTTGACCTCGG
>JAMDCX010000015.1 GCA_023489375.1 Planctomycetota bacterium
TATCTTTGTAAGTTTCAGTCAAATCTGGTAAATTTGTCTTATCATCGGGGCGTAGCTCAGCCTGGCTAGAGCGCCTGGTTTGGGACCAGGAAGTCGCAGGTTCGAATCCTGTCGCCCCGATTTTGGCCGCAGGCCAAAATCGAGCAGTTGAATTTGGAGCAGTGGACCAGGAGAGCACACAAGGCTAGGAATAAAATACTGCTGCCGCAAGCTGCTGCGCCCCACGGTTTACTGTTAATTCTCTAATTTCAAGGCCCGTACATATAAGGCCTTTACATTCTAATACTGGATCAATACAACACCAAGTAACCGTACGCGGGCTACAAAACCTCAAAAATCGAAGCAATAATGTGGAAACTGGAATTTATAAAGTGTAAAAACTATAAATAATAACGCCCGCGATGTAAAAAGTGGTGTGTTTTTGCTAATTTCTTCACTTTGGCCCGTGAACTGATACCTGTTTTACTTCAGCGACTTATGACCATAATGGTTATCAGTGGGAAAATTGGCATTAAAACATATTATGTACATAGCTATGAAAGGTTACTAAACTTTTCCGGTGCTGGCGATTTCGGAGCAGAATCGGTACAAAAGGTAGGGAAAAAGTGTTGGTGCTGGCAGAAACGTTATGGCATTTGAATTTATCAGGAAGGCGCTGGGGCAAAGCGTAGAGAAGTTGCGCAGCGGCTTAACACGCACGCGCACGGCACTGGTGGGATCACTGCGCACGCTGCTGACGGGGCGAAAGCTGGATCAGCAGCTGCTGGATGAACTACGGCAACGGCTCATCAGTGCTGATCTGGGGGTGGTGGCGACGGATCATATTATTGCGGATTTGAACGCGGCCTGGAAAGAAGGGCGCATCAGCTCCGGCGAGGAGGTGCTGACCTTTCTCAAGGAAGATATGCGTGCTTATTGGCCGGAGGAATCACGATCTCTGCAATGGGCCGCTTCCGGTCCAACGGTTATTCTGGTTACTGGTATTAATGGTGCGGGCAAAACCACCAGTATCGCCAAGTTGGGGCAATATCTCAAAAATCAGAACAAAGCGGTGATGGTGGCCGCATGTGACACGTTTCGCGCTGCCGCGGTAGATCAGTTAAGCATCTGGGCCGGGCGTATTGGAGTAGATATCGTTAAACATCAGATGGGCAGTGACCCGGCGGCGGTGGCGTTTGACGCCTGTCAGGCGGCAGTAGCCAGAAAGATGGATGTATTGATTATTGATACCGCCGGTCGTTTACATACGCAAGATCATTTGATGCGTGAATTGGGAAAGATTCGCCGCGTAACGCAAAAAATTATTCCCGCGGCTCCGCATGAATCTCTGCTGGTGCTTGATGCCACCATCGGCCAGAACGCGATTCGTCAAGCGGAAGAATTTGCCAAGGTGGTGGATTTGACGGGAATATTCCTGGCCAAACTTGATGGTACGGCCAAGGGAGGAATTGTGGTGGCTATTCGCCGGCAATTAAATTTGCCGGTAAAATTTGTCGGCCTCGGTGAAACGCCGGACGATATAGCCCCGTTCAATCCGGATGAATTTGTGGAAGCGCTTTTCGCTCAATGAAGACTTTTTACTTAATGGTAATGACTTGTCGAACTGGGGATAAAACCACTATCATCCATACTATATGGGTTTGCGGCCGGTAAAATATTGATGTTCCGGCGCACCAGCATCGGATAAGGTGCAATTACATGATTGAATTTAACTCCGAGTTGCTTATACCGCCTCTCCAGCCGGCCACCGGATATAAACCAGGTTTTGACATACAGGCTGTGGTGAATGGTACGGCACGCCTTACCGAGCAGCAGCTGGCGGAGTTGTATTATCACGCACCGCTGCTGGATTTGGGACGCTGGGCCTTGGCCGTCAGCCAGCGGATGCACCCGGAGGATTACCGTACCTACGTTATTGATCGGAATATTAACTACACCAACATTTGCACCGCTCGCTGTACTTTTTGCGCTTTTAAGCGTAATGACCCCGAAGCACCCGATGCTTATACTCTTTCTTATGCACAGATTTATGAAAAAATAAGGGAATTGATGGCTATCGGTGGAACCCAGATACTCATGCAGGGCGGTATGAATCCGGCTTTACCGATTACCTATTATGAGGAACTTCTTCGTGGTATAAGGGAAAAATTTCCAGCTATTCATATCCACGCCTTCAGTCCGCCGGAGTTGGTGGAATTTTCCAGATTCTTCAATCTGCCGGCAGCTGAAGTTCTCGCCCGCTTCAAAGCCGCCGGCTTATCTACGCTGCCGGGTGGGGGCGGAGAAATTTTTTCACAGCGTGTGCGCACACGCATCAGTCCGGGCAAGTGCTCCGGGGAGCAATGGCTGGATGTCATGACCGAGGCGCATAAACTTAATATGTTCACCAGCGCTACGATGCTGATCGGTCACATTGAAACCATAGAAGACCGCATTGATCACATGTGCCGAATCCGACGGCGACAAGATTGGGCTTTGGCCAATGCGCCGGCTCATTACACCGCGTTTATTCATTGGACTTATCAGCCGGACAATACCCCGTTGGATAAAAAACGTAAATGGAATCCTGATTTCGGTAAACCCTTTGAATTTGACAATGGCCGGACCGTGCGACTGGCGGATGCCAATGAATATCTGCGGATGCTGGCGTTGGCCCGGCTTTATTTTGACAATATTCGTAATCTCCAAAGCAGCTGGGTTACGATGGGGCCCAAGATTGGGCAATTGGCTCTATTCTTTGGGGCCAATGATATGGGCAGTGTGATGATGGAAGAGAACGTGGTCAGCAGTGCCGGTACATCCTTTCGGCTTTCCGAAGAACTGATTTGCCGATTGATTCGTGACAGCGGCTGGATCCCCGCGCAGCGTAATCAATATTATCAGGTGCTCAAACGCCACGACGGCGTGCAATCCCCGGACTTGCAGGTGCGCCAGCCTGCCGTATTCCCTAAACGCCAGCATCATATCACACCGGAAGACGTGGCCCGTTACCAGGCGATTGAATTAACCATTAGCGCTCCGAGCCGTTCGGAATCAGGCCGGGAAAAGTGATTAAGGAAAGTGGTAATAAAAGAAAGTGGCGGTTAAATTAGTTAAACTTTTACTGGGTTAGGCACAAATTTAAGTTTTAATAAAGGAAATGAAATGAACACATCGGAAAATAGCAATGAACCACTGGAGTTAACCCGTCGGAGCCTATTGCAGTTGGCCACAACAGCGGCCACGGTGGCGGGCCTGAGTGGAGCCGGTCCGGCGCTGCGGGCGGAAGATGTAACTCCCTCGATCACCACAGCGTCCGGGGCTAAACTACAGTATGATTTATCTACCCTGAAGTGGCAGCTTTCAGGGTATATGCCCTACATGGAAAGATTGGGTGGGGCGACTTCCATATCCGATATTCATCAGACCACCGATCAAAAAGTCGGGCCAATTCCCGCCTCTGTTCCCGGATCGGTGCAGTTGGCGCTGTTGAACGCCGGACTGATTAAAGATTGGAATGTCGGACTCAATGCGCGGGAGTGTCAATGGGTGGAAAATGAGGATTGGGTCTATCAGACCGTTATCCCCGATTCATGGCTGCATTCCGGTAAGCAGTTCCGGTTGCATTGTGAAGGCTTGGATTATCGGGGCGGCATTTTTCTCAACGGCACGCTGGTGGCGGGTTTTGAAGGATCATTTCATCCGTGGGATTTTGATTTAGGCCCGCATCTTAAGGCCAGTGGCAATGTGTTGGAAATTCTGTTTCAGCCCCCGCCGCGCTGGCTGGGACAGCTGGGTTATACCTCCCACATGAAAAAGTGGAAGCCGCGGTTTAATTACGGTTGGGATTGGGTCAGCCGGGTCGTGCAGGTGGGGGTATGGGATGCCATAACGCTGGAAGTGGTGGAAGCTGGAGAAATACGGGAATTTCGTGCGGTGGCGGATGTGGATATGGCGTCGGGGCGGGGAGTGCTGAAAATGTTTGGTGCGGCGCTAGGTGGCCACAACATTCATTTAACTTTGGCGGATAATGCCGGGGTGGTGCAGCAGGAGGAAATGGCGGCATCGGCATTGGCTAAAAATCCAGTGCAATGGAAGGATTTAGCTGTTGACTTGTGGTGGCCTAATGGACATGGAAAGCAGAAACTATACAGTTTGACGTGTGACCTGTTGGATAGCCAAGGACATCTGATCGACCGGCAGGTGCGCACGGTGGGCTTCCGGAATATTGAATGGCGGAAAACGAAAGGCGCCAAAAACACCGCCAATGCCTATCTGGATGTGGTGCCGGAAGCGGATCGGTATCTCTGTGCGGTCAATGGCAAGGAGATATTTCTTTGCGG
>JAMDCX010000051.1:0-10471 GCA_023489375.1 Planctomycetota bacterium
GCCAGGAGGCCGTGAGCTTTGGCGCTCGTCGTCAATGTATATTCCAATACACTTTCCTCCTCGCTTCGCGCCCACAACCTCCTGGCCCTCCGTCAACCCTAATTTGTAGGCGTGACAGAGCACTAGGTCAAAATCGCGGTAATTCTGGCCCGTCGACATGACCGTAAACGGTTACAATAAATCAGATTAAACCACCAGAAATTATATTGCTTCGCGTTCGGCCTACTGGTTGGGCAATCCACACCGGGTATAATATTTACAGTAGTTTTGTTAAACATCCAGAAATGTCGCTATCTTGTCAGTGTTTGCCGATATCGGTTAGCATTTTTACTTTGGGATAAGTGGTAGTACCATCACCGACGGTTTTATGGTGTTGGATTACAATCCACGATGGTACTGCTTTGACGCCGGTACGGACAAATGAGGTAACTTTAGGATGGAATATCGCATTGGCATTGGCTACGACCTGCATCGCACCCAGGCGGGCCGACCACTGGTATTAGGCAATATCACCATACCGCACACCGTTGGTCTGCTGGGGCATTCCGACGCGGATGTAGTCATTCACGCTATTATTGATGCTATTACCGGAGCCGCCGGTTTGCCGGATGTTGGACAGCTGTTTCCCAATTCCGATCCGGCCTATCAGAACATTGATTCCGCTCGGCTTCTGGAACAAACCATGGTGGAACTACATAAAACATCATGGCGTATTAATAATGTCGATGTGGTCATCATAGCGCAAAGTCCGAAAATTTCGCCGCATAAATCCGCCATCCGTCAACGGATGGCCCAATTGCTGCAAGTATCGCCGGAAGTGGTCAATATTAAAGGCAAAACCAATGAATATGTCGACGCGATCGGAGAAGAAAAGGCCATTGCCTGCCATTGTGCGGTGTTGTTAAAACGCGAATTGTGAAGCGGCACGGCAGCTCACGGTCACGTTCTGGGGGCTTCGGCCATGGAGACACTATGCGAATACTGGGCATTGATCCTGGATTGCATCTCACCGGTTATGCGGTAGTGGATGCTAAACGTTTTAAGCCTACGCTGGTGGAAGCGGGGGTCATTCGACTTAATCCACGGATGGATGCGGCAAAGCGGCTTGTGGAACTGCACACACAGGTGGGAGAATTGCTGCGAGAATTTACCATCGATCAAGTTGGAGTTGAGCAATTATACGCCCATTACAAGCATCCACGTACCGCCATTCTGATGGGCCACGCACGGGGCGTGATCCTGCTGGCGGCGGCACAAGCGGGCATATCGATTACCCATTTGCCCAGTACGCTGGTAAAAAAAATGGTCACCGGGAATGGCCATGCTGGGAAACTTCAGATTCAGAAATCGGTTATGATGTTGTGTCATCTGGCCAAACCGCCGACGCCCGCGGATACCGCCGACGCCATTGCCATCGCCTGGGTACTGGCCGGCCGTTTGATCCGATTGGCAGTATAAATCTGGCCCTTACAGCGCGACCTCGGCCTGGCGATATATAAAAAGCCCATCAAACATGTCACGGTTCACGATGTTGTGCGTAAAACAGCCATGGGTTTGCGTGAATGCGGAATATCATCGAATGATATTGATGTTAATCGCAGATGCGTGGCGACAACCTGTGGCTGTGATTATTGGGTATAGTAAATTGGCCGGCATAAATGGTTATACAATTTGGAGCACCGGCATCGTAATGCGGTGCTTTCTACACGGTGAAGTATAAACCCTCCGCCATGTGTATCCGGGTTCCGTTAGCGGATATGAGCCAGCAAGGCGTGACAGTGCTGCAAGTGAGTAAAGCCGCAGATAACGCAGTTGCCCATAGAACAGGGGCCAGAATATCAGCCTCAAGCTGCATCCTCTGCGGTTAAAAGATAGAACCCCACTTCCATACAGATATTTCACTTTGCCAGCCCATAAACGGTTACCTTTATTGATCACCGCTTCCTTGTGGAATAGTGGATGCATTCGTTGATGATGCCGACACCAGTGTACTCCCTGTGTGGTAACCGGCATTCGGGCTTGGCAGTGGAGTGGCAGGCAACATCCAATAGCAAATTGCCACAAGAATAAGCAACAACGCCACAACGGTACCTGGAATAATGAATATGGAGGCAAAAAACCGCATTAGATTGGGACTGGCTATGCGTTCCCATTTTTCAGAATCCATTTTCTTCAAACTTTTCCGGGCTTTTGGATAAGTTGGTGCCCAATCCATCTTAAAAGGTATTGTCAGCATCGCCGGGACTCCTTGTGCAATCTTTTCGATTCTATGCGAAGCATATCCACAGCTTCTATTTACATCCGTCGCCATTTACCGCGGCAACAGAACACGTAATAACTCTGTTATGCAAATGCCGTGCCAGAATTCGCTTTCAATACAGACAGGCAGTTTAATGCAACTTACCATGTAAATAATAATTCATAACCATTACGCCTTTAGGAAAAGGACCGTAGTTACTTCCCTATTGGCATTACCATTGAATACTCCAGCACCGGCATAGCCGGTGGCTATATGACGGATGGTGCTCCGGAATCCGCGCACCAACCGACGTAAGGAGTATTGGGAAGTTATTATGTGTCATTTCCTAACTTGTCTGCTACTGTAAATTCCGTATTCGTCTGTGCGCTATTTTCATGCACGATAGGGCATGCCCGATACCAAGGGCCTTATCAGTGACTATTTTTTAGGCGACACGTTTAATTAAAAAACATAGTGCCATATTTCCATTGAGCATGAATTCTGCATATTTATGGCGATTATTCATAATAATGAAAAAGTGTTGCGGCTTCTGGCACAGCAATTGCGTTAAACCTATTAGTTCGGTGCCGGGGCGGCTCCGGCTTGGGGCTGTGCTGGGCTAAAACGGCAGCGGTTAACCAAGTTGTGTATGGTTGTGATTCGTTGGGATATATATCTCATAGTTGATTTTATAGTCCGTCGTGCGGTGCGACGTGATTGGTTTTTCTCTAATGGTTCTTTGGAGGAACTATTGATGGGTTTCAGAAGACTCGCAAGAGCAAGCACAGCCCGGTGGATGTTCGGCTTGACCGCGGCAGTGCTCGTAATGACGATGGCTGGACAGATATTCGCGCAAACGGCTCCGATCGCGGCTTCGGCAACGGCAGCGGTAGCCGCCACCGCTCCCGCTCCAGTAACCGGCGCGTGGGCGCAGCAGACTTATGATACGGGCAGTACAGCCTGGATGCTGGCCTCCACGGCGCTGGTGATGATCATGATGCCCGGCCTGGCACTATATTACGGTGGCATTGTCCGAAAGAAAAACTTTCTTGCCACTATGATGACCTCTTACTCGGCTTTAGGTGTCATTATTGTGCAGTGGTTCCTTTTTGGATACATGTTATCATTCGGTACATCAACCGATCCAACCTTACAAAAATTTATTGGTTGGGATCCCAGCCGATTACTGATGCTGGGGCTTAATCCAATTACTGCGGTTACTGGGGTTGCCGGTGCTCCGGCTGGCGGTCAGTTTCCGGTACCCGAAACCATTTTTAACATGTTTCAAGCGATGTTCGCCGTCATCACCCCGGCACTAATTGCCGGTTCAATCGCCGAACGCATGAAATATGGCGCCTGGTGTCTGTTCATACTATTATGGGGTACTTTAGTTTATGATCCACTGGCCCACTTCATCTGGGGTAATGGCTGGTTGGCGCAGTTAGGCGCTGTAGACTTCGCCGGTGGAACGGTAGTGCATATTTCTTCAGGTGTGTCGGGTCTGGTGGCCGCGATTATGATCGGTAAGCGTAAAGGCCATCCGAATGTGATTCAGCCCAACTCATTGTTTAACACCCTGACCGGTGCGGGTCTGCTCTGGTTCGGATGGTATGGATTTAACGCCGGTTCAGCCAATGCCGCCAATGGTCTGGCATGCGCTGCATTCCTGAACACCACAGTCGCCACCGCGATGGCGGGATTAGCCTGGAACTTTGCGGAATGGATGCATCATCGTCGCGCTACGAGCCTGGGCATGGCTTCGGGTTTTGTAGCTGGTCTGGTCGCCATCACTCCGGCCTGCGGATATGTTGCCCTCTGGTCATCGCCCATTATTGGATTGGCTGCCGGCATCGTATGCTACTGGGGCGCTCAGATCAAGACCATCTTCGGGTATGATGACGCTCTGGATGCCTTCGGTGTGCACGCGGTGGGCGGATTCCTTGGCGCCGTTTTAACCGGTGTATTTGCCAGCACGGCCATTAATGGTGTGGCGGGCTGGATCGACGGCAATTTCCATCAGGTGCTGCTGCAGTTCCTCGCCGCCGGCGATGCCGTGGTGTATGCTGCGGTTATGACGGCGATTATCATCTTCGTGATGAAACTGTTCATGGAGATTCGTGTCTCCGAGCAGGTGGAAATTGAAGGATTGGACCTGGGCATCCACGGGGAGGTTGGTCTGGATACCAATACCTTCCCCGAACAATCGGTGGCCATTCCATTCGGCGCCAACTAAAGGCGCCGTATAAGTTCTTGACGCATGTGCCCCCGCCCGAGGCGGGACCTGGGGCGGGGGCTTTTTATAAAACCTAATAAGGAGAATTCTATAATGAAATTGATTTTGGCTATTATTCAACCACATCGCCTGGAAGCTGTTAAACAGGCACTAACCGATGTCGAGGTATTTCGCCTGACCGTCAGCGATGTGCAGGGCTATGGCCGCCAGAAAGGCCATACGGAATATTTCCGCGGTCAGGCCATGCAGGTCAATCTGATTCGCAAAGTCCGGCTGGAAATTGCGGTCAACGAGGCCTTTGTACAGCCTACCATCGACGCCATTGTTAAAGCCGCACGTAGCGGTCCTAATGGCAAAGGGCAGGTCGGTGATGGCAAAATATTTGTGCTGCCATTGGACAATGTCATTCGCGTAAGTGATGGAACCAAGGGTGGCGAAGGTATTTAAGGTCGTTCACTATCCAAAGCGAATGCTGAATGTACCGCGCGCAGGGCGTGGTCGGCATCGGCGCGGCTGACCAGGCAACTGATACGGATTTCACTGGTGCTGATATTCTGGATGTTGATTTTCTGATCCGCCAGCGCCTTGAACATGGTAGCCGCAACACCGGTGGCCTGTTTCATGCCCACGCCCACCACCGAGACCTTGGCCATATCTTTTTCATAACCGGCCGCGCCGCCAAGTTCCGCCAGTAGCCGCTCCATGACCGGCTTGAGATCAGCGATGTCCCCATGCTCCACGGTAAAGCTGATATTGGCGGTACCATCATCCAGCACGTTCTGGATAATATCGTCAATGATGATATTGGCCTGCGCGATGGTGGTAAAAATTTTGGCCACAATACCCGGACGGTCCGGAATGTTTTTAAGGGCCACACGCATGAGGTCTTTTTTTAACGCACAGCCTGAAACAGCAATTTCTTCCATCGCCTTGGTCTCCTCTACTATCCAGGTTCCGGGACGGTCGTGACCGCTGTTTCGAACATGGATGGGAACATTATATTTCTTGGCAAACTCCACCGCCCGCGTCTGCAACACACCTGCGCCGAAGCTGGAAAGTTCCATCATCTCATCATAGCTGATGCGATCAATTTTTCGGGCCTTGGGAACAAGACGTGGATCGGCGGTAAATACGCCGTCTACATCGGTATAGTTTTCACACACCTCCGCCTTGAGCACCGCACCCAGCGCCACCAACGAGGCATTGCTGCCACCACGCCCAAGGGTGGTAATATCCCCCTGCTCGGTTACGCCCTGAAAGCCCGCCACAATAACGATCTTGCCGGTGGCAAGTTCCGATAGAATCCGGGTTTTGTCAATTTCTCGAATTCGCGCTTTGGTGTGTACCGTGTCCGTCAGCAGGCCGATCTGTCCGCCGGTAAAACTGATGGCATCGCGCCCCTGAGCGTGAATGGCCATAGCCAGCAAAGCTATCGTAACCTGTTCACCGGTAGCCAGAAGCTGATCCATTTCCCGTTTGGGCGGATTGTCAGAGACCTGTTTCGCCAGATCGATAAGTTCATCGGTGGTATGGCCCATGGCGGAGACCACGACGACGACCTGATGACCAGCGGCCTGAGTGGCAATAACCCGGCGGGCGGCATTGTGAATTTTTTCCGCCGTAGCCACAGAAGTGCCGCCGAATTTTTGCACTATGATACCCATGCGCACTATTCTACATATTGTCGCCACGGCCAAAACGCAGCGACACAACAATATCTCCAGTGATGATTAGAGCCGGCCTTACACCTTGATCGTCGCGACCAGTCTACGCACATGATCTACGGAGGACTCCATCAATTTCTTTTCCTCCGCCGTCAACTGCACTTCAAGTATCTGCTCAACACCATTACTTCCGAGCTTCACCGGCACACCCACGAAATACCCCCCCACGCCGTACTGGTGATCACAGTAGGCCGCACATGGCAACACGCGTTTTTTATCCTTAATGATGGATTCCGCCATCTGTATGACGGCCGCGGCTGGAGCATAATAAGCCGAACCTGTTTTAAGCAGGTTGACAATTTCCGCTCCACCAGACCGGGTGCGTTTTACGATCGCATCAATTTTCTCAGCGGACAACAATTCCGGCAGGGGAATACCGGCCACACTGGTATAACGCGGCAGCGGCACCATATCATCACCGTGCCCCCCCAGCAGCAGAGCTTGAATATCTTCCACGCTGACGCCCAATTCCGCGGCAATAAAACAGCGATAGCGGGCCGTATCTAAAACTCCCGCCATGCCGATGACACGTCGGGGTTCAAAGCCGCTGGTTTTATAGGCTACGTATACCATGGCATCGAGTGGATTGGACACCACCAGCAAAACGCTCTTTGGAGAATACTTGACCACCTGCTGTGTGACGGATTTAACGATCTCCGTATTTTTAAGCAGTAGATCATCCCGGCTCATACCAGGCTTGCGGGCCAGGCCGGCGGTGATGATAACCACGTCGCTGTTAGCCGTAGATTCATACGAGGTAGAACCGGTCAGACCCACGTCAGAACCTTCAATCGGAGCGGCCTGGGCCAAGTCCAGAGCTTTGCCCTGCGGGACACCATCAATCTGCGGGACATCGACGAGCACCACATCGCCAAGCTCCTTGGCGACGGCCCAATGGGCCGAAGTAGCACCGACATTACCCGCACCGATAATACTGATTTTCGCACGTTTCATAGGAGTATTCCTTTAATAATAATACCATAATCTACCGCCATACATCATGTTGTATACCAAGTTGCCGATGGATGCAAATCTTGGAATAATGGACTTTGATCGTGACATGGAACTTCCGCCGGGGTAGAATACAGGTATAAGACTAAACGGTGGAACATAAACGCACCGGCCGCATTGTTTGGAGGTTAACATTATGAAAATGATTACAATATTGAGTTCGGTGATATTGCTGACACTATTAGGAGGATGTCAGCAACCGATACAAAATGTCGCCATTCCATCGCCGCAGGATCAGGCCGCGTATCAACCACAACCGTACCCCAAACCCCTGCCGGCCAATGCTTATGGCCCATCTGTAACCGGCAACCCTTACGGTACGCATGTAGCGTTACCCGATGAGGCCGACTATGTTCGAGCCTATCAGGCACAACGCGATCCGCGGATGATGGTTGAAGTGCTGCTGGGGCAGGGTGCGGTGACTGCGGGAGCCTTTCACTTAGGCAATGAGGATTTTGATGCCATCCAAATATCCATCATTGAGTACCTTAACGCCAATGGACAGGTGGACATACAGGATCCATCGATGGCCCAGAAAATTCTGGATCGGGAGAGCTTTCTGCGTCTGCAAAATGGCGATCCCAAAGTTCTGCCCCTGTTAAAGCACCAGCTTAAAACCGATATACTTATTGAAATTCAGGCCGCCCCCACACAACAGGCTTCTTATGGCAATGCCGTGCGGCTTCTGGCGCAGGCCGTGAGCACCACCGATGCGCGGGTACTGGCGGCCACGTATGTGGATATGCCGCTACCGGCAAGTAAAGCCAATATTAATGTCTATACCGGCTATCTGGCGGACAAAATCATGCAGAAATTGGCGGCAATATGGGGCGGAGGCACACAAGCCTACAATCCGATGATTGTCCGGATATACAATGCCGCGAGCCTTGATGATGTATTGGCCATTGAGCATCTGATCCGGAAAGTTCCGGGCGTGCGGCTGGTCATTGATCGCGGCATGACGGGGTCCGCCGCCACGGCGTATGGCCGACTGGCCATAGAATACAACGGTACGCCGGGAGATTTTTATTCGGCTCTCAAGCAGGAACTTGCCGTGTCAACAGGATTAAAAGCGGTGGATTTACAGAATAACACTATTGATCTGCAAATTACCGGGCCAATGGTATTACGCACCACTTCCATTAAAACCACAACGCGCATTGAAACGCAAACTACGCGGACGCAGGTACAGACGGTGAAGGAAACACCGATTCAACCGGCTCCGCAATAACCATCTGATGCTATAAGGAGCAATTAAAATGTTTTTTACACACAGGACTTGCCGATTATCCCTTGGGGTATGGGCCGTATTGGTCAGCATGGGGATGTTCACTCTGGCTGGCTGTCAGGGTCCCGTGGTACCGAATCAGAATACCGTTAATCCATTTCCACAGGTGCATCTGACCAGTTATGGCCTGCAGGGAAAGATTCTGGTTAATGAACCGATTGTCAGCCGCGTAGGTGATGGCCAATTGGATGTGGTCATACCGGTGCGTAATGTCACCGGTGATGAACTGTATCTGGAATTTCAGTACAGCTTTCTTAACGCTCAAGGCGCGCAAGTTGAAGAAACATCCGGTTGGAATACGCTGCGCATTCCGGCCTATTCCATGGCGCAGATTCATTTTACGAGCCTGACCGCAGCGGCCAATTTTGATTGCGACATCCGCCGCCTGCCGTGATACCAGGCTCGGGAATCTTTAAATCAGCGATGGAAAGATTTCAATATTGCGTGTCTTACTATAGAATTCTTTCAACGATGTCAAAGAGGTAACGTCGAGGCCTCGTGGAGTAATCATCATGCTTAAGCAACTACATGTGGACAACTTCCGTTGCCTGATAAATTTTGATATCCAATTTGATTCGATAAATCTGTTGCTGGGAGATAATGGTAGTGGAAAAACTACTGTATTTTGAGGCAATCCGCCGACTACAACGGTTTCTTACGGATGGCGTAACCGTTGAGGATACTTTTCCCCCAAGCGATGTCACCCGCTGGCTCAATAGTCCAATACAGACATTCCAGTTAAATTTTATATTGGCCGGACAGGAGTACGGCTATGAGTTGAGAGTTGAGCACGACATGCACAGGCGGTTGTCGCGCGTATCATACGAAGAATTAAAATGTGATGGCCGGCCCCTGTTTCTTTTCTCCGAAGGAACGGCCACACTGTTCAGGGATGATTTTTCGACCGGACCACAGTTGATTTTCGATTGGAGCCGATCAGGGGTGGGAGCAGTACAGCCGCGCCCTGAAAATTCCCGCCTGATTCAATTTCGTCAGGCCTTGGATAAGCTGGTAATTGTTCGTTTGAATCCATTTGCGATGGACGCGGAATCCCGGAAGGAGGACATGAAGCTGGGCGCACGAGCCGAGAATTTTGTCTCATGGTACCGTTATGCTTCCAGCGAATTCGGCATGGGTACCGACGCATTTAAAACAGAATTACGACAAAGTATAGATAATTTTGAATCGCTGAGCCTGGTAACCGTTGGCACCGAGGCCAAGGTACTTAAAGCTCATTTTCACCGAAGTCGCGACACAAGGGACCTATGCGACTTCACATTTGCAGAATTGTCCGAGGGGCAAAAAGTGATGGTTGTTCTCTATTTTCTGCTTTTTGGCCTCAAAGGACAGCATTACTCATTATTTATTGACGAACCCGACAATTTTTTAGCGCTTCGCGAAATCCAACCATGGATCGTAGCCTTGACTGATTTAATTGGTGACGGTTTGGAGCAGGCGGTACTGATCTCACATCACCCGGAAATTATCAATTATCTGGGTGGATCGAAGGGGAGGTGGTTTTTCCGGGCAGAATCGGGACATGCTCGGGTGACGGATGTACCACCCGACACGGGCGGCTTATCGCTGTCTGAAACCTTGGCCCGAGGATGGGATAAATAATGGATTGAGCTGGGGTGCGGATTACAATGCTTTGCGAGGACACGCAACACGCGGCCTTCGCCCGGTATTTTTTGGAACTCCAGGGAATTCACCGCAGAGAAATCAGGGCGAAGATATGTCCACCTGGATCTCAAGCGGCTTCTCAATGGGTGGTCGATACATATTCGAAAGAATTAGCCGAATTCCGACGGCGGAGCAATTATCAACAACTAGTACATCGTTTCATTAAAACATTTACACATTAGGCAAGCAAGATATCGAACTTTTTCCAGCGATGCACCACGGGAGCGGCGTTGATCTCGGCTATCCCCTGGAGAATTCGTTCTTTGAGTTCAGCTTTGGACGCGACCCGAATG
>JAMDCX010000051.1:10481-20171 GCA_023489375.1 Planctomycetota bacterium
ATCAGCAACTAGCCTTGGCGGTTATGATTGATGCGGATAATAACAGCGTCGCACAACGGCAGGCATGGCTTGAACAGGCATGCGACACCGCGCAGATTTCTGGGCGCCAAGGCGATGAAGCGGTTTTATATATTGTGCCGCAGCGAAACATTGAAACATGGTTCGCATACCTGCGCGGTGATCAGATCAATGAGCATGATTGCTATCCGAGGTATAAATTCGAGAGCGATTGCCGAAAAGATGCCGGAAAGCTGTACCAGATTTGTCGTGCCGGAAATCTTCCGCCGCATTTTCCGGAATCTCTGAGGATTGCCTGCGTTGAATACCAGCGGCTGCAAAATGTAATCCGCCGCCTGCCGTGATTTAAACCGCAGGGGCCTTCATTGCCGCCAGAGCGGGTCGTCGGCGTAAACTTGCAGGATGGATCGGCCGGCCAGATCGCTGATCATCGGCCAGGTCAGACCGCGGGTGTTCAGTGTTTCCATTATTCCCACCCCCAGATAGCGTTTAGTACCACGGGAACGCAAGTGCACCGAGCAACTGTTGCGTATCACGTAAGCGCCGGATTCCATGATATTCTGATGCTGGATCAGCAGTTCGACGTTATTCCCGCGTGAATCGCTGCCATGCAGAATCATCTGCGCCGGATAGGCTCTCCGCAGTTTGCCGGCCCGCGCATAGACGATTTCGCGCTGCGGATGCTGCACAATTACCGGTTCAGAGCCGGGATCAAAGATCACCATGGAATCGGTATCGCAGGGATGCGGCGTGTTGGTATGATTCCAGGTAATGGCCCAATCCAAACTTACCGCATGACCACGCGTAACAGTATTGATTTCCCGGCCAATACCCGAACCACCAAAATACACATCATGATAACCTGATCCATCCAGCGGCATATTCAATAAAGTGGTGTCGTCGTCCATGTTAATCTGTTGGATACGACCTGTTACCCTGGCGGATGGGACCACTAAAGACCAAAGATGCTGGGCGCCATCGGAGGAATCCGGCCGCAAAGGCAATAGCTGCTGCAGACCGAAAAGTCGTGGTTGAAAAGTCAAATCAACATGAATGGATTGATTGGTTCGATAACGTGATCCGAGCAGGGAGTTTTCCATCGGATAGCCACGCAAGGTCAATCCCAGCGTTCCATCCTGTCGCAGGGTTACGCGATTAGGCCCGACCACACATTCCGGAGTTCCCTGTTCGCCATGAAAGGCACCGGGCGGAAAAACATTTATGGATCGTAAAACACACTGACCACCCTGAAAGACTGAAATCGCAGCCGCGGGATAAAATGATGGCAGTACCTGTTCCCGTACGGAACTTATTTTCACCCGTGTGGATCGCCGACAGTACCGGTTAAATTCCTGAACATAACGGGGATGGAAGCAAAAACCATCGTACAAATTTATGGCCGCACCATTCCCCGCCGAGTCCAAAACGCTGAAGTACCTGCATTCATAAGCCCCCGGCGTTTTCTGTTGCCGCCAGCCGGCCTGCTGCCATTCTCCGACGCTTTGGCCGGGACTGAAGCCCGCAATACCAGCCCTCGACCCACTGGCGGTATCCATGGCGTCCGCGGTAACGCCGGTTAAGCTGCTGTCTACAAGTGCCAAAGGTTGTCTAATCATGGTCATAATGCCAATAAACACGCCCGCCAAAAACACTTCGACCAACCCAATGTTGTTCGATCAACGGTCGAGTTAACAATCTAAGAGCCGACACGCTCTATGATACGTTTATCGGTTCAAAGCCTTCCGATAGTTCAGCGAATCCCGCATAAATTTCGACGATCCGGACCTCCGAGTCGCGACGAAGGCGGTTTCCCCCGGTAAGTCACCGTCAAAAATCATTGCCATTCCTTCTTACATCCGCTAATATCCAGTGAGTTAAAGGAAGCGCTGGAGTTTTTGATGGGCAGGAACACAGGATCGCAAAGCGGCGACCGGGAACACCTTGATACGCAACGCAAAGCGCTGGAGATCAACATTGATTCAAAGCGTTATGGCACTTTTGCGGAAATCGGTGCCGGGCAGGAAGTTGTGCGCTGGTTTTTCCGGGCCGGAGGCGCGGCTGGCACCATTGCCAAAAGTATCAGTGCTTATGACATGTCCGTCAGCGACGCCATCTACGGAAAATGTGACCGCTATGTCAGTCGGGCGCGGCTGGAGAGCATGTTGAAGTATGAACAGCAGCTCAACATAGATCGCCTGGGAGAATCACGCGGTGAAACCACCGCTTTTTTTACCTTTGCCAATACGGTCGCGGCTCAGAGTTACAAGGGTAATTTAGAATGCCACGGCTGGATGGGCGTAAAATTTCAAGCGTATCCGCGGGATCAGGACAGTCAGATACTGTTGCATGTGCGCATGCTGGATCGGGAAAACGCCCAGCAGCAGGAAGCGTTGGGAATCGTAGGCGTAAATCTACTGTACGGCGCTTTCTTCCATCACTATGAACCCGAAGTGCTTCTGCAATCCCTGTTGGATGGCATATCCCAAGAACGTATTGAAATTGACATGATTGAATTCACCGGCATTGAATTCCGACATGTTGATAACCGTATCATGTCCCTGCGGCTGGTGGAACTGGGCTTAAGCGCTGCCGCCATGTTCAGCCCCTCCGGCGAAGTACTGCAACCCTCTGAGGTACTCCACAAAAAGCCGGTCATCGTGGAGCGCGGCAGTTTTCGTCCGGTAACCCATGCCAATCTGGATATGATCCGCTGCGCCCGGGAGCGTTTTCTCACCGAACCGGATACACCCGGTGAGGTACCGTTGCAACTCTTTGAGTTGACGATGCGTAATCTCCGCGCGCAAGGGGCCATTGATCTCAAGGACTTTCTGGCCCGGGCCGATGTGCTTAGTGCGTGCGGTATGACAGTTTTAATTTCCGATTATTTTGAGTTTTACCGCCTGGCCGGATATTTATCACAATTTACAAAAAAACGTATTGGCATCGTCATGGGCCTGCCCACTCTGATCGATTTGTTTGATGTCACCTATTACGCCAATCTCGAAGGCGGTATACTTGAGGCGTTCGGCAGGTTATTTAAAAATGATCACAAACTCTACATTTATCCGCTGAGAAATGCTGATGGTTCACTGACCACCACGGAAACGGTGAATTTCACATCCGAATTGAAAAAACTCTTCGGCTACCTGGTGGAATGCGGATGGATTGAGCAGCTTGCCAACTATAAGTCCGAGTATTTGAGCTACTTTTCGCGTGATGCCCTGAAAAAGATTCAAACCGGTGATGCCTCCTGGGAAGCCATGGTACCGTCGAACGTCGCGGAGATTATCAGAAAACGAAATCTTTTTGGCCACCGCCCCCAGAGTGCGGCGACGCCCCCACGTTAACACGGGAAGCTCACGGCTATATAATCATGTCGTTAATCACTGGAGTAAGCTATTGTGGATGGCGTAATACGAACAGATCTTTCCAAACTCGCGGATGACATCATCGGCAGTTACAATCAATTTCCGGCAACACAATATATTGGAGCCACCAATTTACCCAACCGGGACGTGATCATTGCGCTCACAGAATCTATTCGCGAAGTTCTTTTTCCGGGTTTTTTCGGGCGACAGAACCTGACCGTCACCGATCTGCCACTGCATGTTCACAGCATTTTAAGCTCCATCCGGGACACTTTATTTGACCAGGTGCGGCGTGCGATCCGCCATCAGCATCAGCGTGCAGCCAAAATAGAGTGCCCGGATTGTGATATTTCCGCAGCGGCCATTACAGATGAATTTTTAGGTGCAATTCCGAAATTGCGGCGTATTTTAGCCACCGACGCGCAAGCGGCTTTTGACGGCGACCCCGCCGCGGGAAGTGTGGATGAAATTGTCTTCAGTTATCCCGGATATCTGGCGATCACGATTTACCGTATCGCCCATGAATTGCATGTACTGTCGGTGCCTCTGATTCCACGCATTATGACGGAATACGCCCATGGCGTCACCGGCATTGATATTCATCCTGGAGCCAGTATCGGCGAATATTTCTTTATTGATCACGGTACGGGTGTGGTCATAGGAGAAACCTCCATCATCGGCACCAATGTCAAAATTTATCAGGGTGTTACTTTGGGCGCGTTGTCCACGCGCGGCGGACAATCCCTGCGCGGCCACAAACGGCATCCGACCATTGAGGATGATGTGATGATTTATCCCAATGCCAGTATCCTCGGAGGTGAAACCGTCATCGGACGTGGTGCGACTATTAACGGCAACGTGTTTGTCACGCAATCCGTGCCCCCGAACACACGGGTGAGTGTTAAACATCCGGAATTACAATATCGTAACCGCCCGCCACGGTAAGGTTGGTCGCTGAATATCGGTATACCAACCGTATTCGTACACTCAGGCACGGGGCCGATAAGAAAACGGTGTATGTATGTATGGGCCATCCGGACTATGAAATATGGCATTGACGTAATGGATTCTGGCCGATATAACCCAACATAACTTCGTCAAGGTCCGGGTATGCTGAAAGCCGAACTTGATGGCTGTCCATTCCGGACTCGGCGCTGATGATGAGTCCGGATACCATTGGTAGATGAAAATAAGCAGTTTATAAGGGTATACCATGATGATGTTTCAAGTGCGGAGAAGAGTCCTGACGCTCCTGCTGGCCACTTGCGCTGTGGTCACTACAGGCGGCATGGTACGGGCACAAGGAAGAGGATCGGCACAGCACCTTCTGGCGGCACAACTTATTGATGACGCCCGTACTGCAAGCCGCAATCTTAATGTACCGGCCCATCTTGCGGCTCAACAGGCGCTAACTCTGTTGGAAGAAGCTCGGCAGGTTGATGCCCAAAGCGCTACCGTGCTGCGACTGTTGGCGGAAGCTGCCCATGCCAACGGCAATCAGAAACTGCGGGCAGAGGTTCTTCAGGAGCTGGTTAATCTGCGGCCCAATGATCTGATGGCCCAGGTGCGGTTGTTTGACGCCATCGCCGCACAAAGACAAACGGTGGCCGGACGAATTCGCGTTTATCACACCGTCTTGGCGCAGAAATCTTTTAATGATCAGGTACGCAGTGCCATGGCCCAGCGTCTCGGTGACTTGCTGGCGGCACAGGGACGGCAAACTGCGGCGGCGAATATGTACATTCGCGCCATTAAACTTAACGGCGCCAATTTAGCTGCGTGGCAGGCGTTGGCCCATACCCTGGCGGTGGAAAATGCTCCGGTTTCACAACGCCTTTATGCCTTGCTGCACGCGTTACGGGCGGACCCCTACCAGCCCGACGCTCTGGCCGCGCTATCGGATATTCTGGCTAAGGCCCATGATTACAAACTGGCCGCTACCTGGGCCAATGCCGCCATCCGACAATATCAACAGGGCCATCTGCCTATATCGCCGACCTTGGCGGGGAATCTGGCGGCGTATTGGGCGATTGCCGGAGAAAATGACCAGTACCAGGCTTATATGGGTGAATTATTAGCGTTAAAGCATCCATCCACTCCGGTACTGATGATTGCACTGACACATCGCACCCGGGGACAGTTTGTTTCCGGTCCGACCGCCCGCGCATTGCTGGCACGCCTATACAAACGCCTGGCTGCAGCTCTTAAAGCCAACAGTGGAAATACAGCGCTGGAGGCCGACTCTTTATGGCTGGACCTATTTTATAATTCAGCGCTTCCTAAGGATATTGCCCATAGCGTGGCTTTGCTGAAAAAGAAACTACCTGCCGGTTCCCCGGAATATTATCGCTTACGCGGCTGGCAATTGCTGCGGCAGGGTTATAACGCCGCCGCTTTGACACATTTGCATAAGGCCGGAAAAGATCCTTATGCACTGCTGGGTGTTGCCCGTATTATGGCGGCTGATCACCAGCGATTGCAATCGGATAAAATTCTTCAGCAACTTTGGAATTCACCCCTGCCGCCGGTGCTGGCTCTGGATGTAACGCAGGCCGCCGCCAATCTAGGCCTGACGCTCACGGAGTCCAAAGCCAACCAGACCATTAGCGCTGTTGTTGCCGGATATCCTAAATTGCTGCTTGATGCGGTGGATCATCCGGGAAAAATTGTGCTGGTTACCACCGACTGGTCGAACCGGTTTATTACCGCGGGCGATCCGATGTATATCCGTGTACATTATTACAATACTTCTCCGTATACACTGGCCGTCGGCCCCAATACCGCCCTTTCCACAGGCATTGCCCTGGCCGGAAGCATTCAAGGGGTGAATAATTCCATGCTGGGTGTTTACGCCGTGGATAATAACTCACCCGTTTTGCGGCTGGAACCGCAAGGTGGCATTACGGTTCGCTATCGGGTGGATCAGGGAGCCTTGCGAAAACTGATTCTGACGGATCCAATTTCTATTCTCGGCGGTCAAGTGGAAATTATTACCAACCCACTGGCGATACAGGATGCCATTGTTCCCGGTCTGGGTGGCCTGGAAATCAATGCCGGTTATTTTAATGTCGATGGTTTTTGCGCCGGAGATCCCAACACACTGTCCAATCTGGCCGGGCAACTTATAACGCTGCCGGTACGACGACAAATTCTGGCCGCGGGAGTGCTGGCACGAAGCCTGCCCCGGCTTCCCGGCATTGAAAGTGCCTCCGCACCCGGAGCCACACCCGCTGATGAGACCAAAGCCCTGACGGAACTCAAAAAGACCATTATCAATGCCTTGATCACGGTGATGGATACGCCCGATGATTATTATGCGCAGGCTTGGCTGGCACGCTGGGCACCATTGAGTCAGTTACCATCGAAACTTTCCAAAGCACTGCTGGCCGGCACCAATTCCCAGTATGCCATTGTGCGCATGGAAACCTATTGGCGAATGCTGGCGGTGGCGGAAAAAAACAATACAGCTAAAGCACTGGCGGCCGTGGCTAAACAATTAACCACCTTAGCACATACAGACAAAAATAAACTCGCTTCCACCTGGGCGGCGGAACTGGCCGCGCAGGCCGCACTGGGGCCAATGAAAAAAACCGTAACAACGACGGCTCCCGCGACCAGATAAATCCGGCGGGAGCCGGTTCGCATTACCGCCGGACGCGACCTGCTGAGTGCAAACGCTGTAAAGTCGGTGCATGATTAACTTCGAGCTTCAGTCTGCCGATATCGGATATCAACCGGGTGGTTGTGTGAATTCTGTGCCGTATATTTTGGCATAACTCTAATTATTCCCACAAAGCTCACCGAGCAGACTGGTAAGGCTAATATCCTCATGCGAAGGTTTACCGAAGCTCAAATTGCAACAATTTGCACAAATATCTCTTTAACTGATGTATTTTTGAACAGATGGCATTCATCTATCCAGACGTTTTGTCGGGTACACCCCATGGCCAATTGCAAAATGCGACGAACTTGGCTGGACCTGCAAAAGCGGATATGATGCTGACACAATCGCCAATGAAATCAACGGGAATCGTTTACTTTACGGCTGAAAACACACCGGATGCCGCCGTAGCTCAGTCGGTAGAGCGATGCTTTCGTAAAGCGTATGACAAAATATATAAACCATATGAATACAATGACTTACGAACAAACATGGATGCCAGTGTGGACGCCGCCAGCATCGTGATAAACCGAAATAATGAATTAGCCTGCTTGATTGATGCCTGGCCGACATTATCAGAAACGCTTCGCGGGGCGATTTTAGCCATCGTCCAGATTGTGCGGTAACTTGACATCTTTGTTAAGACGAGATAAGGTGCGTTGATGGCCATTGTGCGGATGACCCAAAAAGTGACCGAAGAATTAGCCACCATACCACGTAGCATCCGGGCACGCATGATTGCAATCATGGCCCGACTGGAACAATGGGCCCGATATAAGTGGAGCCAGGCCATTGCGGGGAAACTTGGCGGGCCATTACCGCAAACGTACTGGCGATTACCAGATACAGTTTAAGGTTGAAGGTAATACGGTCATTGTGGAAAAGATCGGGCATCGTGACGACTTTTATGAGGATTGAATGATGAATGTACGGATGCTGGAATTTACAGGCAGGCGTTTCGTGCAATTGGCGGAGCGTGATTATTTGAAACTGGTGCGGCAGGCCAGGATGAATGTAACGGTAGAGGATATGCCGTCATTGCCCGTCAAGGGGCCGGACGGCAACTACCCGGCACTGGAGCATGCCCGTGCGGCATTGGCCCGTGACATTATCAGCACGCGCCGCCGCCTTGGGCTGTCCCAGGTTGAACTGGCTCGGCGGGCGGGCATACCACCTGAAAGTTTGAACCGCGTAGAACGTGCCAGAACGAATCCCACCATCAAAACGGTTGAGAAGATTGATCGGGCCTTGAAAGCGGCAGAAAAAAACGCCGCGAAGCATATTACACGAGTATAGAACTAAATCTATAAATTGCATGAGAATCTCTGTCATTGTAAAGGATTTTCAACACCATCAAAACCGGATTTAGACGCCATGGTGTGAGATAATTTCCTGGGCTGGCCTAATCCGGGCTTGGCCGACGTTACCGAGTCGATTCGCCATGCCATAACGGCCTTGCTGGAAGCTGCCCGGTGATGGATAATGTCATGGGTGATGATAGAGTCAATATTATTGATTTTTATGCCTATAGCTGGGTAAACTTTAAGGAGACTGTATGGATGTTCGCCTGACCGGTGCGGCACAACGGGAGTTGATGTATCTCAACGAGCCGCTGCTCAGCCGGGTAAACGGCATATTGGAGCGGCTAGGCGATTGGCCGGTCGTCAGCGGTGTCAAGCCGTTACGCGGCAAGCTCTCTGGACGGTTCCGAATTAGCGCTGGCGAATACGGCGTGCAGTTTTACATCGGTGGCCAGGCGGTGATGGTAGAAAAATTGGTCATCGCGCCGGCTTTTACGAGGAATAAAGACATGCCTATACAGACCATTAAAATTGCCAGCCATGAATATGTACTGATGCCCAAGAGCCAGTACCTTCGCCTGCAGCGCGGCGAAGAGAAATTGAACCAACCACGGCGATTGGAATTGCCGCCATTGCCGGAAGCTCATTCCGACGGCACTTATCCTGCTATAGTCACGGGCCGGGCGATTCTGGCGCGGAAGATTATGAAGCGGCGCTGGGCGCTGGGCTGGTTACAAGCCAAGTTGGCCAGAGAAGCCGGGGTTTGGCCTGAAACATTGAATCGGATCGAAAAATGCCGTGTCGCAGCCGCCTTGTTCACTGTCAACAAACTGGTGGCCACGCTGGCCAGGGCAGAGTGTGCCTCTGCGCCCCAGCATCAAGACCAGTCCGGATAGCTGGCAACAGTTTACAGGTGATATACCGTATGCGGCTATTAATGAGACCTCCAAACCACACGATTGCCTCATAAATTAGCACTTTTCCGCATTTATTACTTCTCTTCATATATCATTAGAAGCCGCGTTGAGTATAGGTGATGAGTTACAGCGTGCCCAGATATTTGCGCCATCTGTGAAATTTGTGGATATTTTATCCATCATTTCGCAAATATCTCTGCGTTTCTTTGCTTCCTCTGTGTCTAATAACAATGATCAAAGAACAATGATTTCCATATTCTCCGCGGCTCCGTGGCATTCCTATCGTCTTTTTTGCGTTCTTGGCTTCTTGGCGGTTCAAATGCTGTTGTCAAGGTGCCAAAATCAGACGATGTTGGTGGCCGGACTGTGAACGGTTACATCATGACTAAGGACCAGTGCAAAAACAACTCCGTGTTTTTACGGTC
>JAMDCX010000072.1 GCA_023489375.1 Planctomycetota bacterium
TTTCCGGAATCCTAAACTGGTACATTCCATTTCTATCCATTTCATTCGTGTTATCTGTGGTGGCAGTATTCGCGATGAAAAGCAGCATATCCCGGCTGATTTTTCTATTTTACCCGTGAACGGTTACCATATTCGAGAGATAGTCTGGGATCGCGGGCATCTCGCCCGCCATTGCCCCCAAGGAGCCATTGGTCCAGCAGTACCAATGGATGCTCTGGAAATGGGCCTCGATTTGAATGCCACAATTTTTGGCCACCACCGGCCTGTTCATCAGGTCAACCACAGGGGGCAATAATTAAAGGTTTTGGTACAATAATTAATTTGGGTTTGGTACGCAGGAGTTACCCAGATGACATCGCGTGAGATACGCAAGGAGTTTATTGAATTTTTCACCCGGCAGAACGGGCATACCTATGTTCCGTCCAGTCCGGTTGTTCCCCACGATGATCCGACTCTGTTATTTGCCAATGCGGGTATGAACCAGTTCAAGCCTTATTTTCTGGGAACCGCGGCAGCACCATGGAAACGTGTGGCCAATACGCAGAAATGTATCCGTGCCGGAGGCAAGCATAACGATCTGGATGATGTGGGACGGTCACGGCGGCACCATACTTTTTTTGAAATGCTCGGCAATTGGAGTATTGGCGATTATTTCAAAAGCGGGGCCATTGAAATGGCCTGGAAATTGTTGACGGAAGTGTGGAATATCAACCCCCTGCGGCTGCATGTCACGATTTACGCCGGCAACCCTTCCGATAATGTACCTGCCGATGAAGAAGCGGCCCGGCTCTGGAAACAGATCGCGGGCTTGCCGGATCATCATATTCATCGTTTTGTGGATGAAAATTTCTGGGAAATGGGCGAAACCGGTCCCTGCGGGCCGTGCACAGAAATATTTATTGATCGCACACCGGACATGACCGGGGGCGCACTGGTTAATGGCACTGATCCACGCGTGATGGAAATCTGGAATCTGGTTTTTATCCAGTACAATCGCGGTGCGGATCGTAAACTCAGCCCCCTGCCGGCGCAGCATGTAGACACTGGTATGGGCCTGGAGCGTATCTGCCAGGTCTTGCAGGATAAACAGGATAATTACGCCACTGATTTATTTACGCCGCTTTTTTCCGCCATCGGCGATTTGTGTGGTAAACGTTACACCGGGGTATTTCCAGCGCTGGATCAGGGGATTGGGGAAGATTCCCGGAATCCTGCCCTGGCCACTGATATTGCCTTCCGCGTCATTGCGGATCATGTCCGCTGCTTGACCTTTGCCATTACGGATGGCGCTGTTCCCGGCAATGAAGGCCGGGGCTATGTCCTGCGACGTATATTACGCCGAGCGGTACGTTTTGGCCGTCAGAATCTGGAACTGCGGCAACCTTTTCTGCATCAGCTTGTACCGGTTATTGTCAACACCATGGGGGAGGCGTTTCCGGAACTCGCCCAGGCGCCACAGCGGGTGGCCGCGCTTATCGAAGAAGAAGAGCGCAGCTTCAGCCGGACTTTGGATCGTGGGTTGGAGTTGTTTCAATTGTCTGCGGATGCGGCCAGACATTCTTCGCATGGGCGGCCCATCCTGTCCGCGCAGGACGCATTTAAGCTGCACGACACTTTTGGCTTTCCCATTGATTTAACGCAGATGATGGCACGGGAACAAAATCTGGATGTGGATATCCATGGCTACGAGCAACTGATGCAGCAAGCTCGGGATAAAGCCCGCACCGGAAGCAAAATCATGCACGGCGGTCCGGCTGATATGCCGCCGGACATCCTGGCGGAATTGCCGAAATTGCATATCAAACCTACGGATGACCATGGCAAATATGATCCCAAGCCGTTACGCACGCATATTGCCGCTATATGGGATGGTCATCGCCTGCATGAATCCATGACAACCAGTGAAGATGGCTTGATTGCTCTTATTCTGGAAAAGACCAATTTTTACGCTGAAATGGGCGGACAGGTAAGTGATCAGGGAGAAATAAAAACTGATACGGGAGCAATATTTATTGTGGAAACTGTTCGTCAGGTCGGTGGGTACATTTTGCATCTGGGGCGTATGAAGAGCGGAAAACTGCTGCGTGGCGATTCCGCCAGCGCCACGGTTTATAACGTGCGTAAGCGGATTGAAAAAAATCATACCGCTACTCATCTGGCTAACTGGGCCTTGCGTGAAACTTTGGGCGACCATGTAGAACAGAAAGGCTCGTTGGTGGATGCGGAAAAACTGCGTTTCGATTTTGTGCAGCCACGGGCGCTGGACGACCGCGAGTTGGAAAAAGTGGAAACTCTCGTGCAGGCGGCCATCGCCAGGAAGATGACTGTTTATACGGAAATCACGCCGCTGGAAAAGGCGATAAAAATACACTCTCTGCGCGCTGTATTCGGTGAAAAGTATCCGCCTATGGTGCGTGTGGTCAGTATCGGCGTACCGGTCTCGGAGTTGTTGGCGCAACCGGAGAATCCGGATTGGCGGCAATATTCCATTGAATTCTGCGGCGGGACACATTTGGTAACCACTGCCGATGCGGAAGACTTTGCGGTTATTTCGGAAGAATCCGTAAGTAAAGGTATACGTCGCCTGGTTGCAGTAACCGGCCCGGCAGCTCAAACCGCTCGCCGTAGCGCCCAGTCTGTGGAATCACTCATCGCTTCTATTAACGCCACACACGGAACTGAATTGGAATCTCTGGCTGTGTCGCTGCAACAGGCGTCACGCAACACAATGCTGCCGCTGTTAACCCGACGCCGTGCCCAGCACGCTGCCGCCCAGATTCAGGAACTCCTGAAAAAACAGCAAAAACAACAGGCTGTGCCCGCCAATGGCCTCGATCTTGATGCCGCCATAGCTCGGCTGTTGGATCAGGCGCAGGCCTTGGGCAACAGGCAATTAATTGTCGGGCAATTGCCGGATGCCGATGTTCCGGCGTTGCGTGCGGCCATGGACACTCTGAAAAAGAAATTATTTCCGGCACCCGTGGCGGTGCTGCTGGCCTCCACTATTGTCGAGACGGACAAACAGGGGAATCTTCTGCCGCCCAAAGTAAATTTTGTCGCCGCAGTCAGCGATTCGCTCATCACCACAATCAGTGCTGGAGATTGGGTGAAAGCTGTTGCCGCCATCGTCGGTGGCACAGGCGGAGGGCGGCCCCAGATGGCTATGGCTGGTGGCAAAGATGTTCATGCGCTGGCGCAGGCGATAGAAGCCGCGCGCTCGTTTGCGCTGGCCCGATTACAACCTTGATAATAGATGATGGATTGGGTTACCGGTTAGGAACTGACGTAAAATAACTTCCAAATAGTCATTATGCCGGTTGGTGCGCGGATTCCAGAGCACCATCCGTGATATGGCCACCGGCTATGCCGGTGGTGGAGTATTCAATGGTAATGCCAATCGGGAAGTTATTACGGTCCCATTTCTTAGTTATGGAAAAAAAAGAGGGAAGAATTTATGGCCTGCGGAGACCGATTTTGCGCCATAGTCCCCAGCCATCTATAATTTATTAATAAATGGAAGCGTTGAAAATGAAAATTTCCAGAAATTATTACAACAAATTTTCACGACAATCACTGATTATTATTGGTTTGTTTACCGCCACAATGATCCTTGTGACCATAGTTCCGTGGCTGGATTCGCAGGCCGTTAAATTGGGTTTGGTCGCACCGGGCGGACACATCGCCTGGCAGAACAGCCTCGCGGCAGGGCAGCGGCAGAGTCGTCAATCCGGACGGTTAATGCTTGTGGATTTCTGGGCCTCCTGGTGTCCGCCTTGCCGGTTGATGGATCGTACCGTCTGGACAGATCGATCGGTGGCTGACGTCGTGAACGCGCACTTCATACCCATCCGGGAAAATATGGAGTCAGCTATCGGCAAGGCGGCGGCCAAACAACTGGGAGTGGAAGTATTACCCACTGTATTGATTATCAACGCGCGGGGCCGGATTGTGAATGTTGCCCAATCCATGGGGCGGCGGCAAACGTTGCACTTTTTAACTGCGGCAATGACACGATGAGACCAGTGCTCTGTCACGCCTACAAATTAGGGTTGATTGGCGGCAAACGCTCCAGATGCAAGAAGCCGCGGTGAAAACTGGGTCCGTTGACCCTTTGAACCGCGGCGACGCCGCAGATGGGGCGTTGGC
>JAMDCX010000056.1 GCA_023489375.1 Planctomycetota bacterium
ACGGTCTCACACGATTCTTTGTCACGCCGAACCAATCGGCGGTGCTTTCCTGGAAATTCACGGGACCGGCGATATCACGGACTTGGCGATGGAATATCACCAACTATTGGGGCCGGGCGGTCACGGCCGGAACGCTGACCGTCGCCGACGCGAATGACACGATCAACCTGCCGGTACGCCTGCCGCGTGGATTTTATCAGGTGGATTTTCCGTCCACCGGGCAGAAGTTTGGCGTGGTATCTCTTGCCGCCCATCATGGCCCGGCGGGACATTTTTTCTCCATTGACAGCGCTCTATCCTGGCTGGTCAACAACCCGGCGACTCGCCAGGCTGTGCGGGTGGGGATGATTAAGATTTTACGCCGCAGTGGCATCGGTATGTCGCGTGAGCGTCTAAGTTGGGGTCAGATCAATCCTGCGCCGGGAAAATTTGCGTGGAATCGTGATTGCCAATATGGCCGGTTGGCCAGAGATTATTTTCACAATGGCGTGCGGATGCTGCAAATGTTCCAGGATGCGCCAGCATGGACTTATGAGCGACACGTTGGCCCCTATCCAGTGAATCTGGTACAAACAGCGCGAAGTTGGGCGGTTAATAGCAGCTACTTCCACACGGATTGGGGTGCCTTGGAAATGTGGAACGAGCCGGATGGAGCAGGCCTTCCGCCGGATCAATTACTTCCGATGGTCAAAGCCATCGCCTACAGTTTTCAGCGGGCGGATATTCATATCCCGCTGGTCGGCGGGGTGTTTGCACTTTCCGTTCCCGGTTTTTTCCAGCGCGATTGTGCGCTCAATGGACTGTTGGATCAGGTCAACGCCATCAGTTTTCATGATTACTATTCCCCGACAGAAATCCCTTCTGCTGTAGCCGCCTACCGGCAATGGCTGGCGGCTTATGGCCAACCATCTAAGCCGCTGTGGATCACCGAAAGCGGCAAGCCCTGGCCCGCCGGCACGGCATGGCCCCATCGCGGACCGGCTATGACTTCCGCGCTGTGGATCACCATGAAAGCGGTGGAGGCCCGGGCCTGCGGCATCGCGCGTTACTTCGCTTTCGTCTATCCGTTTTACACGGAACATGACGCAACCTACAACAATTTCGGCATGATGGGACAGGAACACACACCCCTGCGAAGCATGGCGGCGTATGTGAACTGCGTAGCGGAGCTTTCCGGCTGGTCTTATGCGGGCAATCTTAAAATTACGGATCATGCGGTACTCCTGGCGCCGGTTTTTGCGAAAGGCAACCGGCGTACTACCGTTATTTATACCGGGAAAGCTGATCCCCATGCAGCTCTTCACCTGGCCTTACACCATATCAGCATTCGCGGCATTGATGGCCGCCAGTTGCACCGTACCGCTACGGGAGCAATCCCCATTCCTGACGGACTTGTTTATGTGCGTGGCCCGGCCAGCGCCTTTACCGGACAAGTGAAAACGCACACCGAAGCGGGACGGCTTTATGCTATTTCGCGCCGGCCGCCGCCTAAGGTACAGCGTCATTCACCGATCATTTTGCAATTGGCGCACGGATATTCCCACTGGTCAGCCGAGGCGTATGTACTTTCCAGTACTGCCAAGGCGGCCATTGTCGTGCGTGTATGGAACCTTGCCGATCATGCCATAACCGTCAAGTTATCCATAAGTGGCCGACATATTATCGCAGAGCATACCCCCCCCACCGAAAGCGTTCAGCGGGAGATACCGGCGAGGGGCGATGTGCTGGTGCCATGGAAACTCGGTGAATTGGCCCGGCAAATGGATTTGGGAATTGTGCATTACCGTTATCTGATGGTTACAGGGCAAGTGGTGTCGGGTAGTGCTAATAATGCGGCTATCAGCCCGCTGGCGATTCCCATCCGTCTGCAAGGTACCATGCGTAAATTTTTAGCCCGCTATCCAAAATATACCCAGTTAAAAATCGGCAAATTGGCCCGATGGCGGAAAAATATCACCGCGAAGGCCAGCATGTCGTTCTATACCCCCAAGACTGGCGGCTGGGGCATGAAGGTAGCATTTCATGGCGGCGATCCATGGGCGTATCCACAATTCCCGCTACCCGGTGGAATCGACGCGGAAAGTGTTGTCGGCGTGCTGTTGCGGGCCCGCGCGGCCAACCCGGCGATGGTACGGTTGATGATTTTTAATCAAGTCGGCATTGTTAATTACTGCACGCTATCATCGCCGATTATCGCAGCCAATGGTCATTGGCAAACCGTGTTAGTTCCGCTGTCACGGCTGACGCCCATGGGAAAAGGTCCAGCATATCTTCGTAGCCTGGCTGGCGCAAAATTCATATCGGTGGGTTTGAATAACGGCAGCGCCACTGGCCATAATAAATTGGAGGTAAGTAAGTTGTATCTGGTGTACCGGCGTTAACCGGGGCGATAAGCATAAGGAGATGTTTTAATGCAACGCAGAGATTTCTGCAAATTGGCAGCCACCAGTGTGGCGGGAGCCTTGGCATGGCCATGGAATAGCACTTCCGTTCAGGCGGGACAATCCCATACTGAACTAGCGGCGAATCCATTACCAGCGGGCGGCGGTGGGCCATTGCCAAAGATACGGGTACATCCGGGGTGGCGCGGACTGGTAACGGATGAAAATAAACCCTTTGTTCCAATCGGTGCCATGTATTTCCGCGCCAACAATGGTTGGACACCGCGCTTCTGGAAAGAGTTTGACGCCCGCGCCGCACTTAGAGATTTAAAGACGCTGAAAGCGATGAGTTTTAATACAGTGCGGCTGTGGCTGACCAGCTTGTCATTTTACCCGAGACCGGGCGTGCTGAATCCAGCGGCCGTTGAAAAATTTGACCAGTTTCTGGCGGCGGCAGAACAGGCCGGTATTTACGTGCAGGTCTGCGGATTAACCACCTGGCAGGGCCGCCCAAAAAAGGAAGTTCCCATCTGGCAGCGCGGGGATGAATATGCCGATCCCAGGGCGGTGGAGGATCAGGTGCAATTCTGGTCCTTATTTGCCAGCCGGTATAAAGGCCGCCCTGTAATTCTCACTTATGAATTGGCCAATGAACCCACAGTACACTGGAATACCCCGGCCATGCAGACACTGTGGAATAAATTCAATGGAAAAACAACGCCCATTCCACCGGCTAAGGATAATCCGGGGGATTCCGCTCTGCTGGCTTTCCAGCATTTCAGAGAAGATGTAGCCGATGAATGGACGCGGCGACAGGTCGACGCGATTAAACAGTCTGATCCCGATGCTCTGGTAACCATCGGTTTAATTCAGTGGTCGATACCCGCGATACCCAATCCGCCGCAATTTTATTCCGGCTTTCGTCCGCAACGGCAGGCCAAGCTGCTGGATTTCATGGAGGTACACTTTTATCCATTGGCGGCCGGCGGATATCGCTATCAATCGGAAGCAATCCGGCAGGCGAATTTGGCGTATCTGGAGTCGGTGGTGCGTGAAACCGCGGCTCCCGGCTTGCCGACCATGTTGGCGGAATTTGGCTGGTACGGCGGAGGTATCTGCCCGCACTATGGTCGGCCAAGGCCAGCCACGCAACAGCAGCAGGCGGATTTCTGTGCCCGTGAAGTTAAAACATCTACACCGCTGGTGTGCGGATGGTTAAATTGGGCCATGTACGATGATCCTGTGGCAGCGGATGTTACGCGTTTCAGTGGTTTATTTACTGCGAATGGCAAGGTGAAGGTCTGGGGGCGGCGTTTCAGCCAGATAGCCCATGAATATCAATACCAGCTGCCACCGGTGCCGCTGGGAAAAATCGGCCCGAGGCCGGAATTACCGTGGGATGCGTGTCTGACCAGTTCCGCAGCGGCGGAGAAGTTCCGTGTGGAATATCTGGCAGCATTCCAAAGAGAGGAGTTTTGCAGTTGAAGAAATCCCGGAGAATCGTGTATTGAACTTTATAACGCGTGCAGTAGTTTCCGTAACCATTCACGGGCCTGAAAGAAGAAGTGAAAGGGTGACCGGTTACAAACATAAATTTTAGTTAAAGTTCTACAACCGCCATCAGTTTTTATATTCGAGAAGTATCCCGGTGCACGAAGATCGCGGGCGTCTCGCTCGCCGTTACTCTCCAAGGAACTAACGCATAATAACTTCCAGATAGTCGTTACGCCGGTTG
>JAMDCX010000033.1 GCA_023489375.1 Planctomycetota bacterium
AACCTCTTTTTCCTCCGTTGCCTCATTGTGAAATTCCATCCCGACGTTGTGTCCTCTGTAGCAATGGTCATGGTAAAAAGCTTTTGCGATTGGGGACGACGGATTCACCAGATAATTTAGCCACAGAGATCACAGAGGGCACAGAGGCGATGGAAGAGATAACGATCGATAAGTGTAAACCATATCACGTTATTCTCTGTGAACTCTGTGTCCTCTGTGGCTAATAATGCCCAATACTAAATGCTAAATGCCATATAATCTTATTCATTGTTCATTAAGCGCGGCATTTCATAATTTCGCCGCTGCGACTTTTGCATGATCTTGAGAGAGGATAACTATAATGCCTGATTCACATTGGTATGCTATTGCCTGCGTGACGGGGCTGTGCGCCGGTGTACTTTTAATGGTACCGATCATCACTTTGGCACGCCATTTTCAAATTGTGGACGTGCCTGATGCCCGCAAAATCCATACCCGGCCCATTCCGCGCATCGGTGGATTGGTCATCGCCATATCTACGCTCATCAGCGCCGGACCTGTGCTGCTGTTCTACCGCCGCACCACGCTCCTGCACGCTATTTTCCATACCCCGATGGCCGCGCTGATTTTCGCCGCTGTCGTTCTATTGACCATCGGTTTTATTGATGATCTCACCAATATCCCCGCCAAAATCAAGCTTGTTGGCCTGCTCGGAGCCGCCGGCCTTTTCGCCCATTATGGCGTCTGCGTACCGACCGGCCCTATCGCCCCCAATGGCCAATTCTGTCTTGGCTGGTTGTCCTGGCCGCTCACGATACTCTGGCTGGTTACCGTGCCGGTGAGTCTGAATTTCTGTGATGGTATCGACGGTCTGGCCGGGGGCATTTCCCTGTTGGCTGCGCTGGTAGTTGCCATTCTGGGTATCGCGGTGGGTGCTCAATCTGTGGCTATTTTAATGCTGTCGCTAATCGGGGCTTTGTTCGCTTTTCTTATTTTCAACTTCAACCCTGCCCGCGTCTTCATGGGTGATGGTGGCAGCCTGTTTATCGGTTTCACCATCGCCGCCGCCGTTGTGGTCGTGGCCCATCATGTCCAATCTCCCTTGCCCGTCATCATTACGGTGGTGGCATTGTCGATTCCTTTGGCGGATACCGCCATGACCTTTGTCCGCCGCGCTATTTTGCAGCGCCGCAGCCTGTTTTCCGCGGAGCGTGGCCATCTGCATCACCGGCTTCTGGACCTGGGGCTTTCCCAGCTTCACGCGGTGTATCTGCTGTATATTTTCGCCGCCGGAACCGGCCTGCTGGCTATCGCCATGCTTTTCGGCAATATGCTCACCATGGTACTGGCCGTTGGCGCTTTGGGGCTGCTGCTGATCATTTTGTTCCGCACCGCCGGCTCGGCCCGCGTGGGTGATCTGATCCGGGCTTTGCGGCGCAACCGTCGGCTGTCGCGGGAATCCCGCAATTACCTCAAAGCCTTTGAAGCCCTGCAACTTCGCCTGGCCCGTGCCGGTAATTTTGACGCCTGGTGGGCCTGTGTCTGTGATGCTGCTGAAATGCTTGGCTTCAGTCGGGCGGCCATGATCCTGACACGCCGCGACGGTTCCAAAGATAATCGCATCTGGCAACTCCCTGTACCTGCGGGGGAGGGTGTGCCCATTATGACCGCATCTTTGCCCATTCTGCACCGCCGCGTCGGCAACCCCATGCGACTGGATGTGGAAGTCCCCGCGGCTACGTTTCTTGAATCCGCCGGCCATCGTCTGGCCCTTTTCTCCCGTCTGATGGAGGAATACAGTCTGGCCAGCCTGCCGGATCAGCCGCTGGAGCCTTTTAGAATTCGCCTCTTTGGCATGGGCCGCGCGGCCGCCCGCCGCCGCCCCGGAGAAGATAAAAACGTCGCCGGGCGCATCGGTTCGCTGGACCCCGCCCATTATAAATCTCTGAAACTGCGTTTTTCCCAACCGGTAACGCAGCTGAAAATAGCCATTGTCCATGACTTTCTTTATACCTATGCCGGGGCGGAGCGGGTTCTGGAACAAATGCTCCTGTGCTTCCCAAACGCCGATGTCTTCAGCCTTTTTGATTTCCTCAAGCCCGATCAGCGCGGCTTTATTATGAATAAACCGGTGCATACAAGTTTTATCCAAAATATGCCCCTGGCTAAAAAACACCACCGCGCCTATCTGCCCCTTATGCCTATGGCTATTGAGCAACTCGATGTCTCTAAATATGATCTGGTGATCTCCAGCAGTTATGTCGTCGCCAAGGGCGTTATTACCCGCCCGGATCAACTTCATGTCTGCTATTGCCACAGCCCCGTGCGGTTTGCCTGGGATATGCAAAGTCAGTATCTCAAAGAGGCCGGCCTGAACCACGGCATCCGCGGTGCCCTGGCCCGCCTGATCCTGCATTACATTCGTGTGTTTGATGTCCGCACCAGTGCCGGGGTGGACGCGTTTATGGCCAACTCCAACTTTGTGGCCCGCCGTGTGGAAAAGGCGTATCGCCGGTCGGCCACGCCCGTATTCCCGCCCGTGGATACGGAAAAATATACCCTCTGCGCCGACAAGGGAGATTTTTATCTTACCGCATCACGCATGGTGTCATATAAACGCATGGATTTAATCATCCGCGCTTTTTCCAGTATGCCCGGTCGCCGCCTCATTGTGGTTGGCGAAGGACCGGAAATGCACAAAATCCGAAAACTCGCCGGTGATAATGTCAAACTTGTCGGCTATCAGAACGCGGAACGTCTCCTGGAATATATGCGGCACGCCAAAGGCTTTGTTTTTGCCGCGGAAGAGGATTTCGGCATTGTACCCGTCGAAGCCCAGGCCTGCGGCACACCCGTGATCGCGTATGGGCAGGGCGGAGTAACGGAAAGCGTTATCGACGGCGTTACCGGCGTATTTTTTATGGAGCAATCCGTCGCGAGCCTGATTGCCGCGGTGGAGCATTTTGAAACCATCACCTGGAATGCAGCGGCGATCCGGAAAAATGCCGAACGCTTCAGCCCGGCCGTATTCAAGGAAAAGTTCATGGAATTTGTAAACAATCAATGGCAGGAATTCCGGCAGATACGCCTGGAGGCCATCGCCGCCGCACAGGCGGCAGCGCCGCCGGCAGCCACAACGGCGCCATCGAAGGAAACCGTCGCGTAGAAACCTGTGCCATTGATAGTAAATTTTAGCCACAGAGATCACAGAGGACACAGAGGGGCGGAGGAAACAACGGATGGGGGGGAGTTCACCACAAAGGCATTAAGACACGACGTGTATTCACAAGGAGGTAGCGGAGGTAACGGAGGCGGGTGACGGGGGATTACGGGTTACAGGGGGCGGGTGATGGGGGATTACGGGTTATAGGTTTAGCCGGCCAGCCTGCTGGCCGCGGGATTGGCAAGGACGTGGGGACTCACAAAGAGGTAGCGGAGTACGGATAAAAACCCCTGTAACCTCTTTTCCCTCCGTTACCTCATTGTGAAATTCCATCCCGACGTTGTGTCCTCTGTGGCAATCGTCATCGTAAAAAGCTGTTACGGTTATCGCCGCCATTGAGATTCCAGATGCTGGATACCGAATGCCAAATCCCCAATGCTAAATACCAGTTGCAGCGGTAGCAAACTATGGTCATGGAGCGTATGCGGAAACTTAAAATATATCTTGATACGTCTATTATAAGTTTTCTTTTTGCCGAAGATTCTCCTGATTTCAGAGCAATCACCGAAGCGTTCTTCCACGTGCATGCGTCACATTATGATCTTTATATTTCTGACGTGGTAAAGTTGGAAATCAGCCGGGATCCAGATCCGGTTCACCGCCAAAAACTCAGGGCGGTGTTGGAAGCGCATCGTGTGCAGAATTTGCCGATGGATCGCCGGGAAGAGGTTACGCAATTGGCGCAAATGTACATTGCGCGAGGCGCTATTCCCAGGACGAAAATGGAAGATGCGTTGCATGTGGCGTTTGCTGTTGTGTACAATATGGATGTGTTATTGTCATGGAACTTTAAACATCTCGCCAACATCAATAAGGAGGCACGCCTGATGGCCGTGAGTATGGATGCCGGGTACAGGCATGCCGTGCGGCTGACATCGCCATTGGAGGTCGAATATGAAGTGGAATGATC
>JAMDCX010000119.1 GCA_023489375.1 Planctomycetota bacterium
GCGGTTCAGGCGATAATCCACTACCCGGTTAATCTGATCCGGAGTAAAAGGCTCGCGTTCATGACGTGGATGGCCTTTCTGCCCGCCGACGGAACGTTTTTCGCCCGGAGGAACAGGCGGTAGCGGTGGTTTGACAATATCGCTGGACGGTGGCTTGGAAGAATTCGATGAGTTCTTGGATAACCGTGCCACCTGGGCCAGAAGATCAGTCACCTGCTTGGAAAGCTCTGCGACCTGCTGTTGTAAGGCTGCAATGGTGGCATCACGCTGGGCAAGCTGAGCATCGCGCTGGGTCAATTGAGTCTTGAGACTGACAACATACGCTTCCAGTTCCTCAATACGTTTTTGATAGGTTTGTTCGGCGTGTGCATCCATGTCACTTCGACCAATCCTTTGACACAAATTCATTATCGGTCGGATCATAAGTAATGCTGAAATATTATTCCAAACTTATTAAATGGGAAATTGATTTGCATTTCTTCCGAGGGGGGTATACTTTATTTGTGGTCAGGCTCGTTGTGAGTCTGACTGGCCGAAAGGCCGTGAACGGTTACAACTTTTGGTAGTATCTCAAAGGTTGATTCCGACGTGATTGGTGGACATGTGACTTATACGGTGCAATAAGTGAGCAATATAAAAATACGCATCGCGGCTCTGGGAATAGGAATCATATTGGTCCAAACAATTTGCACACATGCAACCATTCCCTTGCCTGCACGATCGGTCGGTTATACCGACATGACCTTTTCATCAAAGTTCAAGTCGAGCAACATGGATTTAGGCGCAGTGAATTCTCGCGTATATCAATGGTATTTATGGAACTTTTTTGGAAAAACGGCTAGTCGCTCAGAACTAATCTTTAATAAAAACGGAACGCTGACAATCAAAGGAGGCCGCACCGGTCCAAATGGTGAAATCGCCACTGCCGCGAAGGCTTCAGGTGACGGAAAGTTCGTCGGGACTGCGTTCGGCGGTGGTGCATATTTTGAAGCGACACTGGCATTTCACCCCACAGACGTCATCAAGGCGGGGTATCGTGGATGGCCATCGTTCTGGTCGATGGCTGTGGAACATTTGGTCGGGTATGGGCAAAATCGTGGGCTTATCCCTGCCAAGAGTTTTCAACACTTCATCGAAGTCGATATTTTCGAATATGATTTGCTACGTTACCTGCATATAGAAAATGTTTATGGCGGGGCACTGCATGACTGGTATAGCAAAAGGGATTTGACTGGTAAAACCAATTTATGCAGCATCACCAATTCGTCAATCAAGAAGTGGGTACCGCGAGGTACGAATTTCGATCAATTCCATACGTATGGACTCCTGTGGAAGCCGGCAACTCGCAAGTCAGATGGTTATGTGCAGTTTTATTTTGATGGGCGTCCGGTCGGCGACATCGTCAAATGGCATCATTGCGCGCTTAAGTATCATCCCGGTGACAAGAAGTATAGCCCATTCAGTATCCTTGACCACCAACATCTCGTGTTGATTCTGGGCACAGGAATTGGTGAGCCCATGACCGTGAAAAGTGTTCGCGTCTTCCAGATGTCGTCCCGCGACAATATTGTCGAATGATTGGCTTATCTCCGGAGCGATTGCGATGCCTTTTTATTGGCTCCTATGGGAAAAAAGCACCTGACACCTTTTTGTTTACCGCGCCAGCATACGCAGGACACGGGGTTGGGCGAGCATAAATAGCCGGCCGCTGAAACTGCGGGATATATCTGCATAAAGTTCAATCCCGGCGACGGCGCCTTTTTTCATCTCATAACTGCCATGGCCTTGGCCGCAGAGTTCGGCGACCCAGCCACTGAGGATGGGTTCATGGCCGATTGCGGCAATACCGCGGGCGGCGGGACAGATATCCAGGATGTGCGTCAGTAAAGCCTTGAGATCAGCCGGCTCGGTAAAGTGCTCGGAAATCAGAATCGTCAGGGGAAAACCTTGGGCCGCCTTGATATATTGCTCCAGAATTTCCGCGGTCTGACGGGCGCGAATCAGCGGCGAACTGAAAATCAGGTCGATCGTAGGATCCAGGCGGATCAATCCTTCTGCCGCGCGGTGGAATTTTTTGATGCCTTCGTGCGTCAGGGGCCGGTCCGCATCAGAAAGGGCGTGGCAATTTTTCCGGGCAGCCGGCAAAATCGGCGGTGTAAATGCCGTCGTTAAGAGAATGGTTGGTCTTGGAAACTCGCACCGCAGAGGCCTGCCTGAATTTATTGCCACGCCCATCAGAAATCGTATCGTCCGCCTCCGCGGTGAGAGCATGACGAATCAGATACAATTTCATACATGCCTCGCCTTATACATTGCGCCGATGAATGTAGATCGTTTCACCGCCGGCGCACCATAGCGGACCGGTAACCGTTTACGGCGTTATAAATTACGAAATATAAAAGATATAATATGAGCACATTTTCGTGTAACCGTTCACGGACCTGATGGAAGCAATGACGGTGTAGGCCGTCTGGAGAAGTAATTGCTGACGGTCTGATGCAGGAATTCAAAGACGCTGCGTTGTTGTTGGCTGCAGGTGGCGATGGTACCCCAGATGCAATCCCACCAACTCCCCGATGGTTGTTCGCCGGTCCTTCATCGCCTCCATCGCCACCTTGGCCTTGAACTGGGACGTAAACCGACGATGTTTTATAGACATAATACTGATTCCTAAAACCGGGAAAATACTACCTTAGTAGCGCTCAGTTTTGGGGGAGCACTACACAGTAATTGCTTGACCAGTGCCGCTGCAATTCGTTATTGTCTGGCTATGGTGTCATGGAATCCCATGCAGTACCTGAAATTTGCGGATGAAAGATCGCGGCCATGCCGGGACCTTATCTACAGAATTATGCTCGATTCGCCGCAGCGAATTGTGGACCTTGGTTGCGGACCGGGCAACAGTACCGCGGACTTGGCCGGACGTTGGCCGGATGCGGAAATTACCGGCTTGGATTATTCCACCGAGATGATAACCGCGGCCCGGAATACGTATCCGCGGCAAGAGTGGATTCACGTGGATATTTCATCCTGGAAGGCTCTCGTACCGGTAGATTTGATTTTTTCCAACGCGGCGCTGCAGTGGGTGGATCATCACGCGGACTTGCTGCCGAAGTTAATGCACATGCTTAAAGCCGGTGGGGCCTTGGCCATTCAGATGCCCGCCAATTATCACACTGCACCAGCACAAAAGCTGATACGCGATCTGGCGGCTGACATACGATGGCATAAGATATTCCCCAGCGTCATCCGCAAGTGGCATTGCCATGAGCCGGAATTTTATTATGACTTGTTAAGCCGTATTGCCACTAAACTTGATCTATGGACCAGTGAATACATTCATATTCTTAATCGCCACGAAGATATTGTGGAATGGTACAAAGGCACTGGTCTGCGGCCTTATCTGGACGTTTTATCCACATCCGAGCGGGCAGATTTTATTGCTGCCTATCAAGACCTCATTGCCAGAAACTATCCACCGCAAGCCGATGGCCGGATACTATTTCCATTCCGCCGCCTGTTTCTCATTGCATATCGGTAACCATGTTTTAACGTCAGCAAACCTTTGCGTTTTGGCGGCTGGAAAGTATCGTATCCCGTGTTCCAGCGATAAAGGCACTGAAACGTATAAACTTTCGGCATAGAAAGTATCGGCATTCGCAGGCAGAACAGATGGTATAGATACTGCGTGATACAGATGCTGGCGATCAGGCGATTGTCGAATTGTGCCTGGCGCATAGGATCAGCGAGGCAACGTTTTACACGTGGCGACGGAAGTTCGGTCAGATATCGGAAGCAGCGATAAGGCGGGCGGCATACATGTCGAAGCTAAGAATATCGGCCTCCGCTTCCAGATTTCGACCGTGAAAGAGGCGGGTGGCCCGCGTAATATGTCTCGCACCATTTCGCAACTTGTGCTAACATCACAATGCTTAAATAACGTTGTTTATGTCATCAGGAATACGACGATGGAATTTGATGTTAACAAATTGGATGTTGCGGTCTGTAATAAAATGATGACCAATTTAATTATGCCGCGACCCATTGCCTGGATTACCAGTGTAGACGCACAAGGCGTGGTCAACGCCGCCCCC
>JAMDCX010000054.1 GCA_023489375.1 Planctomycetota bacterium
CGTTCGTGGAGAAGTATGCTTATGGTCACATTGGCTGATCCCCTGGCGTTGCAGGATATTGAGCCTTATCTCACTGCGGTAGATGATCTATTTGCGCGTGAGCTGTCAAGTGATCTGGATCACGTACAGAAACTTACCACTCATGTGGAACGCTTTCGTGGCAAAATGCTTCGTCCAGTACTGGTTTTTCTATCCGGACTGGCCGCACGCAAAAACGCTCAGCCTCTGGGGACGACTCATGTTACCATCGCCACTGTTGTGGAGATGGTTCACGTGGCCACGCTGATACATGATGATGTACTGGATAATGCCGAAATTCGCCGGCGCGGGGCCACGGTTAATCACCTGCATGGCAATGAAACGGCGGTCTTGCTCGGGGATCTGCTTATCAGTCACGCCTATCACCTCTGCAGCGGTCTGGACAGTCAGATCGCCTCACGGGCTATCGGCCGCACTACGAATATCGTCTGCGAAGGGGAGCTGACGCAAAACTTCAATCGCGGTAACTGGGCGTTAACCGAGGCCACCTACTACGACATTATTTACCGTAAAACCGCCAGTCTCATTGAAACTTCCTGCCGTCTTGGGGCCTGGGCGTCGGATGCGGACGCCGCTACGATCGAGGCTCTGGGCACGTATGGAAGAGAAGTGGGGATGGCGTTTCAAATTGTCGATGATCTTTTAGACATCGCCGGCCGACAGAAAACGGTGGGTAAATCTCTGGGGACCGATATTGAAAAAGGCAAACTGACGCTGCCCATGATTCATTTTCTTGCGACGGCCGCTCCCAGCCATCGCCAGTTGTTAATAAGCCTGTTGGAATCGGAAACGTCGGATCGCATTGATAACGTCCGGCAATTGTTAATCCCCAGTGCGTCCATGCGATACGCCCGCAACCAGGCGCAACAACGGATCGATCAGGCCATCGCCGCCATCAGTATTCTGGCGGAATCTAAAATCCGGCAAACGCTTATCAATATGGCCCATTTTGTCACCGCCAGGGAATTATAGAATCTATCATCCATAGGTATGGAGGCGGCATGTCGTGTGTGTTGGGTATTGAGACCAGCTGTGATGAAACCGCCTGCGCGATTGTGCGGGATCGCCGCAAAGTGCAATCCAGTGTGGTGCGCACCCAGATTGATCTGCATAAGAAGTATGGCGGTGTGGTGCCGGAAATTGCCGCCCGCGCCCATATTGAATGGCTCAATGATATAGTCGCCCAGGCGATGCACCGCGCCGCGGTTGAACCTGCTGATATTACCGGCATCGGTGTGGCCCATTGTCCGGGGCTGGTAGGGTGCCTGCTGGTGGGGGTATCGGCGGCCAAAGCGCTGGCTTTTGCCTGGGACAAACCGCTGCTGGGAGTCCATCATGTTCATGCCCATTTATATGCCAGTTGCCTCATCCCGCCGGAAGACATAACCGACCAACCCTCTTTACCACCTGATTATCCGCCATGGCCGGCGGTGGGACTGGTCATTTCCGGCGGACATACCGCGCTGTATGAAGTGGAGAATTTCACAGCCTTGCGTCGCCTGGGTTCCACCATCGATGATGCGGTGGGCGAAGCGTTCGATAAAGTGGCGGCGATTTTGCAGCTTGGCTATCCCGGCGGCCCTCTGGTGGAGACTCTGGCCCTGCGGGGCCATGCGGACGCGGTGAAATTTCCGTTATCTCTGCTGGGGCGGGAATCTCTGGATTTTTCCTTCAGCGGCCTGAAAACCGCGGTGCTTTATCATGTTAACGGCCAGGGGGGTACGCAGCGGACCAGCGCTGATTTATCTCCACAACAGCGGGCGGATACAGCGGCGGGGTTTGAGCGTACGGTGGTGGAAGTATTGACCATCAAGGTCCGTCGGGCGTTGGAAATAATCCGCCCCAGATCGCTGATTGTCGGGGGCGGCGTGGCGGCGAATCAGGCGGTGCGCGGAGCTTTGCAACGCGTGGCCCGGCAGGCTGGAATTCCACTTTTTTTGCCGGTCCAGGCTTATTGCACCGATAATGCGGCGATGATCGCGGGGTTGGCGGCAGAACTTCTGGCCCATGGTCAACATGCGGATTTGGACCTGGGAGTGATAGCGACGGCGTAAGCACAATATTTTTAATGTTTTGCTTGTATTAACCGATTAAAAATGCTATGAAGTAGTTGTGATTTCGACTTCTCTTTTTTTGGGAGGTTACCATGCCCCATCGGCGCACCAGCGGTTCCAAGGTTCGTTCGCATAAATTTGGGTTTAATAAGGCCAGTTTTCAGCAGCGAAAAATCGCCCGGCTGGAAGCTCGCCGCACTCTATCGAGCCTGCCGCGGGAAGAATAAATCATGATGATGCGATATAATACCAGCCGGTAGTATTGGCTGGAGCATCATTCATGACCGGAGCAGTTCACAGCAGCAATGACACGCATCTGCCGCGCAGCAGCATTTTGGTAGTGGATGATAATCCACCCAATGTGGAATTGATTCAAGCCTATCTGGAATCAATGGATTGCACCACGGAAGTGGCGGTGGATGGTGTGGACGCTTTGACTAAAGTTGCGCAGCTGCTGCCTGATCTGATTATTCTGGATGTGATGATGCCGCGTATGAGCGGTTTTGAAGTTTGCCGCAAGCTCAAAGCGGATGTCCGTTATCGCGATATTCCGATTTTGATGATTACCGCTCTTAATGAGCTGGGGGATATTGAACGTGGTGTAGAAAGCGGTACCGATGATTTTCTCACCAAGCCGGTGAATAAGCTGGAATTATTGACCCGCGTCAAAAGTCTGCTGCGGGTGCGGCATCTGAAAGGCCAGTTGGAGCGTACGCTGGCGTATTTGCATGACCTTGAGGCTGGCGAAACCCGCCGGACTAAAGCATAATGGAAGTTTGGTCAGCATAGATGTGGCATATATAAGGCCGCTGCAAAAGGTGATAGTTCAGGCAAGCGAGAAGTTAATGTTGCGTTTTCAGGTATTCCGTAATAGTGAGGCTCCAGCGGAGCTGGATTTAAGTTTTGCTTACCTTGTAGGTTCCGATAGTGTGCCCATTCGCGGTGAACTGGCCTATGTGGATGGTGAAATTCGCTGCCGCAAGCGGCCCGCCGGCCCGGCAGCCCTGTCGCTGATGTGGGAAATACACAATTTCGGCGCCATTATGCTGGAAACCGTTCGCTTGCCTGAACGCGGTCAACCTTATGTCCTCAACGTGGAATTAGCGCGCAACCGTATGATGCGGTGGTTACAGAAACGCGAGGATTGGGGCCTGCTGGATATTGCCGAAGCGCAAACGGTAAATCAGAAATTCAATGAAGCCCGTGATTTGCTCATTGAAGCGCTGGAAAATCTTGAAAATCCACCACTGGCCGCAAAGTTTGCGGATAAGTGCCTGGCCATTGCGGTTCCGGCTTCGGAGCAAACCGCCAGTGTTCATGCCGAACTGCTTCTGCACCGTCGCATCAGCACGCGGTCTTTTCCCAAAAATGTCTTCGGTTGTGCGGCGGCTCCGGAACGAGCTGATGATCCGTATCGCCGGAAACTAGTCGCGACCGGCGAATTTATCTATCTGCCGATGACCTGGAAGTTTCTGGAACCACAGGAGCAGACCTTTAACGCCACCCCCATGGACAACTGGGTGGAATATCTGCGCCAAAGCAAACTGCCCATGGCCGCCGGCCCCCTGGTGCATTTCACCGAATCCGCCATTCCGGATTGGTTGTATATCTGGGAGCATGATTATGAAACCGTGCGGGGACTGCTGTATGAACATATTGAACGGGTGGTACGGCGTTATGGTCCTCATGTGGCGCTCTGGAATGTTTTAAGCGGATTGCATGTTAATTCACACTTTTCCTTCACCTTTGATCAGCTTATGGACCTGACGCGCATGGCCATTACACTGGTGAAAAAACTCATGCCCAATGCCCGCACCATGATTGAAATCACCCAGCCCTGGGGTGAATATTACGCCAAAAATCAGCGCAGCATTCCGCCCATGATTTATGCGGAAATGGCCGTGCAAAGCGGTATTCCTTTTGATATCTTTGGATTGCAACTCTGTTTTGGCGCCCCGCGCGACGGCGGTTGGCAGCGCGATTTATTTCAGATCAGCTCGGCGCTGGATCGTTTTGCCCCCCTGGGCAAGCCGGTGGTTATCAGCCGCATGACTATTCCCAGCGTGACTACGGAAAAGAATGCCGGCGCCGGTACGTGGCGTAAACCCTGGAATGATCAATTGCAGAGCAAGTGGCTGGAGGCGATGGTCAACATTATTCTTTCCAAGCCTTTTGTGGAAGCCATTTCCTGGGGTGATATTGTAGATTCGGACAGTGCTTCCACACCCGGTAGCGGGCTGCTGACCACCGAGCTTGCCGCTAAGCCGGCCATGCAAACCTGGTTGGCCATGCGCCGGGCCGTTATGTCGGTCCGACAGAGTGGCTCCAAAACTCCGGGCGCCGGCGCTGTGGCCGCGGGCAGTACCGGAACGGTCGGGTAACAACAATACCCGGAGGATCGTCGCTTGGTGTTCCATGTGCAGTATTTCGCGGCCCTTGTTTAAGGAATCATCTGTCGTGTCCTGCGTATCCGATCTGGATGAATTTTCCGCCTCCTGGAATTCCCTGCCGCCGGCGCTATTTTCTGTTGCGGTGGCTCTGATAATGTTACTGGTGTGGATGGGCTATGGCCTGGCGCGGCGACCCGTAAAAAACCAGTTTTCACCAACGGCAGCTGCGCAGATAACCGAATCCTCTATTAACCCTAATACCGCCAGCTGGGCCTCTCTGGTGCGAATTCCCGGCATCGGGCCGGGGCGCGCGCAAAAATTATTAAATTGGCGGCAGGCACATCAAACCAGAACCTCCCAAATTGTTTTTCATACTCTCTCCGATTTGCGCCACGTGCCATCCTTTGGCCCAAAAACCGTAGCCCGAATGGAACCATATCTCCGCTTCCCGGCCGTCAAGGCAGTTTCCTCTCCACCGCCTTAACCAAAATTTCCCGCGCTGATGACAACGGCCCGGGCAGGCGGCAACCTGCGGCCCGGGCGTGGCCGCCGCCACCAAATTCATGGCATACCGCGTGGACATCCACCGTATGCTTGCTGCGCAAAGAGGCGCGAACCCGGCCTTCCGGAGTTTCGCTTAAAAATATTGAGGACACCACACTTCCCACCATCATGGGTATATCTATTAAACCCTCGGTTTCCCACGCTTGCGCCTGGGCCTGGGCTATATCCGCACGCGATAATTCCATCACCGCAATGCGATCCTGCGCGAAAAAGGCGATGTGCCCCACCGCGCGGCTTAACAGCACCAGCTTGGATTTTCTTTCACTTTGCATCAGGCGGTTCCACAATTCCGACGGCGAAGCGCCGGCGGACAGCAGCTGGGCCGCCACTTCATGCGTACGCGGCGTAACACTGTCAAAGCGGAACCAACCTGTATCAGCCACCAGCCCCGCCAATAAAGCGGTAGCCATGGCCCTGGTTAAAGTCATACCCAGGGCTGTACCCAGCTCCGTTACCAGTTGCACACAGGCGGCGGCGGACGTATCCCTATACAGCAGCGCATGAGACAAGTCGCCTGAGATATGATGATCCAAAATCAGTACTTGGCCGGCGCGTGATTCCAAAAATGCCGTCGCCGGTTCAAGTTGCTGTCGCGCCGAGGTATCGACTACCAACAGGCAGTCACAGGAAATAGCGTCGGCTTGTGACGCCGCAAAGTGGACAATGGAATCCGGCAGCATATCCAGAAGAAATTGCAGCGGCTCCGGAATCGGCGGCAGGCACACGATGGAAACCTTTTTACCCATGGCGGAGAGCATAAGTCCGGCTCCCACCTGCGATCCAATGGCATCGGGATCAGGTCGCGCATGGGTAAAAATAGCCACACTTCGGGCACTCTTCAGAGCTTTGGCTATCGCGATAAGTGCAGAATCCGACATGGTATTATTTTCCTTCTTATTCTTCCTGTAATCGTTCACGGGTAATTTTGATCCCGGAGCCTGGTTACACCGGTATCGCCGCGAACCGCTGCCGCCATGTTAGACATGGAATCTGCTCCCGCAGGCTCCTGTTCCAGGTCCGGTGCCTCTGGAGCTGAACCCATCTGTATCGCTTCCACATCACGTTGAATTTGTGCGGCCAACGCCTCCGGGCTGGAAAATTTATATTGATCCCGCAACCAGTGGATAAATTGAATTTCCACTTCCTGATCATAGGCAACCTCGGAAAAATCCAGCACAAACGCTTCCACCGTCGTAGTGGTACCGTTGAATGTTGGATTGTTCCCGACACTGATAGCCGCGGGAAAAGTCCGCCCCGTGATAACCGCACGCCCTGCGTAAACACCGGGTGCGGGCGTTAATTGTTCGGATTGAATATTCAGCGTTGGATAACCCAGCGTGGTGCCGCGCCCGGCTCCATGCGCCACCCGGCCGCGCCATGTATAGTATCGGCCCAACAGTCGCCGCGCATCACTTACACGCCCATGGCCGATAAGCCAACGAACCAGACTGCTGCTGACATCCACCAGTGACAAATCCAGCAATACCGCCTGGCAGGTGCGGATAATCTCTGTTTTCCAGCCCCACTGTTGGCTATAGTCGCTCAGGGTGGACACAGTTCCTTCCGCCCCTTTGCCGAACGTGAAGTTGCCGCCTTCCACAATGACCCTCGCTCCGATGGTCTGTACCATGATGTCACGCATGAATTGCTCCGCCGTGATATTCAAAAAGGCGGGATCGGTTTTTACCAGCCATAATACATCAGGCTGATACTGCCGCAGTATTTCCAATCGCTGGGCCGTGGTCATCAGGGGTGGCCGCGCCAATGCCGGACGTAAAACCGTCATAGGATGTGGATCAAACGTCATGATGACGAAATTGAGTTTTCGTTCCCGCGCCTGGCGTTGCCCTTCGGAAAGCATCCGTTGATGACCCAGATGTACGCCGTCAAAATTGCCGATGCTGAGCACCGCATTTCGGGCCGTTGTGGGAAATTCAGTTGCCTCATGAATAAACAACATGCCCCAGAGTATACCGTATAGCAGTGAAAGAACGCCATGAACGGAATCAATGAGTAATGACTAAAAACAAAATCATTTCGTAGCCGTGCACGATGAGGCGACTGGGCAGGCTGGAAGCCCGCACCACAAGGGTTGCCCCCACACTTTGGGGTACGCCAAAACCGCCCGAACTATGGCCCTTCGGCATGGCCGTAAACGGTTACATAATTTCGTAGCCGTGCACAACCCGGCCAACAATATCGCCCGCTTTTGGCTGCGCCGCAATGAGTAATGAATAATAAGACGTTACGCTGCGCTACACTTAAAGTAACCGTTCACGAAGTGATGATCGGGCAGGCTGGAAACCTGCACCACAAAGGGTATCCACGCGTTAAGGTCCACCAGAACGGGTGCGGCCCTATTTTTGGGAAAAAGTCCCATAGACATCATTTGTTTGCATATTTAAGCAGTATCCTGGGACCGCGGGCGTCTCGCCCGCCGTTGGGCCCCAAAGAACCGTTGGTACAGCATTGCCAGTGGATGTTCTGAATAGGGGCCTCGATTTGAAGGCCACTATTTCTGGCCTCACTCCGCCAGAACCGCCGCAACTCTGGCTCATCGGTATGGCCCGTGAATGGTTACACCCAGTCGTTCCTTCGTGAACGGTTACCACTTAAAAGCGCCGGAATCACAACAGTTATTTTGTTCGTTGTTCGTTGTTTTCCTTCTCCGTTTCCCCCGTCCCTCTGTGCCCTCTGTGATCTCTGTGGCAGATTATTTTTTAGTATTTGGTATTTGGCATTTATGCTAAATGCTCCATGCTACATGCTAAATACTACATGCCCCCATATTCACTTCAATTCCGCGGCCAACTCCCTGGCTGGCTAACATATAATCGGTGAAATCTGTGTAATCTGTGGATTACCCCACCCCCCGGCCATCGTTGCTCGTTGCTTATTGTTATTGATATATCACCTCTAAGCGGTGGCGCGACCCACGGTCGCGGCGTAACATCGCGGCGGGTTAAACCTGCCGGCTCGCACCTTCGTCCCCCGTCCTAACTCCTATCTCCTACATTCTATTCATTATTCATTATTCATTACTCATTGTTTATGATTAACGGTTATGGCACCGTGAATGGTTACATAATTTCGTAGCTGTGCATATAGCGGAGGATTATACATGATCGAGCGTTGAACACCGCTTGTGATGCAGGTGCTATAGGAGCAATTTTTGCGTCACTTACTGGACAATGCTCTTGCAGTACCGTAACACCTTGCGGTGGCCGATAATCCATTTTCAAATCTCAAATTTTAGATACGAGACGAGAGGTATCTTGTCTGCATGGACATTTGGGCCTGTCCTGCGCCCACAGTCACGGAGGCAGCTTGCCCGCAGGCGCGAATGGTACCATAATTCCTTGCCCCGGCGATCAACTGCCGCTTCGGCGGAAAACCATTGTCGTTCTGTACACGTCGCCGTAAATAATTGCGCTGGTGCTCTGGCACACCTATAAATTAGGATGTCCAAGATCACTAAAGATGCAATTCATAATGCGATTCGCGCCGCCATATTCTAAAATCATGCTGCGACAGAGCGCCAGGCCGAGGCTCAACCTTCCAGACCACCACGATATTTCTTGGCCGGACGCTCGGATTCCGAGGATTCCCGTTCTTCACCCCATTGGGCACGTTTAAGCGAGAGACCGATCTTGCGGTCCTCAATATCCACGCGGAGAATCTTGACTTCCAGTTCATCGTCCAATTTAACCATCTCCTGCGGATTTTCGATCTTGTTATCGGAAAGTTCGCTGATGTGCAGCAGCCCTTCCAATCCCGGTTCGAGTTCCACAAACACGCCAAAGTTGGTAATTTTGGTAACTTTGCCTTTGACGATCATACCAGGGTGATAATTGGTGGGGATGGCGTGAAGCCATGGGTCTTCCGCTAATTGCTTGACCCCCAGGGCTACGCGATTCTTTTCCTGATCCACACTAAGCACAACGCACTGGAGAGTATCGCCTTTCCGGATCATCTCACTGGGGTGAACAATTTTCTTGGTCCAGCTCATATCACTGATGTGCAGCAGGCCGTCGATGCCTTCTTCAATTTCAATAAATGCCCCATAATTGGCCAGATTGCGGACCTTGCCGGCAACCACCGTTCCGGGTGGATATTTTTCCGCCAGAACGGTCCAGGGATTGGCTTCAGTCTGTTTAATGCCCAGGCTGATTTCCTGTTTACCCTTATTGACTTCCAGTACCACGACGTCTACTTCTTCACCGACTGAAAGCATTTCTCCAGGATGATTGATGCGCTTGGTCCAGCTCATTTCGGAGATATGGACAAGCCCTTCCACCCCTTCTTCCAGCTTCACAAAAGCGCCATAACTCATGATGTTGGTGACCTGACCCTTGATACGCGTGCCGACCGGGTATTTCTCATCAACATGCTCCCAAGGCGAAGCCTGCTTCTGTTTCAATCCCAAAGCGATTTTTTCTTTATCCTGGTCCACATTCAGAACCACTACCTCAATTTCCTCGTCCAGCCTGACAATATCGGAGGGATGATTGATGCGCCCCCAGCTCATATCGGTAATATGCAACAGGCCGTCCACTCCGCCGAGGTCTATAAAGGCGCCAAAGTCGGCAATATTTTTTACTACTCCTTTGCGCAACTGGCCCACCGCAATTTCATCAAAGAGCTTTTGTTTGGCTTCGCCGCGGTGGCGTTCCAGCAGCTTACGGCGGCTGATGACAATGTTGCGGCGCTCCAGATCAATTTTCAGAATTTCCGCATCAATGGTTTTGTTAATAAACTCACCAATGTCCGATGGACGGCGAATATCCACCTGCGAAGCCGGAAGAAATACCGGCACCCCGATGTCCACCAGCAGACCGCCCTTGATTTTACGAAGGACTTTTCCGCTGATGGGATCGCCTTCTTTTTTCGTATGAACAATGGTTTCCCAGCCAATAATACGATCCGCCTTGCGTTTGGAAATCTGCACGAGTCCATTTTCAGATTCCACCTGCTCCAGCAGAACGGTAATTTCATCACCGACTTCAACGGAACCAGGATCATCAAATTCGCGCATCAGCGAAAGTATCCCTTCACTTTTCAGTCCGATTTCCAGAACCACATCGTCACCACGGATGTTGACAACTTTGCCCTTCAACATCGAGCCGTTGGTAAAACTGTTGCCGCTTTTTTCCAGCAGCCCGCCGATTTCACCCGCGCCGAGATTTTCAAACTTGTTCTGGACTTCTTGAGTGGCGGAATTATCATCAAGCCCCAGTTCTTTGAGGAGGGAAAAATTAACCATAAACGACCTGAAACCTTTCTCCGCATTATCCGCAATAGTATATGAATCAGGGGCGGATATGACGGTAGATAACGTCCGGACCAGACTTTTTTCCAGTGGCTACATCGCCTGTGGAATCCCGGGCTGATGCCGTACCGGGCGTATCCAGCGCCGGAAATATGCCTTGGTTGACACGCCACCGGTCGGTGGATAGACAGGCAGTATACAACAATGAGGAAATAATTCAAATGCTGAAAATTTTACCCAATCCACTTCGTATGTTAACGCGTTATTAATACTACCGCGTTTATACCGGCGGCGCCGACATCATGGCCCTGCACAGCGCCGAAATGTCGCGCGGAACTCTGTTGGAGACACAACGCGCAACTAACCACAGATCAAGAGGTTCCACAAGTATGGAACATGAAGATCAGCCTGGTGGTCCTGAATGTATCAAAATGTAACGCACCACAATATCCATGATCCGTTTGGTTAATCGGTTTGGCCGTGAACGATTACAGTTGGTTTCCCATGCGGCGGATGGCGGGCGTGGGACAGGGCTTTTTCAGGCGGCATGGCGGTGGCGGGAGCTGGTTGGGAGACGGGTGCGGGTTGTGTTGTGGCCGGCGCGGTTTCAGATTTTCCGGATTGCAACACGCGGGCAAAACTGACGATAATGAGGGTCAGAAGAATCAGCAGGTAAAGCCGCAGGGCCAGCAGAGAAATCCTGACCAGCGGCGTCATTTTCATTCGTGGCATTAGGCACCTGTTTCCATACGGACTTCATCACACTCGCAAACGGCTCATCAACCCTTTGGTAATGTCATTGAAATGAATCACACCCAGCAGATGATCGTGCGGATCCACCACCGGCAACATCCGAAAATGATACTTCAGGAACAGCTCCGCCAGATCGTCGCGGGTGTCATCCGCCGCGGCGGTTACCACTGGTGAAACCATAAGCTCGCCCAGCATCTGGGTATCGTGTGCCAGCACCAGATCGCGCAGGTCGACCACGCCCAGAAGCAATTTATCTCCCGGTTGAACTACGTAAATGTACGATATCGCATCATGCGGTTTGCCCGAGCCCCGAATGGAGGCCAGCACCGCACCGACTGGAGTTTCTTTCGGCAAGGCCAGATAATCCTCGCTGAGCATGGACTGGGCAACGGCTTCCCGTTGGGACAGGAGCTCTCCAATTCGCTGCGCCTGCTCCGCGGGCAGCAACCGCATCATCTTGACCGCATCTTCATGCGGCAAAACGGAAAGTAAATCCGCTAATTGCGGAATCGACATTTCCTGAAGAATTTTAGTAGCCCGCTCCTGCCGCAGATCGGCGATAAGCTGACGCTGGGTACGCGGCTCGGCTTCCACGAGCGTTTCCGCGGCGGTATCAGGAGCCAGGGCGGAAAACAGGGCCTGCTGCTCCTTGCCGGTAAGTTCCTCCAGCGTGTCGGCTAGATCCTCCGGAGGCAGTTCGGCAATCTGCTTCCGGGTGATGGATAATCGGACCGCATCCCGCGTCAGGGCATCTTCCAGAGAGAGCGGCTGCACATATTTCCAGTTGATGAGGTTTTCCCGGGCGTGGAATATCCGGGATAGACCCCACCGGCGCAGAAACCCATTGAAGGAAATATCCACATGTACAAGAATCATGCGCTCATGTGATACCAGCAGATGTACATCATTGACCACCTCGGTGCGCCGGCCATCCATATCAAAAATCGTCTTTCCCATCAGATGCGATTCCAGCAAGATCCAACCCGGCTGGTCAATGAAGCGCGGAAAGCCTTTTCCACACGACACGGTGGCCGGATCGGGTTGTTCGGGGGCGGAGACGAACACATAATCATCATCAATGCGCGTCACCTTGGCCCACGGAATCAACTCCACGGGTTTTCCCCAGCCATGTTCCACCAGAATGCCGGTGGCTTCAGGATAGGCGTCGGTCATTTTGAAGGCAATATCGGAAATTTTCCCGACGCGTTCAGATATTGTAGCCAGGCATATTTTACGCCCGCGCAATTCAGAATAGTAAAAAGTGCGGTAATCCCGGACGCCGTTGGCGGGGCCGGCCGGCGTTGATGGCGGAGAAGAACCTGAAGCTAATTTGGGCATAATACGACCCGTTCTATTAAAGCCAATGGAAAAAGCGACCGGCGCGATGCCAGAATACAGGTTCCATTACATCTGGAAATATCTGCGTTATACCATACAGTGTGGAAACCAAAATAACGAATAAGGCGATGGACCAGTTGGCGATGTTCTGCCAGCGGGTATTGACATATTTTCCCATGACCTCCTTGTCATTGAGAATCAGAATCAGAAAGAAAAGACTTGATGGCAGCAGCGTTACCGCAACCACCTGGACAAAAATGGTGATGTCATTTTGTACTGCGATGCTGGCAGTGACGGAAACCACACCCGCCAACAGCAACATGACCACATAGGCCACATAAAACCAGGGCGCATCGCGCACGGACTTGTTCAGTGAATGTGCCCAGCCGAACAATTCACCCAGCGCCCAGCTTGTGGAAAGAGATACGCATAAAGCGCCCAGCAACCCCGCATCAAACAGGCCAATGGCGAAAAGAACCTCGGCCCATCGGCCCCAATCCGTCCCGGCCGGCATAACCTTGGGCATTTGCATGGCTCCCTGCTGGGCTGAAGTTACCACCATCTTCCCATGCGGATTGAAATAAAACACGCCTGCGGTGGCTATAATAATAAAGGCAGCCACCACACATGTTAAAAGAGACCCGGCGAAGGTATCAATTTTCCCCATCTTGATATCGTGGACATCCATGCCCTTATCCACAACCGCCGACTGTTGAAAAAATATCTGCCAGGGCGTAATTGTCGTGCCGATATTGGCCATAATTAACGTAATCATGGCCGACATCGGCAAAATTCCCACCAGGGTCGGAGCATAGAATCCTTTCCCCACCGCCAGCCAGCCGGCTTTGACGTTCCCCGTCTGCATAGCCCAGAATGCCGCCGGAATGTATACGAAATTGAAAAGACAGAAAAACATGGTGAGTTTTTCAAAGGTCCAATATTTTCCGGTCACGACAATGCCAAAAAGCAACAGTGTCACGCCTATGAATGTAATCCAGGCGGGAATGCCGAAAATGCTCATGGCCTGAGTCATGCCTATATATTCAGTCACTAAGGTAAGCCAATTCACCACCGCCAGGTCAAAAATGGAAAAACAACCCCAGAACGGGCCAAAGGAATCGAATATGGCCTCCGCATGGCCGCGCTTGGTCACCGCGCCGAGCCGTACCGTCATTTCCTGCACGTAATAGGCCATCGGCACGAGGATGATAAACGCCCATAACAGATTAAATCCCGTCAAGGATCCGGTCTGAACATACGTGGATATACCGCCGGCGTCGTTGTCGGCAATCATGGTGATCATGCCCGGGCCAATGACCGCGGCCAGCAGCAGCATGCGCCGGCGCGACCGCCCCAGGTAGTGAATAGTTTTATTAATCCAATACACCAAACACCTGATCTTTTAACAACATGGTTTCAGGATTACACGCCTGCCGGGCGGTAATACTAACGGCGGTATGACCGGCGGCTTCCCTACTTTGCCGTGGTCGGACAACACTTTACCGGTATATTAATACCGGAATTCTAAATTATGTCAGCGCCTGTGAACTTTGTCACGCCAAACAGCAGTCGTTCACGACTTGTTGGCCCGGTCAGGTTCATCATATTACGGCCGGTAAAAAGAATATTTTCTCCCCTCGACGCTCGTTTTGCAGCATTTTTCCAGCGTATTTTTGATGGCTGTGGACTTTACAAATATCGGAATGCCAATCCATACTGACCCGAAAAGCTAATACAAACCTCGAGAAACTTTAACACCATGTTAACTTGTAATTGGGTACGAAACTGGGATTACGGTGCGCCATGAACAGGTAGCATATCCAATCTCGACTTAGTAACCGTTCACGGTCATGTCGATGGGCCAGAATTATCGCGGTTTTGATATAGCCCAAAGGGTGGGAATCCCTTGTGGTGCAGGCTTCCAGTCTGCCCAGTCGCCCCTTCGTGAACGGTTACTCGACTTATTTGATTTGTGTGCGGCGAAAGTCGCACCGGCACATCGACGGTGACGATGGACTTTTTCAGCGGGAAAAACGGCAAGTGTTTCCTGTACCCAGCCGCGCCAGGTGAACTTCCCCTGGCCGCACCAGTCGATCGGGCTGGAGTTGCTACCGCACAGCTGGAGGCCTGTGAATCCAAAAAAATATAGTAACCGTTCACGGGCCGTCACTGTGCTTGGATCTAAATGGCAGCTGTAAAGATATAGGCTATCCGGGTAGTGTACAGGCCGCAGCAGCACAATTACTGCTGTTGCCCCCCTCCTCGAACTGAACAGGCGGATTTTCCGCATTCGGCTTTCTCGGTACCTCTCTTTGGGCAGCAACGACGGGCGAGACGCCCGCGATCCCAGAAAACATCTTTAGGCGGATGTGGGGGGATCTGTTACTAAAATTTATGGCTGCACCCAGCCATACCTTAACTTCTTCCTTCAAGCCCGTGAACGGTTACAAAATATACTTGTTAGGCCCATGGCCACGTATTAACATGTCCGCATGGCACGAAAACCCGCTTGTGGTTATAAGTTCTGTACACGGCGACGAAACTCTGCGGCAGGAGTGTTTACGGAGTGACAGATTCGCAGGGCAACCATGGCTGATACGCCTTTACCTCAGTACCCGGAAACGCTGACCACGGAGCTGTGGTATGCTGCGGGCCTGCGCTTCAAGTGTACGCAATGCGGAAATTGTTGCGGCGGCGGTCCGGGATATGTCTGGCTGACACTGGAAGATATGCAGCGGATGGCGGATTTTCTTCATTTGCCGTTTACTGATTTCACCCGGAAGTATGTGCGAAAAACACAAGGCGCCTTCAGTCTTGTGGAACGTTCAAATTATGACTGCATTTTTCTTAACCGCGCCGACGGCATGGCCACTTGCGCTATATATCCGGTGCGGCCCACGCAATGTCGAACCTGGCCGTTCTGGAATATGAATCTGGAAAATCCGGCAGCCTGGGCCAGGGCCGCCATGCGTTGCCCCGGCATGGGTGATCCTGACTCTCCAGTGTATTCGTTGGAGCATATTGAAAAATGCCGGACGCATCCAGAATCCCCCGAATAACTGTAACGCGACCCATGATTCGGAAAGCGTGTTAACCCTGATATTTCATCAGTTTTAACTGCCAGCCACCTCAAAGCCGGCCTTGTCGCGTGTAAAATCAAAGCCATGATATGCATTCCGGAAATTTAAAATCTCAATTCCCAAACCTCAAATTTCCAACTTCAAATCTCAAATCTTTAAGGTTGTCAAACGGTATGAACATACTGTATCACTACCCCTCTGTTGGCTAAAACCAAATATCCGGTTGAACAAGCTGTACAGCCAGTCAGGCAATAAAAAAGAGGACTCTTCGTTGTTGAATTAACAGATGGGCTGCGGCATGGGAAGGCATAACATATATGTTTGTCGCCAGGAAAAAATGGATAGCGGCTCTTACCCACCTGCTCGGACCGGTCTTGACCTTTTTACCGGGCTTGGCACTTTGGTTCTGGGCCTGGGATCGTGATCCGTGGTTGAAGGCTCATGGCCGCTCGGCCGCGGGCTTTCAAATTGGGGTGCTATTGAGTTATGTTGGCATAGCCATATTCTTTTCCCCGCAGCAGGAAAATCTGCAGGTTCATGCCGTGCCCATGCAATTTATGAAAGATATTCATCAACATCAATTGAGCTTACTGATTCAATTGATCGTGGCGCACGCGGGCTTTATGGTGATTTGGGCAGCGGCGATTATTTTCAGTGTACGCAGCGCCTGGCTGGCCATACGGGGGGCGCCGCCGCCGCATCCGTTATGGATGACGCGGAAGAACGGAGATGCGGCATGAGGAAGGGCTGGTTGGCCGGCACCGCCGCGTTTGCAATCTATGGCGTGCTGGCGATATTACTGCTGTTTTGGCCGAAACACCCAGATTTACAACATGCGGTCCTTGCCGGCCAACTCACCGATACCTCCGTTATTCTCTGGAGTTTGGCATGGTGGCCGTGGGCCATCAGCCACGGCATCAATCCCCTGATGACGCATGTACTATGGGCGCCAGTCGGACAAAACGTGGTATGGTGTACTTCCATGCCCACGCTGGCGCTATTATTCTGGCCCATCACAGAGTGCTGGGGGCCAATCGTAAGTTACAATGTCATCGCCCTGCTTTCACCGGCGTTAACCGCCTGGTCGGCGTATCTGCTGGCGCGCGAAATAACAAAAAAACAATTTTTCCCATCCCTTTTTGCCGGCGGCCTGTTCGGCTTTTCCAGCTATGAGTTTGGTGAACTCATAGCTGGGCATTTATTTCTCATCGCCACCTGGACGCTTCCTCTGCTGGTTTGGGTATATTTGCTGCGGCGGCGTGGAAAACTTTCCCGTTGGTCTTACCTTATTCTCCTTGGGGTACTGCTGCTTTTCCAATTTGGCCTCTCCACCGAAATATTTGCCACCGCGGTACTTTTTGGCCTGTTGGCCGTTGTTGTGGATGTTACGTATCAAGCCGGTCCGATGGATTGGCGGCAGCGTTATCAACCACTGGTTGAAACTCTTATCGCGTTGGCACTCACGGCGGTGGCACTAAGTCCACTGCTATATTATATTTTCTTCAAAGGTTACATCCGCGGCCCGCTGAACCCGCCGGATGTCTATTACACGGATCCGTTGAATTATTTTATTCCCACGCGGCTGACCGCCCTGGGCAGTAAACTGTTGGCTCCTGTTTCCTCCACCTTCAGCGGCAATTTAACCGAGCAACTGGCGTATCTGGGCGCACCGTTAATCCTGATGATTCTTTTGTTTATCCGCGAATTTGTCAGCCAGGCTGCCGCGCGAATTATGATATTTATCCTGGCGGTTACCGTTGTGGCCAGTCTGGGCGCCCACCTGGCCATCATGAGGTACACCACACCGGTGGTTTTGCCATGGCTGCTTTTTGTTCACTGGCTGCTGTTGGACAACGCCCTGCCATCCCGGTTTCCACTTTACGCCACTCTGGTTGCGGCGGCTATAAGTGCGTGGTGGCTGGCCAGTTCCACAACCCGACGCTTTAACAAAATACTTCTTTCCGGATTTTCCATTTTATTTCTTATACCGCGTGTGGATACCGGATTTTGGGATTATCCGGTACACATTCCACCATTTTTCATTACGCCGGCCTGTCACAAATATCTGAAACCAGGTGCGAATGTCGTTATATTCCCCTATGGTTTTCAAGGTGCCAGCATGCTTTGGCAGGCGGAGGCCCATTTTTACTTTTCCATGGCCGGAGGCTATCTCAATATGCCGGCGGCAACCCCGGTAAGGTTTCGGCACTCACCGGTAGTTGCGGCATTTTACGGTTATGGCATTCCCCCCAATTATCCAATTTTATTGAAAAAATTTATCCGTCAAAACCGTATCGCGGCTATGATCATTCCGGTTCAATTCCAGGGGCAATATGCCGCTCTGGTTGCGCCGTTGCACATACACCCAATTCAGATCGGCGGTGTGGCCTTGTATCTTTTACCGCCACCCCAGAATCACGTACTTGTGCCCAGTATTGCGGAAAAGTATCGTGGCCATGCGGGGACGGGCCGGCAATAGCATAGTCACCATCTTAAAGGCGTTGCGGTGGTGCCAGGGCGTTGCGGCGTGCGGTAAGTGTCGAACAGCATTTGAATTTGCGTGCTTTATGTTTTCATCGGACCAGTCTTCTGTTCTGCGGCTTAAGTGTCTGGCCAGGGAAAAATTCGACCACGTTCTGAATTTGTGTTAATATTTTGCCATGATCGATAAAAGTTATCACCGTACCAACAAGCCACACGCTGACCGGTCGGCACCGCCCTCCACAGCCGGACAAGGAATTCAAACAGCAAACAAATCACCACTTAACACCATGGCGAAGTCCAGCTCCCACTGGGGACATGTCGGCGAGTGGTACGATGATCTGGTGGGGCAGGATGGCACCGATCACCATCAGAAACTTATCATCCCTGGCGTATTGCGCATGCTCAATGTCTCTGCCGGGGAGTATTTGTTGGATGTGGCCTGTGGGCAGGGAGTGTTGTGCCGGGCGGCGGCGCGGGACGGTGTTCGTACGGTAGGGGTGGATATGGCCGCTTCACTGGTAGAAGCTGCAAATCGGCGTCGTACCAATATAGAGGCAGAAAATTATTACTGCGGTGATGCGCGAAATCTGGCCGCTTGCGCTGCCGTCATCCCCGGCCAATTCGACGCGGCTGCCTGCATTCTGGCCATTGCAAATCTCACCCCGCTTTCACCGGTATGGCGGGGAATTTATAACGCTTTGAAACCCGGCGGGAAGGTCGTGGTGGTTCTGACCCATCCATGCTTCCGAATTCCTCAAAAGACCGCCTGGCAATGGGATCAGGAAAAACAGACGCAGCATCGCCTTGTGGACAGCTATCTGACGAGTGAAAAATTTTCTATATCCATGCACCCCGGCCGTGATCCGGCCCAAAGCACCACCACGTTTCATCGCCCCTTGCAGGCCTATATCAACACCATGGGATCGGCGGGCCTGTGGATAGACCATATCGAGGAATGGAGCAGCGACAAAAGGCCGCCCCATGGGGCGCGTTTTTCCGCACTGGATCATAGCCGGCGTGAAATTCCCCTCTTCCTGGCTCTGCGGGCGATCAAAGCCCGCTGATATATTCCTTTCCACCCTCAGATATGGTTACCGAAATGGTAACCGTTCATGGCCATGCCGAAAGGCCATAGTTAGGGCGGTTTTGGCGTACCCCAAAGTGTGGGGGCACCCCTTGTGGTGCGGGCTTCCAGCCTGCCCAGTCGCCTCATCGTGAACGGTTCCCCGAAACGTAATTGTTCACAGCGTTGTGGGTAAAATGGCTATGTGTCTGCATGGCTGCGGAATATCACATTATTGCAACACTTTGCGAGGACTGGCAATCGATCTCAAATCTCAAATTTCAAATCTCAGATACACTGTGGAACACCACGTCTTCCTTATCCGTCCGAGCATGGTATCTGCCCGCGGCCGTGGTCTCGGATGCGGGATACCTGTAGACATCAACGGTTCCATTGAAACAAAGTTGTACTGAGGTGCGTCCATATTTTGGGGCGAGGGCGATATTGGTAGAGTTAAAGCGCGGGCCAGGACCAAGCGGCAAAAATGGAATTTGGAGGTGCAGGGTTATGAAAATAATGGGGGATAAAAGAATTGCCACCCAATATGGCCACACCCGTTGTATTGGGCCGACCCGGCAAAATCACGTCATCACCTTGTCGGATATTATTCGGAGAGACTCTGGTTGCGATTTTCC
>JAMDCX010000031.1 GCA_023489375.1 Planctomycetota bacterium
CAGTGTGCGTGGGCAACAATGGTGCGAACGTATCTGGAGCACCATCGCCACCTGCAGTCAGCAACAACGCAGCGTCTTTGAATTCCTGCATCAGACCGTCAGCAATCACTTCGCCGGACGGCCTACGCCTTCATTGCTTCCATCAGGTCCGTGAACGGTTACAGAGTTTTTTGTAATCGTTCACGGGCAAAAGTGGAACATTCGATAAATAAACATAGCTTTTCACATTGTGGATATTGTTATTTGCGGTTAGCAACATATTCCCGGTTACAAATTCCGAAACCGTTCACAATGGTAACCGTTCACGGGCCAAAAAACGCCAAAATCAAAGAAATAATGTGGAGTCTGGACTTTATAAGACGTAAAAATCACGATCAACAGGGAACGCGAGGTAAAAAGTGGCGTTTTTTTTGATAATTTCGCCACTGTTGTCCGTGAACGGTTACCCAGTTCAGTAGCTCATAAAACTTTTGATATCTCGAATTGTCAACACTGTTTATACTCCGTTTGGCGTGTAACGGTACATATACTCCATGCGGCCATTGGTGATACATTACAAGGAGCAAATGATGCCTAAACGTGTTGATTTTGTGGCCACAGCGCCGTATCAGATGTCCCATTAATAGCCGCATCGAGTATAGCACAAGGAACAATCCAACAATCAACACAAAACAGCACATGTCATCCAGCATAATGTGAGCTGGTCACGCATCTGCAGCACACTATTACAGCTTTGTGTGTCGCTTACGCCTTATGGTCAGCAACCCCCATCCACCCAAGGCAAGCAAGGCAATTGTCGACGGCTCGGGGATCGGTGTGCCTTCAATACCAATGGCATTATGCGCTGTGTCGTTAAACAGCGACCATCCGGCCGGGGCGCCGGTGAGATTCCATGTGTTAATCAAGGCCTGTAGACTGGCGTAGGAACCATAATTAACGGTGCTGCCGGAATAGCTGATCAAATCGTAGTATCCCTTGGTAAATATTCCGCCAGAAACATTAACCGTGTCACTGTAACTTGGTGCGAAAGTGCCGCCGGTAATAGACATTTCGCTGTTGGTAGAGCCATTGACATCGAAATTAAATGTGATCACGTTATTGGTCGAAAAATTGCTGCTCTCCATAGTTAATCCATCCAGTAATGTCAAGGTCCCGGTGGTGGGGATAAAATTCCTATAGCCATCCGATGGAGCAACCGTTGGATTCAATTCACCTCCAGCGGTGATGGAGATTCCACCTTTAAGATTAACCGGACCACTGATGGTTCCAGAACCGGCCAAGGCACTATCGTTGGCGTTAAATGTAAGCGCACCAGACCCCGTGGCGGAGCCGTTAGAACCATTGGAGACCACCAGTGTGGCGTGATCGATAATCACGCCGCCGGTGAAGGTATTGGCGCTACCCAACTCAACATAGCCATGATTTCCAGTTGCGCCATTGTTGACGGTCAAACTATACGCACCAGACATGGTCCCATTAAATACGATATTACCATAGTGGGATGGGCTGCTTGAACTATCTCCTAAAATCGATAGATTTCCTCCGAGGCTAACCGGTCCACTCAAGACGATTACGCCGGGAGTTGTGCCAACTTCTACGTTGCTGCTGTCCGTTTGCGAACCTATGCGGATGCCGAAGGCGGAAGAAAGGCTGATTGGTGCATTGATGGTGAGCACCCCGTTGCTTTCATTTTCCAATGGAGGATTTCCTCCAGTCAATGCAAGCGTGTAGTTGTTAGGATCATTCACCACGACATCCGGAAATGTTTCGGGAGTTGCGGTTGCCGCATATTCCCAGACACCCAGTAGACTGAAGCCGGATGTAGAAATGTTATAGGTAGTGGTCACCGGACTGGTTCCACTAAGGTAGTCAAATACGGCCCGATTGCCGCTGGCTAACGTAGAGCCACTTGCTCCGCCACTGCCTCCGGCCCAATTTGTGCTGCTGGACCAGAGGTCATTGCCACCCGGAACCCAATAGTCAGTGGACGCCGCGTTAGCCATCATCGACAAACCGAACACTGTTGCAGCAGCAGCCATCATCGCCATTGTATTAAACGTTTTCATGTGATACTCCTATCATAAAGACAATCACCAAACTTATTCACATATAATGCCCATACATCACATGTGGTTACAAATACGCAAATATATATTACCGTATGGTTATTCTGTAACCGTTCACGGCCTTTCATCCTGCCAAGCTAATAACGTGCCTGACTATTATATATTGCATCTAATGTCATTTTATTAACCTTTCATCTTCAATATTTTCAAGCAAATTCCGTAAATGACAAAGAAGCCGTTTTTTACGTTTACAAATCGCCGGCACGCTGACCCCCGCTTCGGAAGCAATTTGAGTCTCTGTGCGTTTTTCCCAGTAAAGCTGCCGAATTAATAGGCTATCCTTTTCAGGAAGTGCGTCCATTGACACTTGTAGTCTTAAGTGCAAATCTTCCATATCCGGGCGATGATAATCTGTCGGCTCATTAACCATCTGGCGGCCGAAGTGTTTGTTAAACGCCCATTCCTGACGGTAACGCCTGAGCAGTTTATTTTGAATCATGCTCTGGAAGTGAGCGGAATTGGTCGGCAATTCCATTGCCGTTTCCCAGGATAGTTCTATCACCGCCAAGGCTACCTCCGACAACATTTCCTCACGCCACTGCGGGCGTGTCCAATTAAATGGAACTCGCCAACGATACGTTCGCGTTAAAGCCTCTCTAGCCGCAACATCTATTTCTCTACTCATTATATGTTCGACGCAAGTCAACACACACCTCATTTTCCCTGCATTCTGTTTCCAACCTGTGAACTTTTACTGCCAATTTATGTATTGTTGATCCGAAAATTTGATTCGCGATTTATTATCCGGTTGTTCTCTTATCAGTTTGCGTATGAATCGTCAGTATCACTGGCGGAAGACCGGTGGTTTTTGCAGTAACGATGATAACCCCCGCACGATGGGACGCTCGTATCATAACCAGACATAAACCGTTGAAAGCGTTAATCTTATGTCCCACATTGGATTCATGGCACGCCGGATTACCATTGCATACGCCGGCAATAGTTCCGGCCCCGGAAATGGAGAATCGCACCAGATTATCCGCATGGGGCACCATGGCACCCTCGGCATCAACGACCTTCACCGCTACAGGTGCAATACTCTCGCCATTGGCGGTAAGTGTTGGTACTTCATCACGCAGCTGCAAGGCCGCCGCAGGACCGGCTGTACGGTAGCTCCACTGCGCCACGACCTTTTGGCCACGGTCGTAACCACATGCCGTGAGCTTCCCGGTCGCGTATGGAACGGTCCAATCCAGGTATTTGTATTTTGGCATGTGTTTCACGCCCAAGTTTTTACCGTTGAGGAATAATGCCACCCGGCGGCAATTTGAATAACAACGAACCAATACTGGTTTACCCCGCATGGACTTTGGAAAAGTCCATGCGGGAAAGATATATACGGACGGCTTTCTTTTCCACCAGGCTCTCCAGTAGTAGTAGCAGGCCTTGGGAAAGCCGCACCGATCCATCGATCCTACCTGGCTGCTGACATCCGGCCAACCAATGGGATTTGGTTCACCCAGATAATCAAAGCCGGTCCATACAAAAGTCCCCGCCACAAAAGGATGTTGCATCACCGGGATAAGCGTTAGCCATGGAGCACGATCTCCCAACAAACCCGGTCCGCCGCTTTTGACCCATATATGAGGTGCGGTGCCATATTCATTGACATGTCCATCCCGGATATTCGTCCGAACCACACCACGATCACTGAACATATTGATATCTTCACTTCCAAATATCATTTTATTCGGAATCTCTTGATGCAGTTTCACATAGAGATTGGTGCCATAATTACAGCCGAGGATATTTTCAACCTTCATAAATCCATCACCAAAATAGGCATGCGTGGGTTTGTAGACACAATAAGCACTGGTACATGGTCGCGTGGGATCAAGTTTATGTACAGCCTGCATCATAGCTTTGAACACTTTGACACCATAGGTGGTGGCCTCTGTATAAAGTTCCTCATTGCACAGCGACCACATAATAACGCA
>JAMDCX010000107.1 GCA_023489375.1 Planctomycetota bacterium
GGAAGAACCGAACTGAATGTACGCCACCTGATTGCCTTGGGGCGCATTGGCGTTAGCGGACGTGTAGCCGCTGCCATTATCGGAAATACCGGAATTACCGACGAATGTCCATCCCGTACCGGTAGGATTGGATTCATACGTTTGCGGGGCCAGAACCGGACTTTCAAAGCCGCTGTCGGCCAGAGTTCCCCCGGCGGTTGGGGCCACTTGTTTGATCTGACGATTCAAGGCGTCATACTGCTCGGTGGTGATGTTGCCGTTGGCGTCGGTAGTGGTGATCACATTGCCATTGTTGTCATAACTGTACATGGTGGTGGGATTGATCTGCACAGCGTCAATAAACGCGGTATTGTCCTGAAGGGAGGGGTCGGTACCTTCAAGGGTGATCGTGTGGCTTCCCGCCGCGAGGTGGAAAACCGGTGTCGTATAGGTAAGGTAATTCACGCCGGCGGGGGTAAAGGTATAAACGACCTGATTGTCAATGAGGATTTCCAGCGTCTGGCCACCGTTGTTGCCATTGCCGCGCTGCGCGGCATACAGGCTAAGCGAGTAGTCGCCGGTGCCAAAGGTAGCGCTCTGTGTAAGCGAACCGGTATCCTGAATGAACGCGACCTGGTTCCCCTGCGGCGCATCGGGATTGCCGGAAGTAAAACCGCTGCCATTACCGGAAATGCCGGCACTATCGACGAACGTCCAGGGCGTACCGGGGGGAGTGTATACATACGTCCGCGGGGCCAGAACCGGGCTTTCAAAGCCGCTGTCGCCTAAAGCGGGTGCGCCGCCGGAAGGTGGAGAGAGTTTCTCAATAACCTCATTGAGGTTGTTATACACATAACCGGTGGTATTGCCGTTGGGATCGGTGACGGAGGTCCGGTTGCCGTCGGCGTCGTAGGTATAGGTGGTGGTGGGATTGATCTGCACAGCGTCAATAAACGCGGTATTATCCTGAAGGGAGGGGTCGGTACCTTCAATGGTGATCGTGTGGCTTCCCGCCGCGAGGTGGAAAACCGGTGTCGTATAGTTCAGGTAATTGATGCCGGCGGGGGTAAAGGTGTCAACGACCTGATTGTCAATGAGGATTTCCAGCGTCTGGCCGCCGTTGTTGCCATTGCCGCGCTGCGCGGCATACAGGCTAAGCGAGTAGTCGCCGGCGCCAAAGGTAGCGCTCTGTGTAAGCGAACCGGTATCCTGAATGAACGCGACCTGGTTCCCCTGCGGCGCATCGGGATTGCCGGAAGTAAAGTACGTGCCGTTGGCGGATACTCCGGCACTGCCGCTGCCCGCCCACGGTTCGCCCGCGGGCATATTTTCATAGGCCGTCAAACCTGTACCCATATTCGGGCTTTCAAAGCCGCTGTCGCCTAAAGCGGGTGCGCCGCCGGAAGTGGGAGAGAGTTTCTCAATAACCTCATTGAGATTGTTATACACATAACTGGTGGTATTGCCGTTGGGATCGGTGACGGAAAGCATGTTTCCCGCATGATCGTAGGTGTAAGTGGTTTGGCCACCCAAAGCATTGGTATTGGTGGCCAGTTCCCCGGCGGTGTTATAGCTGTCAGCGGTTGTTTCGTCCTCGCCGGCGGCAAAGGCCGGGCTATAGGGAACCGCTGACCCCAGCGGAGTTGTCTGCAGGAGCGTCTGGCCGTCGCCGTTGAGGATATCCAGCGTATAGCCGTTGTCGGCATTGACGGTGTCCTCAAGGCGACTCGCGCGGTTATAAAAATACCGCGTCGTGTTGCCGTTTTCGTCGGTGCGGGTACTGACGTTACCCAGGCCGTTGCAGGAGATCAGCGAAGTTGTGCCGTCGGGATTGATGGTTTCGACGAGTTCATTTTTGAGATCGTAGATAAATGTTGTAACCAATCCGCGCGGGTCGGTCATCGAGACTTTCTGCCCGTCGTAGTAACTGTAGCTGGTCTTGCCGCCCACGGGGTTCATGCTGGTAAGCAATTCGTCCAGTGAATCATACGTATACGTTGTAGTGTTGCCGTTGAAATCGGTGGAGCCGATCAAATCCCCGAGGGAATCATAGACATTGGTTGCAATCGCGTTGGCACCGTTGACCAGTTCAGCGGTTGTTGCCACCTGCCCGGAAGCATCGTAGGTATAAGTGGTGGTGAAGGCGGCCGCATTGGCGCCGGCGACATGGCCATTGGGCTGAGTTTCGGAAGTCATTTCACCCAGCGAATTGTAGGTGTACGTGGTGGTATTGCCGAGGGAGTCGGTCCGGCTGAGGCGGTTGCCATTGGCGTCGTAGGTGTAGGTGGTGGTCTGATCCAGGCCGGAAGGGTCGAGAGTGACTGAACTTAAAACCTCATAGGGGCCTTTGATGGTGGTGTAGGCATAATCGGTCACGACGCCGGCCGGGGAAATGGACTGGGTGTAGTTGCCGGCGGCGTCATAGTTGAAATATTGCGTGATATAGCCGGCGGCGTCGGTTTGTGACGCAAGCTGGCTGGCCGCATTGGGATTGGCGGCAGTGGGTTGTCCCCAGATATTGGTGGTGGAATTCCCGCCGGGATTAATGGTTGTTGTCAGCAGGCCGCCGGCATTAAACTCATAGAGCGTGGCCTGGCCGAGTTCATCCGTATAAGTGGTCTGGTTGGTTACCAGATCATACGTATAACGTTCCTGATTGCCCAACGGATCGGTCACGGAGAAAACACGGCGATCGGGGTAGTAGTTGAAATCATAGGTGGACAGATTGGTGGTCACACCGGTGGAGGCGTTGGTAACACTGTCGGTGATTTCGGTAAGCAGTCCGGCCAAGGATCCGGCGTCGGCGGGGGTTACGGCATCGTTAATGTATGCGTACCGGACCACGTGATTGTCGTTATTCACATCGACGGGGGAAGTGACAGAAACCAGATCCGCAACGGTTACATTGTTGAAGGTATCGGAACCGGACGCAACGGCGATGGCGGCGGTCGCATACGTATAAGTCCAGGTGCGGCCGGTGAAATCGCCGACCTGCGTGATGTGGTCATACCCGGCCGTGCCGCCGGTGGTATCCCAGGTAAATAAGAGGTGGCGCGCGGTGTTCCGGGCCGAGGCAACTTCCTGCAGGAATCGCGTGGTGGGGTCGTAGTCAAGTAGAAGCTCATTACCGTTGCGGTCGGTTATTGAACTTAGCCGATAGACCAGACCGCCGTCGGATGCCGTGGCAGCGCCGGTAACGGCATCAAGACCGGCGATGAAGCGGTATTGGGTTCCGGTGGTGTCGGTGTAAATAAACGATCCGTCGGACTGTTTGGCCAGCACGCCATAGACCCCGCCCCGGGCCGTGTAACCACCGCTGGAATTGCCCATGAATATGATCTGGTTGCCGGCGGAGGAGGTATAGATGATTTGAGCGGGCGTGGTGGTGGCGGCGGCATGAACGGAGAGGAATCCGCTGCAGGAATCGGTCCAGCCGTTACCCAGACCCACATCAATACCGCACAGGCCGGTGGAGCCATACGCGCCTGATGACGCGTAGGCGCCGGAACCCGAAGCCGTGGCCAGAAGTGAATTGTACGTGCGCGAAAAATTCAGAGGCAAGCCGGGATTGGGAATATTGATATCCGTTTCGTTGTGATAAACATTGCCGTTGTAGGGATCCACCGGATCGCCGGTGGTGACGTTGGTCATGGTGTTGGTCGGCTGACTGATGGCGGTGGGAATGCTGTAACCGGCGGAATAACCGCCGTGACCGGAGATAGCGCCGACCGGGGCGATCATCATGTCACGATCATCGCCATTCGTCGAGAAGAGCTGATCGATCCAGACGTTGCCGATCCATCGGTTTCCACCGGAAGTTACATTGGGGTATGTGTTATCGGGGCTGGCGGTACTCACACCGCCGGCGGCGGCATAATCGGGACCGACGACCAGCGTGTCGGGCGCAATGATGGAGTAGCCGTTATCGAGTTCCTGCAGGAGTTGCGCCTCGACGCTCGCGGTGGATGAACTGACGCCGGTGGTGGCATGATCCGGAGAACTGCCGGACCACCAGCGGTTCAGCTCATTTTGCAGATTGGTCAGATTGTCATCATTATATGTGCCGCTGCCAAATGTCGTGATGTTGCCGTCTCCCTGCGCCGGGGTGATCGTGATCAGTGGATAACCATGCTCCAAGGCCTGTTGGAATCCCGTAACCGTGGAAATCGCGCTGGAATTGGTCATTTCCTGTACCGTGTACGCCTCCAGCGCCGAGCTGTTATCCGACATCAGCGTGAATACCTGCGCCATGTTCGGAGCGGTCCAGTCCAGCGTCGACGAATCCAGAGCGGCCGGAACATATAAGATGTTGATGTTTGGCATATCCGTCGCCAGATTGCTGAAGATCGGATCGGCGGCGTCCCAATGCTCATCCCCGGCCAGATTGATGAGGCTGGATAACGCGAGCGGATCAGCATAGGTAATGCCGCTGGACATGTCGCCGATCCAGACATTTCCGGTCAACGCGGCAAGACTGTGGGACTGTGAGTCCACATAATACATATATTTCGCCGCCGCCAGGCCGACCATGAGGTTCTGATCAAGCGCGGCGTTGAGCTGTGCTTCGGAAACATTGCCGAAACTCTGATCAATATAAACCTGCTCCGAGAGCTGGTTCAATTGCGCTTGCATATTGAGAATGGCGCTGTCCGACCATTGCCCCACATTCACACCGATGCCAATGACCTGGCCGGCGGCGTGGACATACTGGTGCGTTATATCGGTGGCCATGGGTCCGGATTGGCCGATCTGCAGTTGATCCAGCGTAATGGTGAGATTGCTGGGACTGGTGGACGTACCGGTGGGAAGTGAGAATCCCGCCGTCGCCACGGTTGCGCCGCCGATCTCCAGCACCGGTATCAGCGCACCGGTGTCCGTCGGGTTGCTGTACGTCAGCACAATCGGGCTGGTGCCGATGGCTTGGCCATTAAGCGATTCCGGCAGTACGGCGGTATAGGTGAAACTTTGGTTGGAGGAGTTTGCAACCTTGATCTGAATCCGCGCCATTTCGTCGGTGGGAATGTCAGCCGATACATTGCCTTGGGGGCCGGCGGAATAGGTGCCGGTGATGGAGTACGAACTGTAAGGCAGCGTTTGCGGGATACTCGTAAATTGCTGCGCCACAACAGGGCCATCGTGGGTTATATCGGAAAGGGAAAGTCCGGGGTAATTCTTGGCCAGCGCCGTGGCAACCTGCGCTTCATACCATTGATAAGGTGTTTGCGTCAACACCGAGTTGACCTGTACGCCGGTGATTAAAGCCATGTTATCCTGACCATTGGGGTCAAGGCCGAGGATTTCAATAGTATGTTGTCCGGCGGTGAGCGTGAAGGTCGGCGTGGAATAAGCCAGGTAACTGGTGGTGGTGGGACTGAAGGTATAGATCGGATTATTATCAATGAGAATTTCAAGTTCCTGATAACCGTGCGGATAGTTTTCCCGCTGGGCCGCCAGCATACTCAGGGTGTAATTTCCGGCGGCGAAGGTGTCGGTTTGCGCCATTGAACCGGTCTGCTGAACAAATCCAACCTGGGTCTGACCATCGGGCGCCGGCGGCAGCCCGGAGGTCAGGCCGCTATCGTCGCCGGTAACGCCGGCGGCGCCCGTGAACGACCAGGGCGTGCCGGTCGGATCGTAGGACGTACCGGTGGGAGAGACATCGGGCGAATTGAAATTTCCGTCCAACATCGCAATCGGGCCCGGCGCGGCGATCGTGTTGGTTAAAAATCCTCCGCTATTTGTGGAATTATACGGAACCAGCGTCAGAGCACCGGCGCCGGCCGGCAAGTTTTGGTCGGCGTAGTCCCTCATTTTCCATGATGGGTCGAGAAAGAAAGGCTGGCCGTTATTCACGCCCGGTACGGTCACCTGCACCCAGACATGATCCAAGGTAATCGTGGCATCGTTGGGCGAGGTTTGTGGATTCAGGCCGGCGTCCGCCAATACCTGAAATGCCGCATAGGGATGCCCATCAGACGCATTCACTGTTCCCAGCCAGGCGTTGATCTGGCTGATGGCCGGTGAAATACGCCCCTGCACAAATTGCAGATCCGCCGCCGGAATACCCGCCGCTTCCAAATCACTGATCAATAACGCCGCCTGATCCCAGTCATTGCCGGCACCGGTGGCCTGTGTTGCCGCCGGGCCTTTCTGCAAGCCCGCATAAGGTTCGTAAACAATGTTATTGTATACATTTTGAAACACGTTGAGAATGGTCTGCTCCAGCGCCGGAGTGACCTGCACATCGGTGATAAACGCGGTATTGTCCTGAAGGGAGGGGTCGGTACCTTCAAGGGTGATCGTGTGGACCCCGGCGGAAACGTTGAATACCGGTGTTGTATACGTGAGATAATTAACGCTCGTGGGTGTGAAGGTGTGGAAGGCCGTTCCATCGATCAATACCTGCAGCGTCTGGCCGCCGTGTTGCCAGTTCCCACGCTACGCGGCTTGAAGGCTCAGCGTGTAGTCGCCGGCGGTGTTAAAAGTGATGTTTTGAGAAAGTGCGCCGGTATCCTGAAGGTAGGCCACCTGATTGCCGATTGGCGCATCGGGATTGCCGGAGGTGAAATTGGTATTATTGGCGGATACTCCGGCACTGCCGCCGCCCACCCACGGCTCGCCTGACGGCATGTTCACATACGCAGTCGCGCCGGTACCCACAGACGGATCTGTAAAGTCCGGATCCTGGACGGTCACGGAACTGGCCGCCGGTGCGATCGACGAAGATGTAATGGTGATATTGGCCGTGGCGGAAATACCGCCGACAGAGGCCTGCACCACGGCCGTTCCCGAAACATCCGGAGCTGTATACAGGCCGGCGGCGGCCATGGATCCGCCGCCCGAACTTAAGGACCAGGTGATGGTGGGTTGTGTGGCCATGGCCATGCCGAATTGATCATACGCGACGGCGGTGAATTGCCGGGTATTATTTTCGGTCAGGGCGGCCGCGTTGAGCAGTTGAACGGAAGACGGCGCCTGCGAAGCATTTAAGCTTGCCGTAGAGGGCGCTATGACAAGGCTTCCGGGGGTTTGGCGGACTATGACACTGACCTCACTGGTAACACTGACGCCTTCAATGTCCGTGATGGTCACCTGGAATCCGTAGGTACCGGCGGCGGTGAAAGTCACCATGGTGTTCGCTGCCGCATCTGTGCCATTGGCATTGAAGCTCACCGGTGCAGGCGGCGTACCCAGCAGTGACCATCTGTAAAGCAGGGAGCTGTTGGTCTGTCCGTCATGGGCCTGACCCGCCACCGTGAGATTCACCGTCGTGCCGGTGACCGTGCCGGCACTCGCTGAAGCCCCGGTGGCCACCGTTGGCGGTAGAAAAGCGTTTGGAATTACCGAAGTGATCGACTGTGCCCCCACCATCACCGCGTCCGTCAATGCCCCACCCGTGTCCGACATGGTCAGGCCGGCCAGGTTCGAGGGGTTGACAAAATTGACGACCTGACTGGTGCCGATCTGCGTCCATTGAACATCGTTGCTGGAATAAAATCCGGCGACAAGGTTATTGAACCGGACAATTCTTACCCATTGGTTCGACGCCGAACCGTTGATGGATGTGCTTGAAACCGGGCCATTGGCGGCGGCTTGCCACTGGAAAGTGATAACACCGCCCGTCGAAACGGTCACGGCGCCAAAGGCCGCCCCCGGCTGGTTGGAATCCAGGAATGTCACGCCGCCGGCCAACTGGGAACTGGTGCCGGTGAACCCGGAGATTTGCGCGGTCACCATGCCATCGCCGACCCAGGGTTGCAACGCCGATTGCGCACCTGTTGCGCCGGCGAGCATATCTATTTGCGCGCCGGTACCCTGCGTAACGGCCACGCCGGCGGCCTCGTTAAGACTATTTTCAACATCAAGGACTGCATTGGCATCCAGTGTAAGGTTGTTATCCAGTGACACACCATTGAAGACGGTTGGACCGGCGCCTGTGCCGCCGACTTGCAACACTCCTCCTCCTCCGGCGGCGGTGATGGTCGCATTTGAAAAGGTGTTGTCAAACACGATGATATTGTTTGCCGCGGCGGTGATGGTGTTCGGCAATGCGGTTGTGCCTTCGCCGGTGATGTTTATGCCGCCGCCGAAAGTCACCGATGAGCCGCTGTTTACTCCATTGGCGTTGATCTGCCCGGCGGCGTAGGAACCGCCGGCGGCATCGAGCACAATGCTGCCGCTGCCGGAAACGCTCTGGGTATTGCCGGTGCCGTCCACAAAATTCAGCGTGCCGCCGGCATCCACGGTGATGGTGGCGCCGCTGCCCAGCGTCAGATTATCGGCGATGTCCAGCGTAGAACCGGAGGTTACGGTAAGATTGCTGTCCAGTGTTGCCGCGTCCAATGTGGTGGTGGAACTGGATGCGGTCTGGATTACACCGCCGCTGACCGTAGATAATGTAGTATCGGTGAGCGTTCCGCCATCGAGCGTTAGTGTCGTGCCGGTGACCTGTGTGGAACCTGTTACCGTCAACGTTCCGCCGGTGATTTCCACGGGGCTTGAAGCCTGCACGGCGGCGACGGTGGAACTGCCGGTGCCATAGGTTACTTGTGCTCCGGGATTCAAATTGGCCACAATGGCCGTATCGCCGCTACCGGGAACCGTGCCGGTACTCCAATTGGCCCCGACACCCCAATCGCCACCGGCGGGCGTGATCCAACTGACGTTGGATAACATGATCCGCGGTTCAAGAATTTCAAACCGCGGCCCCTGCCGCTCCGGTGGGCGATAGCGCCGCCGGTTGACACGCACTTCACGCAGCGCCGACAGCACGGCCTCCGGCCGCAACCGGCGGAGGCTCTGCGTCAGCCACGGCAGATAGCCGCGGCGCACGCCGGCCAGAAATTTACGAATACGGGTCCCACGCGATTTTCCTGTAACGTAATCCACGACCGCACATCCTTTCCCATGATCCCCGGACGCCTGCACCAGCGCGTTCAGAGAAATGATGTAACAACCACCGGGTTTTTTACGTTCTTGTCCTCTTACAGAATTCGTAACTGTTCACGGCCTTTCGGCCGTTCAGGTCGGCCCCGCTCTGACAGGGACAAGGTTCACCTACCTGATAAAACCGGGGTAAGTTATCCTCCCACGCCCTGGGGAGCGGAGATTCCGGCGTAGCTTATAACCCGCCGCAAAGGCGAAGTCAAGTAAAATCCGTTAAGAATTTGTATCCGGGTGCGGCCACACTGCTTAGCTCGACTTTTGCCGTTTTTTTCGGTCTCACATCGCCCGGCAAAGCTGATCCAGCCGCGTGAGGCGTAAAACAACCGGGAGTTTTAACACACCCCCATATTTTGGCGACTGTTTCAAAACCTCACTCCAGTACAATCGCCGCACCACCGCGATGGCGTCGCTGAAAGTCAATTCCTTCCTGACGTACCACGGATCCCGTCGGGGTCGGACGGACCCTGGACGCCATCGTCGCGCGAAAATCAGGCTTACCAGACTGAACAGTCCCGGCAGGCACGGGGCGGTTCGTGGCACGCTGAACTTGGACCAGTTCCGCGGCGTGGCGAAGCCCAAATGCCTGCGCACTTCCTGAAACGTCACTTCGATACTCCACCGCCCCGTGAACCAGCTCGCCAGTTGATCCGGCGGCAGGCTCGGATCGGTGGTATAAAAGTATTCGTAACCGTTCACGGCCTTTCGGCCTGCCAAACTCACAATGAGATTGACAATGGATAAAGCTTACCCCCGACAAAAAAGCAATGACTTTCCACCAACAATCCTGGAATCAAATTTCAGTATTCACCCCGATCCGTCCGATAAAAGAATGTGGATCGAATGGATTGGTCCAAGCAGCATGGATGCACGCACCGAACAAGCTTATCAGCAGCGCATCGCGGTAAGCACCGCCACCGCCGGGGGTTCAGAATAGTGGATTGGTCCGTCATCGCCACCTGCTCTCAGCAACAACGCAGCGTCTTTGAATTTCTGTATCAGACCGTCAACAATCACTTCGCGGGAAAGCCCACCCCCTCACTTCTTCCTTCAGGCCCGTGTACGGTTACGAAAATAATTTACACCATATCCTGGATGAAGTCAAGTGGGGTGCAGTCAGAAATTGTGGCCATCAAATTGAGGATTGTATCCAGTGCACCTGACTCCAGAACAGCCACTGGCAATTTTGTACCAACGGTTCCTTGAAATCAACGGCGGGCGAGACGCCCGCGATCTTAGGATACTTCTCGAATATGCAAAATGGTGGCGGCTATGGGGCTTTTGCCAAAACTTATAACCGCACCCAATTTCCAGAGGTTAAACATTGTGCTTTGCGAAGAAATATTTCACTGTTATCATATATCATCTGATGGGTCATTGCATTCCAGTTGCTTTGACGGAAAGATTTTGGAGAATTTAAAAGAATTTGTGAAAACTTTTCCAATCTGCCGAGGTATAATATAGGTGGTGAGACTGGTAGAAGAATAGAGGTGCATTATGAAGACCGTATCTTATTATTGGAACCTTCGGCAGAGGCCCTACGCGCATGGCCAGACAGAGTGGCACGGAAATCGCTTGGGTCGTCGGCTTAACTCCCGCGCTGTTATGCTGGCGGTCATGGCCGCATTGGTTGCAGGCTCGGCTGTGAATTGCGCCACAGCGCAAGTAATGGTGCAGACTGGTAATGCCTTGGATGCGAACAATCAGGTTGGTTCCGGCGGCAGCAATAATCCGATTCCCGGATACGTCCCATTGAATCCCAACGCGGTGGGCTATGCCAACTCCGCCACCGGTATGTACAATTCGGTCCCGCGTATTACTTATCAGGTGGTCCCTGTGACCCTGCCGAATGGTGCCACGAGCTATGCCCGCATTCCACAAATAGGCCAATCTTCGTTTAATTCTTCGATACCGACCTCCGCGATGCCGCTGTATAATGTTAACGCCATCAGTTCCGGGGTACCCAGTTCCATGGTTAATTCGGCCATGGGGCAACCTTCCTTCACCGCGCAAGGCGCTTTGGTTCAGACTCCGGTGGGTATGGGTGGTAATCCCTATTCTTCTTATGCGGTTAACGGGCAGGCATATACGAATCCGCGTTATACCTCGCCCTACAGCTATAATGCGCAGAATCCCGCCGCACTTTTGCCAGGAACGGGGGTTTCAGCCTATACCAATCCCGAAGCGCCTGCGGTTCCCATGGGATCTACCGCCGGAGTTGTCGGGCAAATAAGTCCGTTGTTTGGCCTGCGGCAGGTAAGCGTGCAGCAGCCTATCTCGGGGCAGATTTCCAATCCATTCGGACTGACAGCTGAAAATAATAAAGTGTCAGGACTGCAAGCCCCGGAAGTAAAAAGTAATTCCTTTAACCAATCTCCCTCCATTCCTGTTGGAACCAGTCCAATCAGCAACTCGCGGGCCATTATTGGCAACGCCAATAGCATCAAACCGGTACGCCCCAATGGCCAGAGTGTCCATGGCGGTGTCAATGTCGGTGCTGCTCCCGGCCAGGTAGGCGGTGGTGGATTATATCAACAGTTGCTGGCGGAATTGGCCGGTGGAAAGCCATCCTCAATCACCGCTCCAGGGCTACCGGGCAAACCAGCCATGACCTTGACCGATTTAACACCCAGGTCGCATCGCCATGTATTGACGATTGATCCGATTACCGGTTTGCCCATCGCGCCGATTACTTCCCAGCGCCTGGTGGGGGTGGCCAATGGTCATGGCTCCTTTGTTAATGCCGGCAATAATGCGCTAACTGGTATGATCACCGGCGGCAAGGGGGTAAGTGGAAACCTTGCTCCTTCACTGACCGCACAACTGCAGGCTGGACAAAATATCGGCATGCTGAACTCGTTGGCCGGTGGAACCCCGGGTAATTTCGGCCAACTTATGCGGCAGGCCGAAGCCGAGCAAAAAATCGGACGTTTTGTATCCGCTATTGAAAATTATCAAAGTGCCATTCAACTGCAACCCGGCAATCAGTTGCCCATCATTGGCCAGGCTAACGCCGAGTTGGCCGCCGGCTTATATCAAAGTGCCGCCTACAATCTGAAATTTGTTTTCGGACGACATCCGGAATTAACCGCTGTCAAGTATAACCTTGCGGCTCTTTTACCTAAAACCAGTCTGGACGCGGCATATAGGCAGCTGCATACCATGTTCGCGCAGAAAAGTCCGTTGGCGGCCTTTCTGCTGGCCTACATGGACTATCAAACCGGCCGTTCTGGAGAACTTACTTCTACCTTGCGTCAATGGGCCAGTTGGAAAGACAGCGGTGCCTGGCCGATACTTTTGGAAAAGGCGTGGATCAAGGCCGGTTCGCATCAAGGCGCTGGCGCAGCGAGATCGGGGAAGCCGTGACGCCGTCTAACGCCGCTCCAGATCAAAAAGCCACAGGTGCCGATACGACTGTGGAAATGGTGCGTACCAAAGTACCAGGTGAATATGCCGTTGATTCTGGCGTAACACTGGAGCCATTCACGCGGCTTACCGACTATATTGACGCCGCCACGTTGCAGGATATTCAGGATTCATTAGCTTCGGTGGCTCGTGTAAAGGCCACCATTCTTGATGACCGCGGAGTTCCGCTGACCCATACCACCGTCAGCAAGCGATTTCAAACCCGCTCCGCCGCCATCGCCGCTTCCCATAGCGCCAAAGGTGATGCTGGTATGGACCAGCCTTTTTCCGCGCCCATTGTAGTGACCGGGCGGAAGCTGGGCAGTATTGTCATTGAACCGGCCAAAGCCGCACCCGTGCGTGCTGCCGCCATCAATGAACTGGCTGGGAAATTGCAACTTCCGGCGGCACAAGTCCGTACCATTATTGACGCGGTAAATCAGGAATCGCTTATGCAGCGTACCGCCAGCGTCCAGTTTTTATATCTGCTGGCCAATGCTATTTCCCGGCTTTGTGAGCAGGAAATTCAACTGCGTCGGCGCATTGTTGAGTTGTCGACATTGTTTAATATTTCCAACATGCTTACGGAAGCGCGCGGCTTGCAACAGACGCTGGACCGCGTTACGTTCAGTGTGGCACAGGCGCTGAATGTCAAAGCCTGTTCGCTGCGGCTGCTGGATGATTTACGCGATGAACTGGTTATTAAAAGCGTTTACAATCTATCCGAAGCCTATCTTCGTAAAGGTCCCATTATGCTCCAGCAGAGCGGTATTGACCGCGAGGCGCTGGAAGGCAAGGTGGTTTATATTCCCGATATGACCACCGATTCCCGAATCATCTACCACGATGATGGCCGACGTGAGGGCATCGTCTCGGTTCTCTGTACCGCTTTAATTTATAAAAATCGCCCTATTGGGGTATTGCGGGTTTACTCCGCGGAGCGCAAGGAGTTTTCCGATTTTGAAGTCAAACTGCTGCAATCCATTTCCGGACAGGCCGCCGCCGCCATTGAGAACGCCCGCCTGCAGCAGGAAACCATGGACAAGGAACGCCTGCAGCGGCAGGTTCAAATTGCCGCGGAAGTGCAACGCCGAATGATCCCCGCCGGTGCGCCGCAGGTACCGGGGTTTGATATTTCCGCGTTGTACGCGCCCTGTTTTGAACTCGGCGGTGATTTTTATGATTTCATTGAATTTGACGGAATATCATTAGGTATTACGGTTGCGGATGTCGTCGGAAAAGGGCTGCCGGCATCGCTGTTAATGGCTTCTGTACGCGCCGCTATTCGCGCCTATGCCAATGATATTTATGATCTTGATGAAATCATCGCCCGCGTTAATCGCGCCATGGTCGCCGATACGCGCAGCAATGAGTTCGTCACCCTCTGGTATGGCACCCTGAATTATGCCCGTCGCCAGCTTACATATTGTACCGCCGGCCATGATCCGGCCCTGCTGGTACGAGACGGCAAAATCCGTGAGCTTGCCACCGGCGGTATGGTTCTGGGTGTGGATGCGGCGGAACGCTATAACAAAGAAGTATTGCAGTTACAAACCGGTGATTTGATTTTTATATATACCGATGGCTTAAGTGACGCGGTAAATTTCAGCGGGGAGAAATTCGGCAAAACGCGGGTTCGGGAAACCCTGCTGCGTTACCGTGATTTTACCGCAGAGCAGATTTGCCAGAATATGATCTGGGAAACACGTCGCTTTGTGGGCCTCAATCGCCGCACCGATGATACCACGTTGGTTGCCCTGCGGGTCACAGAGTAACTCTGTTCGTGGCCGTTGGCGGCTGCGGCGGAATTTCCAGTATTTACACGCGGGCCATGGCTGCACGACTGAAATGGGATTTGGCAGTACAGGAATTATGAAAATGATGAAAGGGAGATAAAAAAATGCCAGTGAATACGGCTACTCTTTCAGAGCCGGCGGGGCTATAATATTGGCATTGTAGACAACTGATGTGATGAGATTTGGCGCATGTTGTGCCAAAGGTCAAAACTGTTGGAATGCCGTCGGTACGTATGTCCGGCGAATTATCATCAATAACTGTATACAGTATATACTGCATGCTTAGGTCCGGAGCTGGATCAGGTATGGGCCGTAATAACGGCGCTTGTCTAGACGGACTTGGCAGGAGTTTATGGATGCTTTTGACCTCCGCTATTACATCAGAAAGTGACCCGGCAACTATTATTGACAGTATTACCGGACAGATTGTCCATGGTATGGGTGAGCAGCCTGTTGATTTGTTGGTGGTGTTTGTTTCCTCTCTATTGCGGGCGGATTTTCCCCGTATCACCGGCGAACTTGTTAACCGGACGCATTGCCGAACTGTTCTGGCCTGTACGGCTGAAAGTATTTTGGGAGTGGATCGGGAAATTGAGCGCAAGCCGGCAGTATCAGCGCTCGGTTTTTCCCTTCCCGGAGTGCGGGTGGATCATTTTCATTTTGCCGATGAGGAGTGGTCGGAATTATTAAGTGAAAAAAGTACCCTGCGGGCCAGATTAGAAGCGGGTCCGGATTTACGGGTATTTATCATGTTGGCGGATCCCTTTACCACACCCGTGGTACAATTACTGGATGTGTGTTCAAAGGAATTTCCCAACGCCCCCATAGTCGGCGGCATGGTCAGTGGGGTGCAACGGCCCGGCGAAGCGCGCCTGGCGGTCAACGATCACATTTTCAACAGTGGCATGGTTGGCGTATCCATTGCCGGGCCGTTGGCTGTGGATTGTGTGGTGTCGCAGGGATGCCGTCCCATTGGGCCAACGTACACAATTACCCAGGGACATGAAAATATTATTGAATTACTCAACGACCAGGCGGCCATTACAGTTGTACGGAGTATGATGGCGGGATTGCCGCTGGTGGATCGGGAACTGATTCAGAAGCGTGGTCTGCTGATCGGGCGGGTTATTGATCAACGCAAAGGAAATCTTGGCCGGGGTGATTTTCTGGTGCGAAATATACTGGAAATTCATCGCTCGAACGGCAGTATTTCCATCGGTGATCTGGTGCAGCCGGGACAGGTGATTCAATTTCATCTGCAAGATTCCCGATCGGCGGATGAGGACCTGCACCTGTTGCTGCAGGGTGAATTAATGCTGGCGGATGTTCCGCATGGTGCCTTGATGTTCAGCTGCAATGGTCGCGGCATGAATCTTTTTGGTACGCCGCACCATGATATTCAGGCCTTGCGCTCCGTCATGGGAGCCATTCCTGTGGCGGGTATGTTCTGCGCCGGAGAATTAGGCCCGGTGGGGGGGCGAAATTTTATTCATGGGCAAACTGCAATTATTGCCCTGTTTCGATAAATACGTATTTTAATGCAGGAACGAACAGATTATGGCCGCAAGCCGAGAAATTCCGCGTGAAATTGAAATTAAACTCAAAGTGCCATGTACTTATGAACTAATGGCCCAGCGCCTTGTCGCCGCCGGTGCCCAGTATCGTCGGGAAGTTCTGGAAACCAATATATTTCTGGATTCGCCCGATGGGCAGTTGAGCGCCGTTCGCGCTGCTTTGCGAATCCGGCATCAGATCACCAGTGACGGGCAGGTTCTACCCAGTGTGGTGACCTGGAAAGGGCCGCGCACCGGCCAACAGATCAGCAACCGGCCGTCCGTCGATTTTTACGCACAGCCGCCGGAGATGGCGGAATTATTGTTTGTCGCGCTGGGTTATATCAAGACCATGGAATTTGAGAAGCGGCGGCGCTCTTATGTGTTCCAGAATTGTCTGGTGGAATTAGATGAAATGCCGCAGTTCGGATTTTTTATGGAAATTGAAGCGCCGGATGAAGCCGCTGTAGCCGCAGCCCGCCATGGCCTGGCGCTGGATGATCTGGCGGTTGTTGACATCAGCTATTTTGCCATGGTACGCGATTATCTGCGGCAACATCCTGACCTGGGTGGAAAATTACATTTTCCCGGTGCCGCCAGTCATGATTCGCACGTCCTTTAGGCTTTGAAGCACCATAACTTCCAATTAGTCTTTGTGCCGGTTGGTGCGCAAATTCCAGAGCACCATCCGTCATATAGCAACCGGCTTGGCCGGTGGTGGAGTATTCAATGGTAATGTCAATCGGGAAGTTATTACGGTCCTATTCCTAAGCTCTTTTGAAACGTTGGATTAGAGCCACCAGCGCAATGAATAAGCCAATGTACTTAAGAAACGCTGCCACAAAGTGCGTTTTTTGCAATCGTCAAAACGGACCCGACGACTATGGCGCACTTCATAACGGCATACGCGAAGCACCGCCTGCGCAAAATCGCGTGATCGAATCACCGCCATAAATTCCAGATTGATATATAGACTGCGCGGATCCATATTGGCCGAGCCAACTACCGTCCACTGACGGTCAAGGACCATCGTTTTGGTGTGCATGACGCGATTCTTTCTCTCATATAAACGTATGCCCATCCGCAATAATTTGCGATAAAGATACCAGCGGGCGTACTGGGCGAGGGGCACATCGGTGATGGTGGGAACCAATACATGCACATGAACATTCCGGTGCCGCGCCCGTGTTATTTCCCGCATGACCCGGCCTACCGGAATAAAGTAAGCCATGGCAATCACCACACTGCGACTGCTATGATGCAAAAGGCGACGATATACCCGTGGTGCCCGGCTGAATTTCAGCCCCGGGCCGCTGTCAAAAAAGTGGATTGATTCCGCGGTTGTCCGGAGTTTCACACGCCGATACTCGGTGGGACGCCACGTTAAATCCAAACCTTTGGCGTGCATCCAGGAACGCTCAAAGCTGTCGGCGATTTCAAGTTGCTGCGGGCCGATAAGGCGAATATGCAAATCCCGCCAAGCGGCGGCGGGGGCCGGAGGCAAGGCGGTCCCCCTCGACGAAGCACGGAACAGGTGGCCATGATCTACGATGTTCATACCGCCGAAGTAAGCGCAACGGTCGTCAATAACCAGTAATTTGCGATGATCCCGGCGATTAAGAATCCGCAGCGCATAAACCGAGTGCAAGGCTTCCCAGAATCCGTGGTACGCATGTACTTGTACACCCGCCTCGGCCAGCTGGATAAATAAGTTAGGATTGGTATGTTGACTGCCCAAACGATCATACAATAAACGTACATCCAGACCATCAGCGGCGCGCCGCTGCAACTCCGCCGCCACGGTCTGCCCCGCTACATCATCTGCAAAGATATAGGTTTCCAGCCACACACGTTTTTTCGCTGCGGCAATGTCCACTAACATGGTTTCAAAAAGCAGGTGGGTTTCCGTAAAGAGTTCCAACGTATGCCCGGCCACCGCCACGCTTTCCACCGCTCCGGGTGTTTTCATTTCTGCGGCAGCTAAAGGCCTATTCATCTGATACGCTCCAGAGGGCGAACCCTCAGCCTGTGCAGGGGGCATGGACCCATGCGGGGACCAGACAGATAAACTCAAAATCTGCAGCGCCAGCATTACGAAACTGGTGCATCTCATTGGCTGGTACATACACCACGTCACCGGGCTTAAGCGCCTTGGTACCGGCCGGCGTGAGCGCTTCCCCCTGTCCCGCAAGAATTAATACCTCGTGTTCGTAATCATGGTGATGATGTGGTGTGAATCCACCGGGCTCCACGGTAAATTTACGCATGGCAAAATTTGGACACTGCTCATCAGGCCCCAGCAATAGACGCATCGTCACACGGTTGGCCCCGGCCACGGCGACAGTCTTGGCGGCTACGGCATCACTGTTCTTGATAATCATCATTATCCTCTATTGGTCCAATGCCGGACACCTGGCGATACGGACAGGACTCAACACTAATCCCGGCACGGCGATATATTATTCGGCGATACCATCGAATATCAGACGGATAGTAAAACCATAACGATCAATTCCGCAAACATCATACGCCACAATTTTTCGGCGGCATGGTGGTTCGGCACAACCCGTCGCCAGACCTACTGTGGTAGACCACTGGAAAGATCATAAGTCCAGGAATCCATAGTCCGACTGAATTCCAGCAATTCATCGGGGTTGAAAAAACGCGCAATTTCTACTTTTGCCGTCTCCGGAGAATCACTGCCATGAATTAAATTAAGGGCACTGGAAACACCCAAGTCTCCGCGAATTGTGCCTGGATCAGCTTTAAAACCAAAGGTGGCTCCCATCATTTTTCGACTCACCTCCACGATGTTGTTGCCTTCCAGCACCATGAGTACTACTGGACCGCTGGTGACGAACCGCACCAGAGAGTCATAAAATGGTTTACCTTGATGTACGGCATAATGTTCCTGTGCCAGCCTGGGAGTAATGCGGGAGAGTTTCAAACCGACAATTTTCAGGCCCTTGCATTCAAAGCGTGTAATAATGGTACCAATTAAACCACGTTGTACGCAATCCGGCTTCAGGATAATCAGTGTGCGATCCATCAACTTGTTTTCTCCAGCCCAAAACTATTCCGCAGTCACAGATACTTCCTCTGCGACCAGTTTTATTCACTATATACTACGGTTTAACGTTAATACGGCAAGTCCCCAACCAGCGTATAAGTCCATAACTCCATTTTATGGAGAGATGGTAGAATACCGCGGCCTTATTTACAATTATGAATCAGGTAACCGTTCACGGGTAAAATAGAAAAATCAGCCGGGATATGCTGCTTTTCATCGCGAATACTGCCACCACAGATAACACGAATGAAATGGATAGAAATGGAAGGTACCCGTTTAGGATTCCGGAAAAGCACAGTGTATCCGTGATATCGGTGCCATCCGTGGTTCCAACAAATATTCACAACGAGGTAGGGGAGGTACACGGAGGAGAATTTCAGTGAATAAGGCACAAATCCATAAGGATATAGCAATGATTTAATCCTTGCTTGTTATGTCGTTGTGGTGAAATATATGGATCATTGATCTTGGCCACAGAGATCACAGAGGACACAGAAATTTTTGTTTTTTATAATGGCCTAAAGAGGAAGCGGAGAAAAACAGAGGGTTGGCATAGTGTTTATCCATCCTCCCCTTACCTCTGCTACCTCCTTGTGAATATATTGCCTCGTCATGTCATTGAATCATTGTGGTGAATGACCCGTCGTAACATCGTCGGAATGTTATTGAGCAGATTTAATTATAACCGCGTAACGGTAACCATAGTTCATATATCTGTCCGTGAATGGTTACTGAATCAGGTATCTGCCGTAC
>JAMDCX010000011.1 GCA_023489375.1 Planctomycetota bacterium
GGGTCCGCCCGAATGACTCCATCCATGCCTACCGTCTCCGTCGTTATCCCTGCATATAACTCCGGCCCATACCTTGATGGGGCTGTGCAATCTGTCATTGCGCAAACATTCACCGATTGGGAATGTATTGTTGTCGATGATGGCTCGACCGAGGATTTATCTCGCGTGGAAAAAATGGATCCGCGCGTGCGGTTGATCCGGCAGGAAAATCGAGGGACTGCGGCCGCACGGAATAATGCGATCCTGCATTCCGTTGGCGAATTTATTGCCTTTTTGGATCACGACGATCGGTGGATGCCGGGTAGATTAGAGAGCATGGTTGGAGTCATTCGGGCGGACCCGCTGGCAGGTGCCGCAGCCCAATCTCAAGCTACCATGCCTTGCGCGGAAGGCTGTTATTACAACGAATTCATGGTGGGTCTTATCGCAGATGGAATTCATTTGGTATAGTTCTACACGCAATGCGAGAAAATCTCCATACTTTTCGGAATGGCAGGATGAGACTGGATCGGGCATTTGGTCCCTCGTTGGCTGCAATTCGTGACGAGATGTTGCGTCGGGGTGCGTAGGTTTTTATGGTCGGAGGCGGCCTGGTGACCCCTGTGGTTTAAATAATTTCGAAAAAAAATGCGCTGGGAATTATGTGATCCATAAGATGGAAGAAGAAAAGTTTAAAATTGATGAGCTGAAAGGCAGCAACACAGTGGTAAGCATAACCGGCGCCCTGTCAGATGACGTGGTTAGCAATGGGAACTCCCAGGGTGTTCGACTGGGTAAAAATGGTGCCGATCCCTTTTTCAGCGGCCGCAAACACTTCCCGGAGCTTGACGGCCTGCGCGGGCTAGCCATTCTTATGGTAATGGCCTTTCATTACAGCGGGCTGGTGGAACTTGGAAACTCGATTCCTGCTCGCGCGGCGGATGCGATAGCGGCGCGCGGGTGGATGGGGGTGGACCTTTTTTTTGTGCTCTCCGGCTTCTTGATCACAGGAATACTCGTGGATAGCAAGGGGCAAGAAAGCTATTTCAAAAATTTCTACGCCCGCCGATTTCTGCGCATCTTTCCGATTTACTATGGTCTGCTGACGGTATTATTCGCCGGGCTGTGCCTAATAAAATTTGGTGATGGTCATTTATGGGCGTCCGAAAAAACGCTTCACGGTCCGTGGCACGCCCAGATATTCCTCTGGACTTATACGACCAACCTCGCATTTGTATTTGGCCATGCCACCTTGCCATATCTCGCACATCTCTGGTCCCTTTCTGTGGAAGAGCAATTTTACATAGTGTGGCCGTTGGCAATTTTTCTCGTTCCAAGGCGCTGGCTCCTGCACGCATGTCTGGCACTGATCATAATCGGTGTATTTTCCAGGATCGGCGCTCTAGCTGCTGGCTTGAATGGCTCGCAGATATATTTTCTAACGCCGTGTAGAATGGATGAATTCGGTATCGGGGCACTTGTCGCTGTAGTGGCTCGGCTTCCGGATTGGGGAATGGGCAGATTGGCCAAGCCGTCGCTCTGGATCCTCCTGCCCGCCGCGATCATCGGTGTGCTTTCCGCGGCTGTTCCGGCCACGGCACCCAGGGTGCTTGCGCACGCTGGAACCGTGCTGGTATTTCTCTCGCTGGCGGTCGCGTTTGCGGCGCTGCTGATTATCGCCAGCGTGCCAATCCGGGGTTTTCGGTGGGTTGGAAGTTTTTTCCGGCTGCAACCGTTGCGCAGCACGGGAAAATACAGTTACGCCATGTATATTTTGCACGTCCCGGTGATGGGCGTTTGGAGCTTATTACAATTCCATACCGAGTTTGGACGGCGTTTCGCTGGTACATTGCCCTTTGGCGTGGGCATGCTCTGCGCCTGCGTGGCCACTACGTATATATTTGCCTACGCTAGCTACCACCTGTATGAGAAGCACTTCCTGAAACTCAAGAAATATTTTCCGGAGAAGGTGGGGACGGTGGTTGCGCTGGGGACGAAGCCAGCAAAGAGAATTTAGTATTGCGCATTTGGTATTCCGCGTTTGGTATCGGGCAGTTGAACCTGCTGAGCTCGATGCACTACTTTTGGCACGGGAATCCCGCCCTCCGTGTAATTACGGGCGTAGAACGGGAGTGAATTTTATGCATAGAATGAAAACGATCGCTAAATGGATGGCCCTTCGCGCTGGCAGGCTGGAAGCCATCCGGAGTCGGATCGGAAGCGTCGGGTCGCTTTACGGGATACTCCGACGACAGGCTGTATTCCGGCGAACGCAAATTGACCTGGTGATCGATGTTGGTGCCAACGAGGGTCAGTTCGCTCGGGAAATACGAAATATGTATCATGGCGAAGTCATTTCCTTCGAGCCTGTTTCCGCGGCATACGACAAACTCGTGAAAGCAAGTTCGCATGACCCGCTATGGAAGGCAGTGCAGTTGGCATTGGGAGAGGAGAACACAACGGCAAACATCAACGTCGCCCGTTTTGGGACATTCAGTTCGTTCCTGAAAACCAGTGCGTTTTGCGACAAACACTTTGGCCCGGACGCCGCCGGAATGACGGTAGAAAGTGTGATGGTTCGAAGGCTGGATGAGGTACTGGCAGAAGTTGCCCCGAACCTTCCTCAGCGCCGACCATTTCTGAAGCTGGATACGCAGGGATTTGACCTGCGCGTGTTGAAGGGACTAGGTGACAAATTGGACCGTTTCTTCGCCATCCAATGCGAAATATCAATGATCCCCCTTTATGAGGGAATGCCCCACTGGACAGAGACCATTTCTTTTCTTGAACGGGCGGGTTTCTCCGTTGTGGGTTTCACGCCTATTGTCGAAGATCGTCTCGCAGTGGTGGAATTTGATTGCCTGATGATCCGAAGCGATCAGGAGTAATTTATCTGAAATAGCGGTTCCCGCAGTCTGTGTTATACAGCTTTTTTGAAATATCCAACGATCCGACCGGACGAGGATCATCAATTGGATATAAAGCGAGATTGCTGGTTTACCCTGGCGGGGGGAATGCAACCACAGTTCTCGTAGAAAATGTAGAACGCGAAATGCCGAATCCATCCCATTAAAGGATAATTCTTGAAAAAACTACTGCGCAATACCTACCGCTTTCCTGTTGTCCAGGCGGCAATTCATCGTTTTGGTCCGGCTGTCTGGCGGCTGTCACCCGAATTGCGTCGAAGAATGACCCCGGAGAGCCGATGGGCACATATTCCCGGAGCATCCGTCCATCGGTTCGGAAAAGTAGAATATGTCAAACCAATCCAACCGGTTTTTGCAGATAGCGGATTGAACTTTGGTCAACGCATGGTATCTGCCCGATATCGACTGCCACCGGCATCCATGGTTCGAGTACCTCAAGTATGGTTGGTGGGTAAACATGCAGCACCTGTCACGCTGGAAGGCCAATTGCTTCTTTCACCATTCCGGGATGCCCCTCGAATCCTGGGCCTTGAACCGCATGATGATATTCTGAATTTTTTATGTGCAGGTCAATATCGCGATAAATCATCGGAAATGCATTGGTGCAATGTGTTTCCGCTGGTTAGCCGCTTGGATCCCAATTATTATCACTGGATGGTAGAATCCTGTGGCCAACTGCGATACTTGTCCGCTTATAGCGCTGCAACAGGTATACAACCAAAAATCCTTATCCGTGGTGATGGGAATTCCTATATCCGCCAGAGCCTGGAATTGCTCGGTTACGGTCCACATATTATTGAATGGCCGAAGGATTCCCCGCCGGTTTTTGTGGAAGGATTAGTTCTTGCGTCATTACCCGGCAACCGCGTGGCCTGTTCTCCGGAAAGCCTGCAATGGCTGCGGCAACAATTTCTGGCTGCCGCCGGAGTTGATCCGAAAAATATTAATGGCACACGTAAAATATATATCAGTCGAAAGCCTGGTGGGTGGCGGTCGGTGGCTAATGATGATGAAGTTGCTGCCAAACTGGAAACAGAAGGTTTTGAAACCTCCCGGCCGGAGGGTTTAACACTGGCGGAGCAAATCCGCCTCTTTGCCCAGGCTAAAATAATTGTTGGAATGCATGGTGCTGGCCTTACAAACGTATTGTATGCGACAGATGCCTCGATTCTGGAACTTACCGGAGACTACGGCGGCGGGGAGTACATGAGCATGGTTTCGGGGCTGGGAAATCATTATGCCAGCATGCGCTGTAACACCCATGGCGATGATATTGTTGTGGATTGCAATAAACTTCTTCATGCGATTAAGAGGCTATCGTTGAATGCGAAATGCTGAATTCTCTGTGCATCCAACCAGAATCTGGGCAATCTGTGAAATCTGTGGATAACCGTTCATTTGTTAAAATCCTTTTCCTCGACCATACCGCCCAACTGGGTGGTGGTGAACTGGCATTGCTCAGTCTCGCCCAGCGGCTGGACCGCCGGCGATTTCATTCCGAGGTCATCCTGTTCGCAGATGGTCCCCTTGCCGCGGCACTTCGCGAATCCAATATTGCCGTGGAAATTCTGCCACTGGCGGAATCCATTCGCACAACCGGTCGGGGAACTTTGGGAATTGGCTCTCTGGCTCAACTGAGTGCGGTAACAGGCAGTATTAGGTTTGTCTGGCGCCTGGCCCGGCATATCCGGCAGAAAAAGCCGGATATTATCCATTGCAATTCACTTAAGGCCGATATCCTGGGTGGTTTGGCCGCCCGTCTTGCCGGTGCGAAAATAATCTGGCATATCCGCGACCGTATTGAAACAGATTATCTGCCCGCACCGGTGGTAAAAATATTCCGGTTCCTTGCCCGGCACGTGCCGCATGAAATCATCGCCAATTCCCATGCCACCCTGGAAACGCTCCATCTTCCGTCGTCAAAACCATCTGCGGTGGTCTATTCCGGTATCTCAACACCCGCCGCTGTGCCAAATGCCCAATGCCAAATACCAAATGCTAAGTGCCCAATACTGGATGCTGAATACCAGAATTCTGATTCTGCAATTACTGATAATACTGTCTCTGTGTCCTCTGTGGCAAATAATCCAGAACCTGGAATCTTAAATCTGGAAGACAATAATGCAAGTGAAGCGCTTCCAAACTCTCCTAACTCCTCAACTAATTCCTTTGTGTCTTCGTGTCTTCGTGGTGAACAATCATTTCCCGTCATTGTTCTTGTCGGCCGTATTTCCCCATGGAAAGGCCAGGATATTTTCATCCGCTCCGCCGGCCAGGTACTTAAAACTTTCCCCGATTGCCGGTTCCAGATCGTTGGCTCCGCTCTCTTTGGTGAAGATGCCCTGGAAACGCAGTTAAAACAATTGGCCGCTTCGTTGGGTGTGGGTGATCGGGTGGAATTTCTCGGCTTCCGCAAAGATGTTCCCGAAATCATCGCCGCAGGCACCCTGCTGGTCCATGCCTCCACCGTGTCCGAACCATTCGGTCAGGTCATTATTCAGGCCATGGCTGAATGTAAACCGGTGGTGGCAACCCGTGGCGGGGGTGTATTGGAAATTGTGGATGATGGTGTTACCGGCCTGTTGGTGCCAATGAAAGATGTCCATGCCATGGCCGATGCAATATGTAAAATTTTATCCAATCCCGATCAAGCCGCCGAAATGGGCCGTGCCGGGAATAAGAAGTTCCTGGAAAAGTTCACCATTGAAAAGACCATTGAAAATTTGCAGGAGGTTTACGCGGCAATGAGCAGTTAGAAGAATGTGGCATTTAGAAGTGGGCACGGGAGCATGTAGCATTTAGCATTTGGTATTGAGCATTTGGTATTTAGAATTTAGAATTTAGCATTTAGAAGATTGGGGGACGGTGGATTCACAAGATAATTTAGCCACAGAGATCACAGAGATCACAGAGGGACCGGGGGGAAACAACGATTAATAAATGTAGACTATTTCACTTTATTCTCTGTGAACTCTGTGCCCTCTGTGGCAACCGTCATCGTTGATCGTCCGTTGAGAAAAAATCATATTGAATCAATACGCTGAAAAATGGGAAAAATAAATGTCCTACCACTTGACTTGCCCCATTCGAGTGTATGCCGATACCTCAGTTTATGGTGGTGTTTTTGATCGGCAGTTCTCACATGCCAGCAAAGGCTTTTTCGATAAAGTTGCTAATGGAAGGTTTCTTCTGGTGGTTTCGCCGGTAATAAGCGAAGAAATCCGGCACGCTCCTCAACGTGTGCGGGATTTGTTTGACCAGTTCCGAGGCGGTGCTGAACTCGCGGCCGTCGGTGCTGACGCAATTGCAATGCAAGCCGCCTACATGCGGGCGGGAATTGTCGGGCCTAATTGGGAAGCCGATGCCCTGCACGTTGCATTGGCGACCGTGGCCCGGTGTCCCATGATCGTCAGTTGGAACTTTAAGCACATAGTGCATTTCCAGAAGATTCCTTTGTATAATGGGGTAAATATTTCGCTTGGCCATGGGCCAATCGGAATTTATACCCCCTTGGAGGTCATTGCCGATGAAGAATAATATTGACTGCATTGCGATGAAACGGCGTGGCTCGTTGCGGGTTCACCATCGCCTTAAAGGAATGAGCCTTGAGGAGCAGCTTGAGTATTGGAACGGCAGAAATGTGGCTTTCAGGCGGCAGCAGGAGGCGCTCAAGGCCGGCAAACCGCGCCGCCGCTGGACAATGAAACGCGGGGTTGCTAAAAAATAACCAGCCACAGAGATCACAGAGAACACAGAGATCACAGAGGACGGGGGGAGTTCACCACGAAGAAACGAAGACACAACGAACAAAGATCAAAGATCAATGAGCAATGAACAAAGATAATTAGCCACAGAGATCACAGAGAACACAGAGTGACGGGGGAAACAACGATTAATAAATGTAGACTATTTCACTTTTTACTATGTGAACTCTGTGTCCTCTGTGGCTTACAATGCTAAATGCCAAATGTTAAAAATAATCTACCACAGAGATCACAGAGAACACAGAGGGCAAGGGGAATAGCAGATGTTGGGCCGGGTGGCTGGCATATGAAATTGATGGAGATTGTGGGAGGTTTATTATGGATAATTTGACTGAAAAAATTATTGCTGCGGCTATTGAGGTTCATCGGTATCTAGGGCCGGGACTGCTGGAATCAATATATGAGGAGGCACTTTGCCACGAACTGTCATTACGCGGCATCGCGGTGGAGCGGCAGGTTGAGCGGGATGTCATTTACAAAGGTGTGGCAATAAAAGGGCAACGAATAGACCTGTTGGTGCAGGGTGAAGTTGTGGTCGAATTAAAATCACTTGCCAGCACCCCCGATATTGCGAAAGCTCAGACCTTGTCTTATTTGAAATCAACCGGCCTTACGCGAGCGCTGTTGATTAATTTTGGGTGCCCGCGGCTGGTTGATGGTTTAACAAGAATCTCGTTATAGCCACAGAGATCACAGAGATCACAGAGAACACAGAGGGACGGAGGAGATAACGATCGATAAGTGTAAACTATATCACTTTATTCTCTGTGAACTCTGTGTCCTCTGTGGCTAATAATGCTAAATGTTAAAAATAACCAGCCACAGAGATCACAGAGGTCACAGAGGGACGGGGGGTTACGGGTTATAGGTTTAGCCGGGCAGGGAGCTGGCGGCGGTTATAACGGGGATGTTCACCACAAAGAAACGAAGACACGAAGAGACGTGGGGATTCACAAAGAGGTAGCAGAGGTTATGGAGGGACGGATAAACACCCTATAGACCTCTTTTTCCTCCTTTACCTCCTTGTGAATAACCGTAAGTAATAGGATACGAAGGGTGTTGATTTTACGATGAGGTACAGGAGATAATGGAGGATTTGATGAATGGTGACGGATTGCAGCGCAGCGCCCGCTCCTGACTCCTGGGTTCTACAGTAGTAAATCTCTGTGGCCCCCCCGGTCTTCCGTGGTGAATCTTTTTATTTGTTGGATATAATAGACATATGGAACGAATTATCATTGATCCCGATATCTGCAATGGAACGCCCGTCATCAAGGGCACACGAATCCCTGTTCAGACTGTTCTTGAATTTTTAGGGGCCGGTGATTCAATCGAAAATGTGCTTGAAGAATATCCCTCTTTGACGCGGGATGCTGTTCTGCAGTGCCTGCAATTTTCCGCTGTTTTGATGAAGCATCACTTCACACTTGAGGAAGTGGCGTGAAAGGCTTTCTTCTCGATGAGAATATGCCCCGTCGTGTCAGATTTGTCCCCAGCCTTCCGTTGATCCACTCAACATCGCTGGGCTCAAGTCTTTCCGATTCATTTATTTGGGATTACGCCAGATCGCACCATTACGTTATTATTACCAAAGACGCTGATTTTTCCGGTCGTATCATGCTTTCAGCACCACCGCCTTGGATCGTCCGGTTTCCTCCTTTACCTCCTTGTGAATCTATACGGTTCTTTGCGCCTTTGTGGTGAATAAAACAAAACCCGCGGCTCCGCCGCTATTCGTTGCACGTTGCTCGTTGATCGTTGAATCCATGAATATTGCACTATTTGCTTCCGCGTTTCACCCCTCCCTTGGCGGAGTGGAAGAACTTTGCCGGCAGTTGGCGATGGAGCTGATGCGCCAGGGGCACCATGTCATTATCCTGACCAACCGCTGGCCGCGGGATCTGCCCGCCACCGATACCATTGACGGCATTTCTGTTTACCGTCTGCCATTCCGCCTGCCGGAAGGCTCGGCCAAGGCCGCCATTAATTACCATTTAACGCATCGCGGTATTGAACGTGAAATGCTGTCCATTCTGCGTAAACATCAGATTAACATGCTGCATGTGCAATGCGTCAGCAGCAATACCCATTACGCCATGATCGCGCAGAAAAAATTAAATCTGCCGCTGGTGGTCACACTGCAGGGCGAACTGACCATGGACGCCAATCAGATATTCCAGAAATCCCCGCAGGCACAGGAAATCTTGCGCCGGGCCTTGGATCAGGCCCAGGTGATTACCGCCTGTTCCGCCAAAACACTGCGGGACGGGGAAGAATTTTATGGCAAACCGTTTGGCGATCGCGGCCGGGTGATTTTTAATGGGGTGAATCTCGCGGACTTCGTTGCCGCACCGGAGGTTACGCGTTTAGCGGGCCAGGGAGCTGGCCGTGGTCTCGACGGGGATGATCACCACAAAGACACGACGACACGAAGGGGCGGGGGAAATCACAAAGAGGTGGCGGAGGGATACGGAGACGGGGACGGGGGATTACGGGATACGGGTTTAGCGGGGCAGAGAGTTGGCTGTGGTCTTGACGTGGAGTTCACCACAAAGACACAAAGACACGACGATGGAACGTCAAAAAGCGACGTGGGGACTCACAAAGAGGTAGCGGAGGGAAGCGGAGGGGGTGACGGGGGATTACGGGATACGGGTTTAGCGGGCCAGAGAGCTGGCCGTGGTCTTGACGTGGAGTTCACCACAAAGACACAAAGACACGACGATGGAACGCCAAAAAGTGAGGTGGGGGCTCACAAGGAGGTAGGTTTAGCGGGCCAGCCTGCTGGCCGGGGTCCGGCCGGAGCCGGGCCAACTGAAAGCGCAGCGCTTCCGAATAATTCCAGGTTCGAGGTTCCAGGTTCTGACTCCCCGTCCCGCCGTCCATATATTTTAAGTTTAGGACGATTAGCTCCGCAAAAAGGATTCCATACGCTCATTGAGGCTTTTGCAAAAAGCGGATTAGCTGCTTCAATGGATCTTGTTATTGGTGGAGACGGTGCGGAGATGTACCGACTTCATGACCTTACTGCGCAATCAGGCATTGCTGAACGGGTCTGCTTTGCAGGTCGTCTTGATCGGAAGGCGGTAGCATCTTATCTGCAAAGTTGTGAATTCTTTGTCTTAGCCTCACCTGCCGAACCATTCGGCATTGTAGTGACTGAAGCAATGGCCGTCGGCGCACCGGTCATTGCCGTCAATAATGCCGGCCCCGCTGAAATTATCACCGATGGCGTTAATGGCCTGCTGGTGGAACGCAGTGAGCCGGAATTATTGGCCGCCGCAATGCAGCGGCTGAACAATGATCCGGTATTACGTAGCCGTTTAGCTGTGGCCGGCAAAGCCCGTGCCGCCGAATTCGCGTGGCCGAAAGTCGCCTCGGAATATCTATCCGCCTACGCGGCAGCGGGGAGTTACCATGATGAGCCACAGAGATCACAGAGGACACAGAGGGGGGTGACGGGGGATTACGGGTTACGGGTTTAGCGGGCCAGCCTGCTGGCCGTGGTCTTGATGGGGAGTTCACCACAAAGACGCGACGACACGAAGATAGAACGATAAAAGGTGAAGTGGGGACTCACAAGGAGGTAGCGGAGGGAAGCGGAGGGGGGGATGGGGGCGATGCGGGGAAGAATGCAGAAGGCAGAAGAAAGTATCCCGGCGCGATGAGCCACAGAGATCGCAGAGGGACGGAGGAGATAACGATCGATAAGTGTAAACTATATCACTTCAATCTCTGTGAACACTGTGTCCTCTGTGGCTAATAATGCTAAATACCAAATGTTAAAAATAATCTGCCACAGAGGTCACAGAGAACACAGAGTGACGGCGGAAGCAACGGTTGATAAATGTAAATTATATTGCACTATTCTCTGTGAACTCTGTGTCCTCTGTGGCTAATAATACTAAATATCAAATGCGCAATACTCCTCTGTTTACCTCTGCTACCTCCTTGTGAATCTATACGGCTCTTTGCGCCTTTGTGGTGAAAAAACACAATCCCGCGGCTCCGCCGCTACCTCCTTCTGTCTTCTGAATTCTGCATTCTGTCTTGTTACCCACTATGAACATCGCCATGATTTCTCTTTATCTTCCTTCCGAGACCAAGATGGGTGTCGGCTATCAGGCCCATGCCATGGCCAATGCCCTTGTTGCCCGCGGCCATGGTGTCACGTTGTTTACACCGTGCGCTAAACCCGACGGGGCATTGTATGATCTGCATCATGTGGATGTGGGCACGTCATTACGGACATTCCGCTTTGCCTGGAACTTGAAAAAAATCGATTTCTCCGGTTTCGACGTGATCCACGCCCACGGCGATAATTATTGGCTGTGGTCGCGTCGGCATAGGCCGGCGGTGATTCGCACCATGCACGGAAGCTGCCTCGCTGAGGCATGGAAGGTTCCGGGAATAAAAGAGAAATTACGCATGCTGATACTTTACGGGGCAGAAGTGCTGGCCACGCTGGTGTCGGACAAAACTGTTTGCGTTTCGGCCAGCACGCTGCGCTATTATCCGGGTTTGCGAACCGTGATTCCGAACGGGGTAGATCTGCGGGCTTTTACGCCGGCGATGGGGAACTCACCACAAAGACACCAAGGCACGAAGACAGGACGCGACACGGGGTTAACAACAGAGGTGGTGGAGGGACGCGGAGAAAACAAAGAATTATCAATGATTAAAGATGGTTTAGCCACAGAGATCACAGAGAATAATGGGGGGATGAATCCAGAATCCGGAAGTCAGAATTTAGAAGTAGATAGTAGCGCAGAGCTTCAAAATAATTTGATCATTGATCATTGCTCATTGATCACTGAAAAGTCCTCTGTGGCTAAATGCTCACAACCACAATCTACGCAATCTGTGGAATCTGTGGATGATTCCTGTCCTGTCTCTGTAACCTCGTCAGAAACTATCTCTCCCAACTCTTCTCCCTCTGTGTCCTCTGTGAGCTCTGTGGCGAATAATCCTTTTGTGTCGACGAAGAATTCAGAACCTGCAACTTTGAATCTGGAATCAGTTCTAAATGCAAAGCGTATGCCGTCTTCATCTGTGCAATCTGTGAAATCTGTGGATAGAACCGCGGCAAAGGCGGATGTCCCCACAATCCTTTTTGTCGGCACCTACGGCAACCGCAAGCGCGGCAAACTGCTCATGGAAATATTCGCCCGCGATATTCTTCCCAAATTGCCCGCCGCTCAGCTTTGGATGGTCTGTTCCGATGCCCCCCCGGCCGCCAACGTTTCTGTTCTGGGGCGTATCAGCCAGCAGGAACTGATCAACCGTTATCGCCGCGCGTGGGCATTCTGTCTGCCCAGCACGTATGAAGGCTTCGGCATACCATATATTGAAGCCATGGCCGCCGGAACCGCGGTTGTTGCCTCGCCTAATGTGGGTGCGGTGGAAGTTACCCGCAACGGCCGGGACGGCCTGGTGGTGGCAGATGACAAACTCGGCCAGACGCTGCTGCAGGTGCTGACCGATAAAACATTGCGGCACAAATTGGAAGCCGCCGGCCTGGAGCGCGTCAAAGATTTTGATTTAAACAAAGTATGTGAGCAATACGAAGAAATCTACACCGGGTTGATTAAAAAGAATAACCCATCCACAGATTGCGCAGATACCGCAGATTAAATAAAGAAAAAATAAATCTGTGAAATCCGTGGATAGCATAACGAAGCGATCTACGCGGAGCTGGTGACGCGGAAGTGTAAATGATCCACAGATTACGCAGATGACGCAGATTAAATAAAGAAAAAATAAATCTGTGAAATCCGTGGATAGCATAACGAAGCGATCTACGCGGAGCTGGTGACGCGGAAGTGTAAATGATCCACAGATTGCGCAGATGACGCAGATTAAATAAAGAAAAAATAAATCTGTGAAATCCGTGGATAGCTTAACGAAGCGATCTACGCGGAGCTGGTGACGCGGAAGTGTAAATGATCCACAGATTACGCAGATGACGCAGATTAAGTAAGGAAAAAATAAATCTGTGCGATCTGTGCGATCTGTCGATGACTAAACGGGATAAAAATCTTTGTAATCTGTGAAATCTGTGGATAAATCTGAAATAGTGATCGATAAACGTGATCCGAAAACTTATGCAATCATTGGTGCGGCAATGGAAGTGCACCGCGAAATCGGTTGCGGTTTTCTGGAACGGGTCTATCAGGAGTCCCTTGGCTTGGAACTGGCCAGCCTTAACGTTCCTTTTCAGCGCGAAGTGGAACTGCCGGTTTATTATAAAAAGCATTTATTAGAGGCAACATATATTGCCGATTTTGTATGCTTTGAATCCATTATTGTTGAAATTAAAGCATTGTCACAACTTTCGGGCTTGGAACAGGCGCAATTGATTAATTACTTGATAATTACCGGCTACAAAACAGGATTGCTGATCAATTTCGGTGCCCCATCATTAGAATATAAACGCTTTATATTGTGATCTAAAGATTCAATAAGGCAAAAATAAATCTTTAGAATCTGCGTAATCTGTGGATAACTCGGGACGGAATAAAAATCTATATAATCTCTGTCATCTGTGGATAATTTAAACCCGTTCGATAATCTCCGTTTCCCTCCACTACCTCTGTGGTGAATCTATAAGGTTCTTTGTGTCTTCGTGCCTTTATGGTAAATAACGCTGTGCAATCTGTGAAATCTGTGGATTCCGGATTCCCCCGCATCAAACGGAAGGCTTCCCTCAAGCAGGTAGCCTCCTGGGGACTGCCTGTTGCCGCAGTGCTGGCGGTGCTGGCGCACTTTTCAATGCTTGCCGCCGGTGCAATTGTGGGTGCGTTGTTCATCATCATCGCGTTGTGGCAGCCGCGTATCGCATTAATGATCACCTTTGCGCTGATTCCATTGCAGACGGATATTCCGGGCATGCCGGTGCATCTGTCGATATCTGAATTATGCCTGGCTTTGCTCTTTCCCATCTGCCTGCTGAAAGCCGCCCAGATGGGCAAGCCCCTGCGCATGGGGCCATTATTCTGGCCGATCATGGCATACCTCTTTTTCTGCTTCATATCCTCCCTGTCGCATTTTCACCCCCACAGCCCCGCCATTACCGCCTATGCGCAGATGGTGGTTTATCTCGTGTTTGGTGTCATGCTGTGCGCTTCATTTCCCGGTGATACCGATGATCTGCGATTTGCTCTGGAGGGGGCCGTGGCAATGTCAGCCGTTTTTGCGTTGATGGTGCTGTTGACCCATTTTCATTATCCGCGTGAGGATAAAAATGCATGGGGAGCGGTATTTGGATCAACTTTTGTCATGGCATTGGAATTCTGGTTGGCGGCAAAATCCGCGGGTGATCGAAAAAAAGGCCGGCTCCTGTTCTGGGCATTGATTGTGATAGGGGCGGCGCTCTTCCTGTGCCTTTCCCGAGGCGGCTGGCTGGAGGCCATGGCTGGTTCCTTTGTGCTGCTTTTGTTACGCAAACGCTTTGGATTGATGCTGCGGGTGGGGCTGATTGTTGTCCCGCTGGCCGGGTTGTTGTATTTGACGCTCCCGAAGGAAAAGCAGCACTACGCCTTTGACTTCAAGAGCAACGCCCGCAATATTGATGCACGATATAAAAGCATTGATTATGCTTGGGCGCAATTCAACAGCAATCCTGTCTTTGGCGTGGGTGTGCAGTTACGCAAGGAAATGGATGCCACGGATTTATTTATGGTGACATTGGCGGAATCGGGCGTGCAGGGAGTGCTGGCCTTCCTGCTGATTCATGCCGTGGCCGCGGGTATGGCATGGAAAATTCACAAGCGGCTTGATCCGCGCGATCCACGATTTTCACTTGTGGCCATTGGTGCCGCTCTTGTTTTCCAGCGATTTGCCCATGGCATGGTGGATCAATATTGGTGTCGCGGCCCACTAATCTGGGCCTGGTGCGCTGCGGGAATGATGACCGCCGTATGGTTTGAAGTCCGCCGGCGTCCGCAGCGGGCCCACGAAGTTAACCGCAAAGACGCGTAAGTGCGTCAGTTGCGGATCAATTGAATATGTACAAGAGGAATTGGAGATAAATGGAGGAACATGACGGGGGCACGGGAGCATGTAGCACAGAGCATTTAGCATCTGGCGCTGCATCTCCGGAAAATACTGAATGCCAAATATCAAATGTTAAAAATAATCTGCCACAGAGATCACAGAGAACACAGAGGGGCGGGGAAGGCAACGGTTGGGCAGGGTAAATTATTCGATTCAATCTCTGTGAACTCTGTGTCCTCTGTGGCTAATAATACTAAATACCAAATGCGCAATACTAAATACTGATATTATTGCATGTACTGACAATACTGTTATTGATCATTGCCCTTTGTTCATTGAATATATATTAAGGAGAATAAAAATGTCTTCAAAATTTTTGATCATTGATCATTGCTCATTGGATATTGAGCGATGAATATCGCGCTATCTTTTCCCGGTTGTCATCGCCGTGGTGGCGTTGAACGCGTCATGGTGGAATGCGCCAACTTTCTAGTCGCACAGGGGCATCATGTTTCTGTGATCGCCGCCGATTTTGATACCGCTGTTCTGGCCCCGGGAATTGAAAAGATCACGGTGGATGCCAATTCCCGTGTGCCGCTGTTGCGGCTGCGCCGTTTCGCCGGCAAAAGCCCGACTGCGCTGAAACAGTTGAACCCTGCACCGGATGTGCACGCGGCCTTTGGGGTGATTTGCCCGCCGGGAGGTGTCTTCTGGGTGCCCAGTGTTCACAAGGCATGGATTGAAATCAGCCGGCGTGAACGGAATTTCAAGGGCCGATTAAAACAGCGGCTCAATCCCATTCATCCATATCTGCTGGCCCGGGAAAAATGGTATCTTCAGGGGCGGCGTTATGCCCGGTTGATTGCGCTAACACAACAGGTGAAAGCCGATCTGATGCGCTTTTATAATGTACCCGACAAAGATATTGACATATTGCCCAATGGGTATAATCCTGCCGAATTTAATGTGGCCCGCCGAATAACGGAGCGGCAAAAAGTGCGCTCGGAACTGGGATATACAGATTCTGATCGTGTGATTATTTTTGTGGCCAATGAGTTGGAGCGTAAGGGTTTTGGACCTTTGATGCGGGCCATTGCAGCGCTGGGCGATAACTCCCTCCGGTTGCTGGTGGCGGGGCGGGTGACACCGGGCGGTTATGCGGCGGAAATGCGGCAACTGGGTATTGCCGACCACGTAAAGTTCATCGGACCAAGCAGTGATGTCGGCCGATATTATGCAGCCGCCGATCTGTTTGCTTTGCCGACAACTTATGAAGCGTGGGGATTGGTCATTGTGGAAGCCATAGCCGACGGGCTGCGGGTATTAACAAGCCGCCTGGCCGGTGCGGCCATTACCGTACAGGAAGGGATCACTGGAGAGTTGCTGGACAATCCGCGCGATGTAAATGAAATTAAAATGAAATTACACAAACTTCTCAATGCCCCGCCGGGTGATCCGGCGGCCATCGCCGCCACCGTTGAACAATACCAATGGCCAAAGATATTGGCGAAATACGGAGCGATGCTCGCTACTTCCAAAAAAGGTTACATCGGCCAGGATACAGTAATATGATAAAACGATTCGCCGCGAATGGAATAAAGCGGTTTTTTGAAAACAGGGGATATTCAATAAATCGCCCTCGATTCCATGAGGAAAATGCTATCGACTTACGAAAGCTGCTTGCCGAACCGATAGAAAAACGGAAGGGTCGCTTGGATGTTCTGCAGATTGGCGCTAATGACGGTGTAACCAATGATCCGATACATCCAGCGGTTTTATCTCGCGGGTGGAATCTGGTTGCCGTAGAGCCAATGCCAGCACCTTTTGCCAAGCTCCGGGAGACGTACCGTGGGGTCGCCAATGTGATCTGCGTTCAGTGCGCCATTGGAAATGCAGATGGCGAAGCTGTTATTTATGCACTTCGGCCCGTGCGAAATGCAGGGGTATATGATGAACATTTAGCTTCGTTCTCGTTGGAAACGCTCAAAAAAAGCTGGCGCAGCATTCCTGATCTTGATAAACGGATTGAGAAGCATTTCGTCAAATCATTGACTTTGAAATCCTTGATGAGGCACTGCAATCTGAATGAAGTGGATATGTTGCAGGTTGATGTGGAGGGATTTGATTACAATATCATCCGCGCCGCATTCGAGATGCAATTGTTTCCAAAGATACTTGCATTCGAATGGTCACACCTTACTAAGGAAGATATGTGGTCATGTCGATGCGATTTAATTAAATTTGGGTACCGTTGGCTGTTGGACAAAGGTGATGTCATAGCGGCGCGCTCGGACGAGGTTGCCGCCTCTGGGATGTGATTATGTTACAGTGTCCGACAATGCCACCGTTGAACAATACCAATGGCCCAATGTCCTCAAGCGGTATGAAGAAATTATGATCCGGGAAAGCAAAAGTCCACATGGTGATGTTTAGCTCACGCCGGCCGGCGCTGCGCGGCCCACGAAAGCATGTAGCATCTGGCGCTACGTCTCCGGAAAATACTGAATGCCAAATGCCAAATGCCAAATGCCAAATGCCAAATGCCAAATGCGCAATACTAAATACTGACAATACTGAACATGCTATTATTGATCAATGAAGCGTAGCGCTTAATCGCAGAGTTCACCGGGCACACCGAGAAATAGATTCACCACCAAGACACCAAGACACCAAGACACCAAGACACCAAGACACAAAGGACCAGGTTGAATGGTTACACCGCTTGAAATACCTGAATCGACTGAATGGATTGCAAAACAAGTTATAAATGCGGCATTTGTCGTTCACAAAGAACTTGGGCCGGGATTGCTGGAATCCTCCGTTTCCCTCCTTTACCTCCTTGTGAATAACCGTAAATGATGCGGCACGAAGGGTTATGAATTTACAAAGAGGCGGGGCAGTATACGCCGGGTAGCTCTTTAGTTCCGTGATTATGCCGATCTTATACCTTCGTGTCTTTGTGTCGTTGTGGTGAATAAAACAAATCCCACGGCCCCGCCACCTTATTCCATGTTCTAGATTCTGGGTTCTAACTCCTGATTTCTGATCATTGATCAGTGTTCATTGATCATTGAATCGCATCGCCATCGAGCTTACTATGAACATCATTCTTTTTATCGACGCCGACGTGTTTGCCGGCACTGAACGCCACATTCTGGACCTTGCCGTCGCTTTGACTGCTTTGGATCAGAACGTGACTGTTGCCTGTCCCGTTCCCGCACCACTAGCCGACCGTGCCCGGGCTGCCGGTATCAATGTGCTGGCGGTGGCCAAAAAGCGGATGCCCGATTTTGCGGCCATCAAAATTCTTGCGGCACAGTTGCGGTCTGGACAGGCCGACCTGATTCATGCCCATAACGGCCGCACACACCTGCTGGCGGTGGCGGCGGTGAAACGCGCGGGCCGGGGAAGGGTGGTGGCGACGCAGCATTTTCTGGCGCCAAACCGCACCGGCCGCCGGGGACCCAAGGCTGCCCTGGCCAACCGTCTGCACCGCTGGGCGGAGCGGAATACTGCCGCGTTTGTGGCTATTTCCAATGCGGTGAAAGATCAGATGCTGGCCCGCGGCGACGCACCATCTGAAAAAATCACCGTGGTGCACAACGGTACCGTTGAGCCGGAGTCGGCATCCGCGGAAAAAGTTGCCGCCCTGCGTGCCGAACTCAACGTCGGCGACCGGCCGATGATCTTCTGTGCGGCACGACTACAGAAGGAAAAGGATATCCCAACGCTGATTAAGGCGTTTGGGGAGCTGCGGACAATCGCTGACGGCGATGGTGCAGAATTTAGTCCCGACGCGCCGGGAGGCGAAGATGGTGGAGGGCGACGAGCCACAGAGAACACAGAGAACACAGAGAACACAGAGGAAGGTGACGGGGGATTACGGGTTGCGGGTTTAGCCGGCCAGCCTGCTGGCTGCGGTTTCGACGGGGATGATCACCACAAAGACACGACGACACGAAGGGACGAGGGAATTCACAAAGAGGTGGCGGAGGGATACGGAGGGAGTTTAATAGTCACAACGGGCGACGAACAACGAGCAACTGACGACACGACGCAACCGGGAATTCACAAAGAGGTAGGGGAGGGATACGGAGGGAGTTTAATGGTCACAACGGGCGACGAACAACGAATCAACGACACGACGCAACCGGTGCTGCTGATTGCCGGGGAAGGTGATCAACGGCCGGAATGTGAGCGGTTGATACGTTCAATGAACAATGATCAAGGGAAAAAGAATAACAATGATCCCAGATCGTTGGGAAACACTGATCATTGTTCTTCGGCCATTGAAGATGAATCTGTGTCATCTGTGGAAGCTCCTCTTCAATCGGTGCGCGCCGCCTTTGTGTCTTCGTGCCTTGGTGGTGAAAAACCGTCCGCCGTCAAAACATCGGAGAACCTGCAACCTGCAACCTGCTCTCCAAAGTCTTCTGCCTTCTGCCTTCCGTCTTCTGTATTCTCCTCTCATTGTTCCATGTATCTCCTGGGCTTTCGGTCTGACGTTTCCGCGTTGATGGCGGCGTGCGATATTTTTGTGTTGCCGGCGCCGGCGGAGCCGTTTGGACTGGTGCTCATTGAGGCCATGGCTTTGGGTAAACCGGTGATTGCGGCGGCTGCGGGCGGGCCGCTGGAAATTGTAGCCGACGGGGAAACCGGGCT